>CAUJJN010000365.1 GCA_963204905.1 Pseudomonadota bacterium
AGTTGGCGCACCAGGACCCTTGACCACTTGCGGCGTTCGAACAAGCCCGAGCGCTCTCAAACGTCGTCCGGGAATCTTGCGGCAATCCCGTGGCGCTTTTACGTCCGGATTGGCGCGGGCCATCTTCTAGCCGAGGCCAGACGATAAACCAATGGCTTCGTTGGCTTTTCCGCCAGTACGGCTAATGACGGGGTGGACCGACCTCGGGGAAGAACGGGCCCGGCGCCGATGCTTGCTTGCGCTGTGGGGGCGGGTGCCCCTACATCGTCGCCAAATTCCTTGTCCGGATACCTCGACCCGATGACGCGCCGGCCCCCACAACCCTCCGATCAGGACGGTTTCTTCTGGAAAACCAAGGCGTTGGAGGAAATGTCCAGCGCCGAATGGGAGAGCCTGTGCGACGGTTGTGCGCGTTGCTGCCTGGAAAAGCTCGAGGACGAGGACACCGGGAAGATCTATTTCACCCATGTCTCCTGCAAATTGCTCGATGCCGGGACCTGCGGCTGTAAGGATTATCCGAATCGCTCCGCTCAAGTCGCGGACTGCGTGCGGCTGACCCCGGAGAACGTCCGCACCCTGAACTGGCTGCCGCCGAGCTGCGCCTACAAGCTGGTGGCGGAGGGCCGGGACCTTTACTGGTGGCACCCGTTGATTTCGGGCGATCCGAACACCGTGCATGAGGCGGGGGTATCGGTGCGCGGCCGGGTGTTCGGCACCGAGGATGACGTTCCGGATTCGGAACTGGAGGATCACATCGTCCGCTGGCCGGCGATGCTGCCGCGGCGCGCGCGGCTGAAGAAGCGGCCGGCCTAATTCCGCGCGCCGGTCATGCTCACGCGAACGTCATCGTGTATGCAGCGCCGCGCGCCACCCATGCGTCGGCATGGCTGGGCGAACGTTTTTTAACACGTTAATCAGGTCGCGCGTATTGATGCGCGGCGCAAGTGGCGTCGCCCGCTTTATCCAGCGACCGGAATGAACAGGTTCAAAACCCACACCGATGGCGCGGGCGAGGTGCAATCCTTGCCTGGCGCTGCTGCACGACGACTGACGGACGACGTGATCGAACTCGACCGGTCGCCGCCGCTCGCCCCCGGCGCCGCGCTGACGCAGGGCGAGGTCCGCACCATTCTGATGAGCCTGATGCTGACGATGTTCCTGGCCGCGCTGGACCAGACCATCGTGGCGACGGCGCTGCCGACCATCGGCGTGCAATTCCGCGACGCCGCCAACCTGTCCTGGATCATCACCGCCTATCTGCTGGCCTCGACCGCGGTTGCGCCGGTGTTCGGCACGCTCAGCGACATCTACGGCCGCAAGGCGATGATCGTGCTGGCGTTGAGCCTGTTCATTGCCGGCTCGGTGATGTGCGCGCTGGCGCCGAACATGACGGTGCTGATCGTCGCGCGCGGCGTGCAGGGGCTCGGCGGCGGCGGCATCATGCCGATCGTGCAGACCATCATTTCCGATGTGGTCACGCCCCGCGAACGCGGCCGCTATCAATCCTATTTCAGCGGCGTCTGGGTGGCGGCGGGTATCGGCGGCCCGGTGCTGGGCGGCGTGTTCGCCGAACATCTGCACTGGTCGCTGATTTTCTGGATCAACGTGCCGCTCGCGCTGGCCGGGCTCGGGCTGCTGCTGCCGCGCATGAAGCGGATTCCGGTGTTTCACCGCCGCCGCAAGGTCGACTGGCTCGGCGGTGTGCTGCTGATGGCCGCCGCGGTGATCTTCACGCTGCTGTTGACCTGGGGCGGCACGCGGCTGCCATGGTCGTCGCCGCAGGCGCTGGCGATGATCGGCGCGACGGTGCTGTTCGCGGTGGGCTTCGTCTGGCATGCCGGGCGGGTCAACGAACCTTTCGTGCCGTTGCCGCTGCTCGGCGGCAGCGTGGTGCCGTTCGGGATTCTCGCCGGCGGCTGCGCGGTGGGCGCGATCGTCGGGCTGACGGTGCATCTGCCGATCTATTACCTCGTCGTCTATGGCCTCACCGCCAGCGAAGCCGGACTTGCGCTCATTCCGCTCGTCGCGGTCTCGGTGCTCGGCGCGTGGACCGCCGGCCGCGCGATGGCGACGCTGCCGCATTACAAGATCGTGGCGATCCTCGGCACCGGCACCGCCGTCTTCACCGGGCTGGTGATGATGTTCGTCACGTTGCCGCTGTGGGCGATGCTGACCGTGCTCTCGGTCTTCGCCTTCGGGCTCGGCACCACATTCCCGGTCAGCGTGGTCTCGATCCAGAACGCGGTGGCGCGGCCGCAGGTCGGCACCGTCACCGGCGCGATGAATTTCTGCCGTGCGCTGATGGGATCGTTCGCGGTGGCGGCGATGACCGCGCTGCTGTTGATCGCGTTGGGACAAGGCGCGGCGCAGCCTGACGCCAGCGGGCACGGCATCGCCGCCGATGCCTTCCATAACGCCACCGCCGCGCAGATGATCGCCGCGTTCCGCTACGTGTTCGGTGCGGCTGTGGCGCTGCTCAGCGTCTCCTTCGCCTGCATGGTGCTGATGGAGGAGCGGCCGCTGGCCGGCCCCGCCGCGCCGCCGCCGATGGACATGGCGGAGTAGGGGCGCGCTGGATCCTATCGTTAACGGATCGCGACGATGATCGCGGGTCCCGCGTGACCAGCCCGATGCCGGATCGCCAGAATAGGTTGCATTTGATTGATCGCTGCGCGATCGCGTTAGCGGCTGTGCAATCTTTTGCCGCTAGGTTGGTCGTGGTGTTCGCCGCCGTGTCGGTGGCGGGGATACGCTGGACCGACGACAGGAGTTTCCCGTGCGGCCGTTTCTGATGCGATTTCTCGACGATCGATCCGGCGCTACCGCGATCGAATACGCATTGATTGCCGCCGGGATCGCCATGGTGATGATCGCCGCGTTGCAGGCGGTCGGCACCAACACGGCCGGCAGGCTTCAGCCGATCGCGACCACAATCCAGAACGCTGGGCAATAACGGATACAGATTTTTATCCTAGGAATTTATGCCTTGACAGCGTGACGCTCCTCGGGTAAGGTCACGCCATGCTCCAGAATTGGGTGTTGCGGACGGAACGCCGGACGGCATTGCGGTCCGGTGGGCGCGGCGCAGCCACGACGTTCCATTCATGGCGCGCGGCACATCTGCGCGTCGGCATCAACCCTTTGAGCTGGAACGATCATTCTTCGCCATGCGTTGCCCCGGCGTCGTCGATCCAATGATGGTCGACGGGCAGAGGAGAGGACACCATGGCAACAAAGGAACACGGACAGATTGTCGAAACGCCGACCGAGGCCCGTCAGGGCGAACCGGGGCCGTCGGTGCTGGCGTTGCTCGTGATCAGCACCGGGCTGGCTGTCGTCATCCTCGGTATTGTGTGGTTCGTCTTCATTCGCGGGTAGTGGCGTTTCAAATCGTTGGTGTTTCAAATCGTTCATGGCGGCTTTTCGTCATTGCGAGAAGGCGTAGCCGACGAAGCAATCCAGCCCTTGGTTCATGATCTTCTGGATTGCTTGGCTCCGCTCGCAATGACGGCTCAATTGATGCCGCCGCGCATCACGCGTGGCGCGGGAGCAAAATTCACATGGCGGTGAAGCGGACGACGAAACCGGTGACGTCGCCGGCCGGAACCGTGCGCGCGCGCGTGAAGAAGACAACTCCCAAAAAGACCGCCGCCAGAAAAACAACCGGCGCGGCGAAGGTGGTGACACGATCGGCCTCTGCCTCAACGAAGACGACGGCCGGCGCGGCACGAAAGGCCACCGTCGCCAGGATGCAACGACTGGTCGATGAAACACCGCTCGTCATCGATGACGGCGACGATGTCGCCAGGAGCAGGGTTGCGGTGTTGCGCGCGGCGAAAGCGCGGGCACCTGATCATCAGGGACGCGCCAAACGCAGCGCGGTGGAGCGGGCGGCCGATCCGCCCCCGGCTGCGGGACGTGCGCTCATCGAGCGCGTCAGCCGCGCCATCGAACGCGAATTGACCCAGATCGAGGTGATCGTCGGCGGCCATTACGTGCCGCCGCGCCAGCGCACGGAAGCCGAGCGCCGCGCCCGCACGCTGGCGTCGCTGGCGCGCACGCTGCGCGAGGTCACCGCACTGCGGCTCAACGAGAAGAAAGAGAAGCGCGAGGATGACGACGCCGTGCCGCGAGATCTCAGCGAACTTCGACTGGCGCTCGCGCGACGCCTGGACCAGCTTGTCGCCGACGCAAAGACTGCACATCCTGACGCAACTGAATGAAACCGAGCTGGAGACGCTCGCCACCACCTGGGACATCTTCGCGCATCCACATCAATGTCCGCCAGCGGTCGCGGCCAACGGCGCGGCACGACGCGATCCTTGGCTGACATGGCTTCTCATCGGCGGGCGCGGCGCGGGGAAGACGCGCGCTGGCGCGGAATGGATCCGCGCGCAGGCGCTGGGCTTGCCGCCGTTCGCGGACGCGCCGGTGACGCGGATCGCGCTGGTGGGGGAAACCGAGCACGATGTCCGTGAGGTGATGATCGAAGGCATTTCCGGGCTGCTCGCCGTGCATCCGCGGCGCGATCGCCCGAGTTGGTCGCCGTCGCGCAAGCGGCTGGAATGGGCCAACGGCGCGGTGGCCTACGCGTTCTCGGCGGAAGATCCGGAGAGCCTGCGCGGCCCGCAATTCGGCTGCGCGTGGTCCGACGAGATGGCGAAGTGGCGCTACGCCGAGGCCACCTTCGACATGTTGCAATTCGGCTTGCGGCTGGGATCACAGCCGAGGCAACTGATCACCACGACGCCGCGCCCGACAGCGCTGCTCAAGCGATTGATGGTCGACCCATCGAGCGTGACGACCCGTGCGCCGACGCAGGCCAACGCGCTGAACCTCGCGCCGACGTTCCTGAAAGGCGTGATGGCGCGCTATCAGAACACCCGGCTGGGGCGGCAGGAACTTGACGGCGAGATCATCGAGGATCGGCCCGACGCGCTGTGGTCGCGCGCGCTGATCGAAGCGTGTCGCGTTGACGGCGCGCCACAGCTGACGCGCATCGTGGTGGCGGTCGATCCGCCGGCATCGAGCAGCAAGCGCGCGGATGCCTGCGGCATCGTCGCGGCCGGCATCAGCGAGACCGGCCGGGTGTTCGTGCTGGCGGATGACACCGTGAGCGCGGCGACGCCCTCGGCGTGGGCGTCCAGGGCGATCGCGCTGTGGCGGCGGCTGGAAGCCGACGCGCTGGTCGCGGAGATCAATCAGGGCGGCGAGATGGTGGAAGCGGTGATCAAGCAGGTGGACGTTTCCGTGCCGGTGACGTCGGTGCGGGCGACGCGCGGCAAGTGGGTGCGCGCCGAACCGGTGGCGACGCTCTACGAACAGGGCCGCGTCAAACACGCCGGCTGCTTCCCGGCGCTGGAAGACGAGATGTGCGATTTCGCGCGCGGCGGCCTGTCGTCGGCCCGCTCGCCGGATCGCCTCGATGCGCTGGTCTGGGCCGTCACCGCGCTGACCGCCTCCGCGCCCACGATGCCACGGGTGCGGGAGTTGTAAGGTCGATCGTCATTGCGAGCGAAGCGGAGCAATCCAGTCTTCCTTTCAGAGTCTGGACCGCTTCGTCGCTTCGCTCCTCGCAATGACGGGCACTAAAACCCGCTGCGAAGCGCAATCAGCGGGCAGCGACACATCCAAGAAGGACACCTCATGCTGCAACGCCTGAAAGCCTATCTCCGCGCGCCGGAAGCGAAAGCCAGCCGCACTGCGCAGGTGCTGGCGTTCGAGAGCGGTGGCCGTGCGCGGTGGACACCGCGCGACTACGCGGCGCTGGCGCGCGCGGGTTATCTCGGCAACGCCATCGTGCATCGCGCGGTGCGGATGATCGCCGAGAACGCGGCGTCATGTTGTTATCTCGTCTTCGACGGCGCGCAGGAACATGCGGCGCATCCGCTCGCGGCGCTGCTGGCGCGGCCCAATCCGCGCCAGGACGGCGCGGCGTTCCTCGAGACGCTGGTGTCGCATCTTCTGCTTGCCGGCAACGCCTATGTCGAAGCGGTGGCGCTCGACGACGATGTGCGCGAACTCCATGCGTTGCGTCCCGACCGCATGAAGGCGGCGCCCGGCGCCGACGGCTGGGCCGAGGCCTATGAATACAGCGCCGGCGGACGCAGCGTCCGGTTCGATCAACTGTCGTCGCGAATTCCGCCGATCCTGCACCTGACATTCTTCCATCCGCTCGACGATCACTACGGCCTCGCGCCGCTGGAAGCCGCCGCCGTCGCCGTCGATACGCACAACGCGGCGGCCCGCTGGAACAAGGCGCTGCTCGACAACGCGGCGCGGCCTTCCGGCGCGCTGGTCTATTCCGGACCGGAAGGGGCGGTGCTGAACGACGCGCAGTTCGATCGGCTCAAGCGCGAACTCACCGAGACCTATCAGGGCGCCGCCAATGCCGGGCGTCCGCTGTTGCTCGAAGGCGGGCTCGACTGGAAAGCGATGTCGCTGACGCCGAAGGACATGGACTTTCTCGAAGCCAAACACACCGCCGCGCGCGAGATCGCGCTCGCCTTCGGTGTGCCGCCGATGCTGCTCGGCATTCCCGGCGACAACACCTACGCGAATTTCCAGGAAGCCAACCGCGTATTCTGGCGGCAGACCGTGCTGCCGCTGGCGACGCGGATCGGAACGTCGCTCGCGCAATGGCTTGCGCCGCAATTCGGCGACGGCGTTCGTCTCGTCATCGACAGCGACCGCATCGAGGCGCTGGCGTCGGATCGCAATGCGCTGTGGGAGCGCGTCACCGCCGCGCCGTTCCTCACGCTGAACGAAAAGCGCGAGGCGGTGGGTTATGCGCCGCTCGTCGGCGGCGACCGTTTCGAGTGAGCCGATCCCAGATGTCCGAACTGATCGACACGTTTGTCGCGCGCGGCGATCTCGCGCACCTGGCGCTGTTCCTCTGGGCGAGCGCGGCAAGCGGCGGGCTCTTGTTCACACTGCGCGAACTCGCCGCCGCCTCGCGCCGCTTCGACGATTTCATCCGTGAATTGTCGCGTTTCAACCGCCGCGCCAGCGGCCAGCATTTCGAGGATTACGACTGATGGACACCCTGCACAGCATGATGCGGACGCTGCGGCCCGAGAGCAAATCCGGCGCCGGCCACCTCAACGTGTTTCGCGAATTCTTGCGTCACCTCGACAGCATCCAGCGCAAGGCGCCGGTGAAGCCGGCGCGCGCCAAGCCGCAGCCGCGCCGCAAGCCGGCCAAACGCACGCGCTAGCGCCCGTCGCTTTCATCTGACATCGGCCGTTCGTTATCACCCCGCAGCTTGCGAGGACGCCCATGCACGCCCCCATGCCATCCACCTCGCGCGTGGCGCTGTCGCAGGACGGCGTCATCGAAGGTTACGCCAGCCTGTTCGGCGAGATCGACCAGGCGCGCGACATGGTGATGCCCGGCGCGTTCACGCAGACCCTGCGGCAGCGTGGCTTGCGGAGAATCCCGATGCTGTTCCAGCATGACCCGGGCGAACCGGTCGGCATCTGGCTCGAACTGCGCGAGGATTTTCGCGGGCTGTGGGCGCGGGGCAAGCTCATTCCCGATGTTGCGCGCGGCCGCGAACTGCTGGCGTTGCTGCGCTCGGGCGCCATCGACGGGCTGTCGATCGGCTATCGCACCGTGCGCGGGCGCGTCGATCCGAAGACGCGCGTTCGAAAACTCCATCAGGTCGATCTTTGGGAAATCTCCATCGTCACGTTCCCGCTGCTCGCCGGCGCGCGCATCGATGCCGTGAAGGCCTCGCCACGTCGCGCGGCGGCGGAGCGGGCGTGGCGAAGCCCGGACGGCGCCGCGGATGTACCGGCGCGGTCCGGGCGCGTTCGTTACCGCTTGTACGCCAGCGCCAGCGCGAGGCCGACGATGGCGCCGATGCAGATTGCGCCGCCGCCCGCCGCCATGCCCCAGTTGAAGAAGTAGCTCGCCACCGCGACGAAGGATTTGTCGACGCTGCTGCCGAACAGGATGAACGACGCCGCGAAGGCGGCGAGCAGCACCGCCGCGAGCGCGATGCCGAGCCAAGCGCCGCGACGCTTTCCCGGCCGCATCGCGTACCACGCCGCGCCGGCCCCCGACAGCGCGAGCACGACCCAGACGAGAATGAGAAAGCGCATGGCGGCACCCGGATGCTGGTCTCGATGCGTCATCTTCTAGCTTATTGCGTCGCCGAGTTGAAGTGAGCGCCGGCATCGATGGAAGCCGGACGCGCGCCTTCCGTGCGTCGGTCCCGTGATTGCGAGCCTAGCGACGCAATGACGACGACATATCCCCGTCCGATCCTCATTCCTGTCCGCACATACGTCGTACCATCACCCACCAGGAGAACCCCATGGACTTCGACATCATCCAGTCTGCGCCGGAGCACAAATCCGGCATCGCCTACACGCCGCGCGACGGCTTCGACGAGTTGCGCGCCACCTTCGAGGAGTTCAAATCCGCCAACGACGAACGGCTCGGCGCGCTGGAGCGCAAACGAGGCGATGTGCTGCTGGAGGAGAAGGTCGATCGCATCAACACCGCGCTCGACCTGCAAACCAAGCGGATGGACGAACTGGCGCTGCGCCACGCGCGGCCGGCGCTGGAAGGGCGCGGCAAGCTCCTCTCCGACACCGCCGCGCGCGAGCACAAGAGCGCGTTCGACGCCTACGTGCGCTCCGGCGAGACGGGCGCGTTGCGGGCGCTGGAAACCAAGGCGATGTCGGCGGGCTCCAACGCCGATGGCGGCTATCTGGTGCCGACCGAACTCGAACGCGACATCGGCCGGCGGCTCGCGGCGATCTCGCCGATCCGCGCGCTCGCCTCGGTGCGCGAGATTTCCGGCGGCGTCTACAAGAAGCCGTTCATGACCGCGGGGCCGGCGACGGGCTGGGTCGGCGAGACCGATACGCGGACGCAGACCACGTCGCCGACGCTCGATGCATTGAGCTTTCCCGCGATGGAGCTTTACGCCATGCCGGCGGCCACCGCGACCCTGCTCGATGACGCCGCGGTGAACATCGACGAGTGGATCGCCTCCGAGGTGGAGCTGACCTTCGCGGTGCAGGAAGGCGCGGCCTTCGTCAACGGTGACGGCAGCAACAAGCCGAAGGGCTTTCTGCAATCGGATACGGTGGCGAATGCGTCCTGGGTGTGGGGCAAGCTCGGCACTGTTGCCAGCGGTGGCGCCAGCGGCTTCGCGGCGTCGAATCCGTCCGATGCGCTGGTGGATCTGATCTACGCGCTGAAGGCGGGCTATCGCCAGAACGGTGCGTTCGTCATGAACCGCAAGACCCAGGCCATGATCCGCAAGTTCAAGGACACCGGCGGGGTGTATTTGAGGCAGCCGCCGGCACAGGCGGGCGGCCGCGCCTCGCTGATGACCTTCCCGCTGGTCGAGGCGGAAGACATGCCGGACGTCGAGGCCAACTCGCTGTCGATCGCGTTCGGGGATTTCCGCCGTGGCTACCTGATCGTCGATCGGCTCGGCGTCCGCGTGCTGCGCGATCCGTATTCCGCTAAACCCTACGTGCTGTTCTATACCACCAAGCGCGTTGGCGGCGGCGTACAGGACTTCGACGCCATCAAACTGATGAAGTTCGCCGCGAGCTGATCGCTGTCGATGATTTCCGTCATTGCGAGCGCAAGCGAAGCAATCCAGAAAGCCGCAAAGCAGGGACTGGATTGCTTCGTCGCTGACGCTCCTCGCAATGACGGTTCGATCCGGGCGGAAGCGCGGGTTGCTTGATCTGCGACAAACTAATGCTGATCGACTATGATATGCGGATGAGGATCACGCGCGGCGCTGCGAGCCGCCTCGGAGCCGTAGAGGTCAGCATGTCATCTGCCACCATCGCGGAGCGTCATTTCAAGGCGGCGCTCGAGCAGGCGAGCACGGAGGGCGTCGATACGGATACGCTGTGCCGTTCGCTGCTGGGGCTCGTCGTCAACCAGTATCTTCAGTCGAGATCAGTGGCTGACGTGCAATCCGAATTGCGGTTCCTCGCGGAAAATTGCGATCCCGACACCGATTTCGCCTTCATGCGACCGTAAGGCCACCTGGTGACGATGTTGCGGCTTATCAAGGTCGCAGGGTGAAAGCCCCGAGGCGCGAAGCCTCGAGGCTTTTTCTACTCAGTACTTGAATTCCGGCATCGCCTTGAGCTGATCCTTCGTCACGTTCAACACCGCGCGATCGGGAAACCACTCGCGCTTGGTGTCGGAGGTTTGCCCGGTGGTGGTCTTGCCGGCCTTGTTGGCAAACTTCAGGCTGTCCATCGAGACCAGCACGTAATGCTTGCCGATGCCGAGGAAGCCGCCGGCTTCGAGCACCACGCCGCGAACCTTGCCGTTGGATTCGATGATGACATCGGCCACTTCGCCGACCTTGTCGTTGGCTTCGTTATAGACGTTGACTCCCGATAACTTCGATGCGGCCCAGTCGCCGGCTGCGGCGATGGGCGCGGCCGCCTGTGAAGGTGTGTTCGCAGTGGTCTGGGCGAATGACGCTGTCGAGATCATGAGCAGCGTGGCGGCGGTGATGAGTGTCTTCAAGGTAACCTCCATGGTTGGGACTTGAAAACACGCTGCCGCGTTGTTCGTTCCTGTGTACGAAATCGTACACAGGAACGACTCCTCTCCTTCGCGTGTTGACAGGGCTCAACGGAAGGAGAACGCCATGGATTGGAATCGTGTTGAAGGAAACTGGAAGCAGGTCAAGGGCAAGATCAAGGAGCAGTGGGGCAAGCTGACCGACGATGATCTCGATGTCATCAACGGCAAGCGCGATCAGCTCGAAGGCAAGATCCAGGAACGCTACGGCTATCAGAAGGATCAGACGAACAAGGAAATCGACGACTGGTATGGTCGTCAGGGCTGGTGACCATCAGACCTTTAACTGTCGGATTTGTAGCAACCGACGATGACTGGCCCCGCTTCGGCGGGGCTTTTCATTGGCCTTGTTGCGGTCAGCAGTAACCGTATTTGCCGCAAGCGTAGGGCAGGCGTCTGAAGATGATGTCCGGCGAGGTTCCGTAATAGGAGCGGTAGCGGAAGGATTTCGGTTTGCCGTAATAGCCGTTGACCAGCGGCGGGATATCGACCTCCGGCGCGAACACCGTTTCGTAGTCTTCCTCCACAACAACGCGCGGCGCTGCGACACGGGCGGGCGGCGGTTCGGCGAAGATCGCGCCGAGGCGGCTGTGCGCCGGCAGGTCGGCGGCGTGCGCGGCGGCTGCAAGACCGAGAACGGCGGCCGTGAGGATGACAAGACGAAACATGGAACGCTCCGATGATTCGCCTAGGGTAGCGCCGTGTCTTTAAGAAATCTTAACGCCGGCGCGGGGCTACATCGCGGCGAGCCGCGCCACGGTCGCGCCGCTGCCGTCGCGCAGGATCAGCTTGCGTTCGCGGGCTTGGATGCGGAAGCTGCGCGCCTTCTCGAGTGCCTGGTGGAATTTCTGCTCCTGCGTCATGGCGGCGGGCGTGCAGGCCATTTTCGTCGAGGCCAACGGGCTGAAACTGATGCTTTCGCCGGTGATGCTGACCCGGCCGCGATAGCGATTGCAGCCGCCATGACCGGAGACCGTGCCATCGGCTGCGATCTCCAGCGTGGTTTGCAGGCGATCGATGACGCCGCCGCCGAGAATATCCTCGGCCAGCCACTTGCCGGCCGGCGAGGCGCCGGCGGGCGCATATTCCGCGACGCGTCTCACCAGGATACGGGTGTTGTTACGGCCGCCGGCGAACACCGAATGATGTTGCATGGTGGTGAAGAGCAGGCGGTCGCCGTCCATGATGCGAGCTTGCAGCGCATAACGATGACGCAGATCGATTTTGTTCTGGTCGAAGGAAAGACGATAGGGAATCGAGCTGCCTTTCACATCGGCGATGCGGTCCTCGGCGATGATCGCGGCGGGCGCATCGGCGCGCGAGACATCGGCAAGCTGAACGATCGCGACAGCGCCGGCCGGCAACGCCATGCGCTCCACGTAATTCACCGTGCCGCGCAGGATGGTGGTTTCCGCCAATGCTGGCAGCGACGGCGGCAGCAGCAGGGCAGCCAGGATCATGACGACGCTGCGGCGGATGAACAACATGGCGAGCCCTCAACGGTCAACGGGTTTCGTTCAGGCGATCAAACAACGTCGCGGCTGTCGGTTTGTATTCGGCCGGGCCGCGACGCGCGAGTGTCGCACATCCCTCAACGCCCGCGCCAGCCTTGCGCGGT
This sequence comes from Pseudomonadota bacterium, assembly GCA_963204905.1. Lineage (GTDB taxonomy): Bacteria > Pseudomonadota > Alphaproteobacteria > Rhizobiales > Xanthobacteraceae > 62-47. Next base: position 12,197 of record CAUJJN010000365.1, read on the forward strand.
GCGTTCGATCCAGTCGCGATAGAGCGTCAGCGGCGTCACGCCGGTAAGGCCGCCGCAACCCGCCGTGTTGGTGGCGCCGGTGGACCAACTGATGACGCCGACGATCACGTCGCGGCCGTTCTGCTCCTCGAACACCGGGCCGCCGGAATCGCCGGTGCAGGCGCCGAGGCCTTCGCGGGTGTTGTTGGTTGCGGGATCGACCAGGCGGATCTGCAGCGAGCCGGGGCGGCCTGTGGCGGCGAGCGTCGCGGCGCGTGCGGTGCCGCCGCTCTTGCCGTCGCCGCGCCGCGTGACGCCGATGCCGGCGACCGTGAAGCGCGCACCGGCGGCGATCGGCGCGCGGGGGCTGCCGAGCGGCGCGGGAGATTTTCCCGCCATCGGCGTGGCGAGTTGCAGCAGCGCGACATCGGCGCTGGCGCGATGGCTGGCGATACCGCCGCTGCTGTAATTCGGGTGCGTCGCGACACGGAGCACGTCGAGCAGTTGCGGTTGTCGTTGCGCGTCATAGGCGACGATCTTGGTGGTGGTCCCCGCCGGCACGCAATGCGCGGCGGTGAGGATCACATCCGGCGCGATCAGCGCGCCCGAGCAGAAATTGCCGCGCGAGCCGACCACGGTGACGACGAAACGGCCGAGCCCGTTTTCAGCCGACGGCGCGCCGCCGACCATGGCATGCGCGGGCGGCGACAACCCAAGCAGCGTCGCGCCGAGCGCGAAAGCGAACATCTGTTTCATGCGCGGGACAAAGCATTGCCGCCTCGCGTCTGTCAACTTCGGACCAGTGAAAGGATCGACCATGCCCGCAATCTTGCTGGTGCCGCCGGCCACGGAGCCGTGGGCGGTGGCCGACGCCAAAAGCTTTCTGCGCGTCGAGCACGATGACGACGACGCGCTGATCGTCGCATTGATCGCATCGGCGCGCGGGCAGGTCGAGGCGCTGACGCGGCGCGGACTTATCACCCAGACCTGGCGGCTGGTGCTGGATCGCTGGCCGCCTGACGGCCGGATCGCGCCGCGGCTTGCGCCATTGCGCGCGGTGACGGCGGCGCGCATCCGCGATGCGGCGGGAAACACTGTCGCGATCGACACCGGGCGTTTTGTCGTCGATGCGGCGGCGAACACCATCGCCGCGCCGCCATGGTCGCTGCCGATGCCGGGGGGCGACGTCGCGGGCATCGAGCTGGACGTCACGGTCGGCTTCGGCGACAGCGCGTCGGACGTGCCCGACGTGCTGCGTCATGCGGTGCGCACGCTGGTGGCGCACTGGTACGACAATCGCGGGCTCGCCGCCATCGGCCAGACCGTGGCGATGCTGCCCGGCAGCGTCAACGCCATGATCGCGTCCTATCGGGTGCTGTCGCTATGATCGATCCCGGTGCATTGCGAACGCGGATCGCTATCGAGGCGCCGTTGGAAACCGACGACGGGCAGGGCGGGGTCGCCCGCGACTACGCGACCTTCGCGAAGGTGTGGGCGCAGGTCACGCCGCTCGGTGCGCGTCACGACGTTGCCGCCGACGCGGACGGCGCGGGTGTGCGCTATCGCATCGTCATCCGCTGCGGCTACGTGCTGACGCTGCAGCATCGGCTGGTCGATGGGCCGCGCGTCTATCGCATCCTGTCGCTCCACCAACGCGACGACGGCCGCTTCATCGAGATCGAGGCGGAATCGCGTGTGGAGTGATGGCTTACGCCCAACTCGTCGTTGCGAGGAGCGTGAGCTTCGAAGCAATCCAGTTCTTGCTCCGTGGCTTTCTGGATTGCTTCGCTCCGCTCGCAATGAGGGCTGACAGCGTGTTCCACGCCACACCTGCATTCCAATGGATACCAACAATGACCCCAGCCAATCTGGCGCTTCGTGCCGCGATTCATCATGCACTCATCGCCGACAGCGGCCTCACCACCGCGCTCGGCGGCGCGCGCGTTTACGATGCGCCGCCGCGCGGCGCGGTGTTTCCCTATGTCACGCTGGGCGAGGCGCGCGTCACCGATGCGTCGTCCGACGATGGGCCGACGCAGGAGCATCTGCTGACCTTGCACGCCTGGTCGCGGCAGGGCGGCCACAAGGAAGCGCACGGCATCGCGGGCGCGCTGTTGCAGGCGCTGGACGACGCGCCGCTGACGCCGGACGGCCATCGCCTCGTCAACATGCGCTTCGCCGTCGCCGACATCCGCCGCGAGAACGACGGCCGCATCTATCACGCCGTGGTGCGCTTTCGTGCCGTCACCGAACCCGTTGTTTGAAGGAGGACAGCCCCATGGGCGCACAAAAAGGCAAGGACCTGTTGGTGAAGATGTTCGACGGATCGAGCTACGTCACCGTCGCGGGAATGCGCAGCCGCAAGATCGCGTTCAACGCCGAGCTGGTCGATGTCACCCACGCGGAGTCGGTCGACCGCTGGCGCGAGTTGCTGGCCGGCGCGGGCGTGAAGCGCGCGTCGATTTCGGGGCGCGGGCTGTTCAAGGACGCGGCGTCCGATGCGCTGGTGCGGCAGGCGTTCTTCGAAGGCGCGATCAACACCTGTCAGGTGATCGTGCCGGACTTCGGCACCATCCAGGGCGAATACCAGATCTCCGGTCTGGAGTTCTCCGGCGAGCACAACGGCGAGGTGACGTTCGACATCTCGCTCGAGTCCGCTGGCGCGCTGACGTTCGCGGCGTTGTAGGGGAGAGTGCGATGGCCAATCGTTATCGTGGCGAGATCGAGGCCGAACTCGGCGGTCACCGCCGCACGCTGGTGTTGACGCTCGGAGCGCTGGCCGAACTCGAAGCCGCATTCGACGCCGACGATCTCGCCGCGCTCGCGGAGCGTTTCGGCACCGGCCACATGAAGGCGCGCGATCTCGTACACATCATCGCGGCCGGTCTGCGCGGCGCAGGCGAGACGGTGCGCGACGACGAAGTGGCGGCGATGACCGCGCCCGGCGGCGTCACCACCTATGTGCGCATCGCCGCCGACCTGATCGCGGCGACGTTTGACGATGGGAGCGGGACGGCATGATGAAGCCATTCCCCTGGCGCGCGGCGATGGGCTTCGGCGTCGGTGTGCTGCGGCTCGCGCCGGACGCTTTCTGGCGCATGACGCCGCGCGAACTGGCCGCGGCCATTGCCGCCGTGCGCGGGCCGCTCGTCGCGCCGCTCAAGCGCGTCGACCTTGACGACCTGATGCAGAGATTTCCCGACCCCGTCACGGAGACCGCCCATGGCCGATGACAGTGATTTGCTCGACACCGCCGGCACGCTGGACAGCCTGACGCTGAAAACCCGCGACCTCTCATCCAGCGCCAACGGTTTCGCGCGCGCCATGACTTCGGCCTTCGCGACCTCTGTGACCGGCGGCAAGCAGTTCGATGACGTGCTGAAGTCGCTGGCGCTGCGGCTGTCGGACCTCTCCGTGCGATTGGCGTTCAAGCCGCTGACCAGCGCGCTCGGCGGCGGCATCGAAAGCCTGTTGTCGGGGCTTGCTGGAGGCGGCGGCACATCGACGGCGTCGATGGTCGCGGCCTCCGGCGCGGTGAAGCCGTTCGCGACCGGCGGCGTCATCGGCACGCCGACCTATTTCCCGATGATGGATGGCGGCGTCGGGCTCGCGGGCGAGGCGGGGCCGGAAGCCATCATGCCGCTGAAGCGCGGATCGGACGGCCGCCTCGGCGTCAGCGGCGCGGGCGGCGGCAACACCATCACGGTGCAGATCGCGACGCCGGACATGGAGAGTTTCCGCCGCTCGGAGAGCTACATCACCGGCCAGATCGCTCGCGCCGTCGCGCGCGGGCAGCGCAGCTTGTAGTCGACGTCATTGCGAGGAGCACTCCGACCCGAGCGCCTGCAATGACGGGAGGATAGTCATGAGCGCATTTCATGAGGTGCTGTTTCCGCTTGACGTCGCGCTGAAAAGCGCGGGCGGGCCGGAGCGGCGCACCGACATCGTTTCGTTCGGCTCCGGACGCGAGCAGCGCAACGCGCGCTGGGCGCATTCGCGGCGGCGTTACGACGCCGGTTACGGAGTCAAGACGCTCGATGCGCTGCGCGGCGTGGTGGCGTTTTTCGAGGAGCGGCGCGGGCAGCTCCATGGCTTCCGCTGGCGCGATCGTCTCGATTGCAACTCGGCACCGAGCGGCGAGGCGATCTCACCGTTCGATCAGGGGATCGGCGTCGGCGACGGCGCGACGTCGTCGTTTCAACTGATCAAGACCTATGGCGCGAGTTACGCGCCGTATCAGCGGCCGATCGTCAAGCCGGTCGCGGGCAGCGTGCGCATCGCTGTCGATCACGTCGAGGCGGTGAGCGGTGTGGCGTTCGCCTGCGATGCCACCGCCGGCGTCGTGACGTTCCTGCCCGGATATATTCCCGCCGCCGGTCAGGCGATCACCGCCGGCTTCCGGTTCGATGTGCCGGTGCGTTTCGACACCGACTATCTCGAAGTCGATCTGTCGGCCTTCGCCGCCGGCGCGATTCCGAAAATCCCGCTGGTGGAAATCAAGGTGTAACCATGCGTTCCATCCCCTCCGCGCTTCAGGCAAAACTCGACAGCGGCGTCACGACGCTGGCGCGCTGCTGGGTGCTTCATCGCCGCGACGGTGTGGCGCAAGGTTTCACCGATCATGACGCGGACATCGTCATTGATGCTGTCATCTGCCGCGCGGGGACAGGTTTCACCGCGTCGGAAGCCACCAGCCGCTTCGATCTCTCGGTGGCCGATACCGAAATTTCCGGTGCGCTATCGGATGCCGCGCTCGACGAAGCCGATCTCGCCGCCGGACGTTACGACGCGGCGAAAATCGAAACCTGGCTGGTGGACTGGAGCGAGCCGACGCTGCGTGTGCTGACTTCGCGCGGTTCGCTCGGCGAGGTGAAGCGGGAGGGCGCGGCGTTCACCGCCGAGTTGCGTGGCCTGGCCGATCTGCTGGCGCAGGAGAGCGGGCGCTTTTACACCGCGAAATGCGGCGCGGATCTCGGCGACGCGCGTTGCGGCGTCGATCTGGCCAACCCGGCCTATCGCGGCAGCGGTGCGGTCAACGCAATGGCGGGCACATCGCAATTCGAAGCGTCCGGCCTCGATGACTTCATCGCGACGTGGTTCAGCGCCGGACGGTTGACGTGGATCTCCGGCGCCAATGCCGGGCTTGCGGTCGAGATCAAGCAGCATCGCGTCGAGAGCGGTCACGCGGTGCTGTCGCTGTGGCAGGCGATGCCGGAGCCGATAGATGTCGGCGATGCGTTCGTGGTGACGGCCGGTTGCGACAAGACGTTCGCGACCTGCCGCAATCGCTTTGCCAATGCGCTCAACTTCCGCGGCTTCCCGCACATTCCCGGCAACGACTTCGTCATGAGCTATCCGAAGCCGGGCGGGGGCGGATAAGTCACCGTTATTGCGAGGAGCGTAAGCGACGAAGCAATCCAGGGTGGCCGAACGAGACCGGCTCGCGTCGCTTCACTCGCAATGGCGGTTCCGATGGAGGGAGCGCGGAAAATGCCAACACCCATCACCCGCGACGCCGTCGTCAGCGAGGCGCGCGCGTGGATCGGCACGCCGTATCGCCATCAGGCGTCGGTGAAGGGTGTCGGCTGCGACTGCCTCGGTCTGGTGCGCGGCGTCTGGCGTGCGTGCATCGGCGCGGAGCCGGAGTTGCCGCCGCCTTATGCCGCCGACTGGGCCGAAGCGCGCGGCGAGGAGATGCTGGCGGACGTGGCGCTGCGGCACCTCGTTCCTGGTCTGGTCGATCAATTCAAGGCCGGCGACGTGCTGCTGTTCCGCTGGCGCGACGGTTACGTCGCCAAGCATGTCGCCATCGCCACTCGCGACGGCACCATGATCCACGCCCATGACGGCGCGGCGGTGTGCGAAGTGCGACTTGCGCCATGGTGGCGTCGCCGCATCGCGTATGCTTTCGCCTTTCCCGGAGTGACCGACTGATGGCCGCGCTCGTTCTTTCCATCGCCGGCGGCGCGCTGGGCGCGGCATTCGGGCCGGTCGGCGCGATCGCCGGACGCATCGCCGGCGCGCTGGTCGGCAATGTCATCGACCGCACCGTGTTCGGTCCCGGCGATCGCACCGCCACCGGGCCGCGCCTCGGCGATCTCGACGTGATGGCCTCAACCGAAGGCGCGCCGATGCCGCGCATCTACGGCCGCGCGAGACTATCCGGGCAAGTGATATGGGCGACGCCGCTGGAAGAAGTCGTTTCGACCGACACCACGTCGTCGGGCGGCAAGGGCGGGCTGTTCGGCGGGCCGACCACCACGACCACGACCTACAGCTACTTCGCGAATTTCGCCGTCGGCCTGTGCGACGGCGAGATCGCGCGCGTCGGCCGCATCTGGGCCGACGGCAAGCTGCTCGACACCAGCGGTCTCGCGATCCGCGTGCATCGCGGCGGCGAGGACCAGGCGGCCGACGATCTCATCGTCGCGCGCGAGGGCGACGACAACGCGCCGGCCTATCGCGGCACGGCTTACATCGCGTTCGAGCGTCTGCCGCTGGCGGATTTCGGCAACCGCATTCCGCAACTGTCGTTCGAGATCGTGCGGCCGGTGGGACGTCTCGAGAAGATGGTGCGCGCGGTGACGCTGATTCCCGGCACCACCGAATTCGGCTACGAGCCGTCGCCCGTCGTCGCGGTGCTGGGGCCGGGACAATCCGCCAACGAGAACCGCCATGTCGCGCACGCCGCGTCCGATGTCGAAGCGGCGCTCGACGATCTGCAAGGCGTCTGCCCCAATCTCGAACGGGTCGCGGTGGTGGTGGCGTGGTTCGGCGACGATCTGCGGGCCGGGCATTGCACCGTGCGGCCGGGTGTCGAAACCTCCGACAAGACCACCAATGGCGCAACATGGGTGGTCGATGGCCTCACGCGCGACACCGCCTATGTGGTGTCGCAAGTCGATGGGCGTCCCGCTTATGGCGGCACGCCGTCCGACGACAGCGTCGCGCATCTCATCACCGAGTTGAAGGCGCGCGGCCTCAAGGTGACGTTCTATCCGTTCGTGATGATGGACATCGCGGCGGACAACGCGCGGCCCGATCCGTGGAGCGGCGCGGCATCGCAGCCGCCTTATCCATGGCGCGGTCGCATCACCTGCGAGCCCGCGCCGGGACAGCCGGGTTCGCCGCAGGGCACGGCGACGGCGGCGACACAGGTGGCGAACTTCTTCAGTGGGGGCGACTGGAATTATCGCCGCATGGTGCTGCACTACGCGTCGCTGGTACAGGCCTGCGGCGGCGTCGATGCGTTTCTGATCGGCTCGGAATTGAAAGCGCTGACGCGGGTGCGCTCCGGCGCGGGCATCTATCCGGCGGTGGACGCACTGATGACGCTCGCCACCGACGTGAAAGCCATCGTCGGCAGTGCGACGAAAGTGACTTACGGCGCCGACTGGACCGAATACGGCGCCGACGTCGTGGATGCCGGCGCAAGCGAGGTGCGCTTTCCGCTCGATGCGTTATGGGCCTCGCCGGCGATCGATGTCGTCGGCATCGATTACTACGCGCCGCTGGCCGACTGGCGCGACGAGGCGGGGCATCTGGATTCGCAGATCGCGACTTCTGTCTGCGATCTCGCATATCTTGCCGGCAATATCGACGCGGGCGAAGGGTTCGACTGGTACTACGCCGACATCGCCGCGCGCACGGCGCAAACGCGGCTGCCGATCACCGATGGGCTCGGCAAGCCGTGGACCTTCCGCGTCAAGGACCTGTGGAATTGGTGGTCGAGCGCACACTTCGAGCGGGTCGGCGGCGTGGAGATTGCGAGCCCGACAGCATGGATGCCGCAAGCCAAGCCGATCTGGATCACCGAGGTCGGCTGCCCGGCGGTCGACAAGGGCGCGAACCAGCCGAGCGTGTTCCCCGATCCGAAATCGTCGGAGAATTTCGCGCCGTATTTTTCCAACGGCGCGCGCGATGACCTGATGCAGCGGCGCTATCTCGAGGCCTTTCTCGGCGCGTTCGATCCGGCCTTCGGCGCGGACGACGTGCGCAATCCGGTCTCGTCGGTTTATGGCGGGCGCATGATCGATCCGTCCGCGATCCATCTTTGGACCTGGGACGCGCGCCCCTATCCGTTGTTTCCCGCCGCGGAAGAGGTGTGGAGCGACGGGCCGAACTGGCAGACCGGGCACTGGCTCAGCGGACGGCTCGGCGGGGCGCCGCTGGATGCGTTGATCGCGGCGATCCTGAGCGACGCGGGAGTGGCTGGCGTGGACACGTCGAGCCTGCGCGATATCTGCGAGGGTTACGTTGTCGATCGCGCGATGACGCCGCGTGCGATGATCGATCCGCTGGCGATGGCCTATGCGTTCGATGCGTCGGCGGCGGACGGCACGCTGCGTTTCGTTCAACGCGGCGGCGCGCCGGTGGCTGAGTTCGACGAGGACGATCTGGTGCTGCCGAACGACGCCGCCCCGGCGCGGCTGACGCGGACGCAGGAAACCGAATTGCCGCGCGAGGTGTCGTTCGGCTTCACCGATGCTTCGGTTGATTATCGGCGCTCCGCCGTCACCTCGCGGCGGCTGGTCGGTGGCGCCAATCGCGTTGTGCGGTCCGACCTCGCGGTGGTCAGCAACGACGCCGCCGCGACACGGCGTGCGGAAATCTGGTTGCAGGACCTGTGGGCCGGGCGCGAAAGCATCGCGTTCGGGCTCGGCATGGATCGGCTCGCGCTTGCCCCGGGCGATGTCGTCGCGGTGACGGTGGATGGCCGTCGCCGTCTGTTCGAGATCGATGGCCTGGTCGACACCGACTCGCGGCGTGTCACCGCGCGCAGCATCGATCCCGATGTATTCGCGACGCCGCTGGCGTTGCCGCGTCGTGTGGTTTCCGCGATCCCGCGCGCGCTCGGTCCGGCTGTCGCACTGGCGCTCGACCTGCCGACGCTCGACGCGGCCGAACCGCCGGTGCTGACGCGGCTCGCGGTGTTCGCCAATCCGTGGCCCGGTTCGGTGACGGTGTGGCGCTCCGCAGATGGCGCGGGCTATCAGCCGATGATGATCGCCGCCGCGCCGGCGACCATGGGTGAAACCCTCGATGCCTTGCCGCGCGGCGCGTCGGCGTGCTGGAACGCGGGCGCGTGCTTGCGTGTGCGCCTCTATGGCGGCGCGTTGACCGCGAAGACGGATGCGCGGGTTCTGGAAGGGGCCAACGTGGCCGCCATCCGCAACCCGTCCGGCGCATGGGAGGTGGTGCAATTCGCGGGCGCCGAACTAATCGACGCCAACACCTATCGCTTGTCGCGATTGCTGCGCGGGCAGGGCGGCAGCGACGACGCCATGGTCGATACGCTTCCCGCGGGCGCGCCGTTCGTGGTGCTCGACGAGCATCTGTTGCCGCTGGCGCGTGGCCGCGATGCGCTGGAGCGGCCGCTCGATCTGCGTGTCGTCGCCAGCAATCGCAGTCATGACGATGCGGCAGCCGTGGGCTTGAGGGTTGTGCCGGGTGCGACCGCGTTGCGGCCGTTGTCACCGGTGCATGTGAAGGCGGTGCGGCAAAGCGACGGAATCCATTTGTCGTGGATTCGCCGCACGCGGATCGACGGCGATGGTTGGGCCGCCGAGGTGCCGCTCGGCGAGGAGACCGAAGCCTATGCGCTCGACATTCTGTCGGGGGCGACGGTGATCCGCCGCATGACATGCACGAGTCCCGCGGCTCTCTACGCCAATGCCGATGAGCTGGCGGATTTCGGCGCGCCGCAAATCAGCCTCCGTGTCCGCGTGGCGCAACTCTCCACGACGGTCGGCGCGGGTTTTCCCGCCGAACTCACTCTCACGCTTTGAGGGATCATGACAGATACCATGCATTTGGGGCTGCCCTTCATCGAGGACAGCCAAGCGCAGAAGCACGTCACCCATAACGAAGCGCTGCGTATTCTCGACGCGGTAATTCAGATGGTCGTGCAGGACACGACGCGCACCGCGCCGCCGTCTTCACCGCCGGAAGGCCAGCGCCATGTCGTGGCCAGCGGCGCGAGCGGAGCGTGGGCAGGTCATGAGGCCGCCATCGCGACGTGGCAGGACGGCGCGTGGGTCTTCCTTGCGCCGGGGACCGGCTGGCGGCTTTGGTCGATTGCTGATGCATCGATCCTTGTTTTCGACGGAACCGCGTGGCAACCGCTTGCGCCGCTGGCCAACAATGTCAGCCAACTCGGCGTCAACACCACCGTCAGCGCTCCCAATCTGCTCAGCGTCAAATCCAACGCCGCATTGCTTGCCGCGATCGCGACGGCGGACGGCGGCAGCGGCGATATGCGGCTGCAGATTTCGAAACAGGCGGCGGGCAATACCGCGTCGGTGTTTTTCTCCGACAACTATTCGGGGCGGGCCGAGTTCGGCCTGACCGGCGACGACGATTTTCATCTCAAAGTCTCGGCCGACGGCGCGATCTGGGTGGATGCGCTCAAGGTAAGCGGCAGCAGCGGCAAGGTATCATTCCCGGCAAACGGCGGCTCGCGCGAAGTGCTGACCGCCAATCGGACGTACTATGTGCGTTCCAATGGCAGTGACGGCAACAACGGATTGGCCAATACTGCCGGCGGCGCGTTCCTGACGATTCAGAAAGCCGTGGACGTCGCGCTGGGGAGTCTCGATTTCAACGGCTATGCCGTCACCGTCCAGCTTGCCGACGGCACCTATGCGGGCAGCACCGCCATCGGAAGCGGGGTCGGCCTGACTTCGCCGGCGAGCCTGGTGATCCAGGGCAATGCGGCGTCGCCGGGCAACGTCATCATCAATCCCGCCAGCGGATCCATGTTTCTCGGCATATCCAACGCGCTGGCGACGATCCGGGACATGGAATTGGGCACGGCGGCGCTCGCCGTGACCGCGTTGCGCGCGGAAAGCGGCGCGCAGATCAATTTCGGCAATGTCCGCTTCGCATCCAGCGGCTCGCATATGGTCACCACGGCCGGCGGGCGCATTCAGGCTGTCGGCAACTACGCGATCGTCGGCAGCGCGACGCTTCACATTCAATGCACGGGCACCGGCGGCTATGTGAGGATTACCGGCGTGACCGTGACCCTATCCGGCACGCCGGCGTTCGGCACGGCTTTCGCATCCGTCTCGCGGCTCGGGTTGGTCGATATCTTCGGCAATACCTTTTCGGGCGCCGCGACAGGCGTGCGCTACACCGCGGACAGCAACGGCGTGATCTTCACCTCGGGCGCCGGCGCCACCGCGCTGCCCGGCAATGCAGCCGGAACCGCCGTGAACGGCGGGTTTTATGCTTAGGAGGGACGAGAAGCCCATGGTCGATGGCATTCGTCTTTCGCTGGCGACGATGCGTGCGGTTTTTCCGCGCGCGCCGGATACGATCGTCAACGCTTTCGTTGAACGGCAGGGCGCGTTGTCCGCGGTCGGGCTCAACCGGACGCG
>CAUJJN010000366.1 GCA_963204905.1 Pseudomonadota bacterium
CGGAGCGATCACCTTGGCGCGCCATGACGCGGGTTCGGACGGTGTTTCCATGACAGCCAAGGCAAGTGTCCTCGAGGCGCGGGCGACCGGCGATGAGACACAGGCCTAGCAACCATTCGTTAAGATTCGGTTGGATGTGAGGTGGCGTGCGTCCGTTCGAAACGGGCAAAAATTGGGGCTCGGGGTGGGACGCCGCCGGTCCGGTCAGTCCGCCATTCCGGCGTTATTGCGCGCTGGGAAGAAAGCAATCCAGTCCTTGACTTCGCGACTTCTGGATTGCGTTCCTTCGCCTGCAATGACGATTTGGCGTGGTTCGCCGACCGCTATTGCAGATTGACGTTGAATTCGTAGGCGCGGTTGCCACCGACCAGCGTGAATTTCAGCGCCGCGCCTTCCGGTTTCGCGCCGGGGGGCAGGCCATCGAGCGCGAAGACGAAGCGGGTGAGATCGGGCGCGGTGTGGTCGAGGCGTTTCGGCAACGGCAGCGACCAGTCCGGCGTCGGACCTTCGACATAAAGGTTGAGGTTGTCGGCGCCGGTCGCCGCGACATCGACGATCACGTTGGTGGGGCCGTCGCGATGGACGTCGCGAATCGTCAGCGGTGTCGGGTCGCCGATATTCGCCGGCTTCGGGACGGTGTCGAGCGCGCTGGAGAGCGCATTGTCCTCGGTGCTGGCAACGTTGACGAACGGCAGTTCGGCATCGGCTTCCACCGGCACGCACAACTTGTCGCAGACCGCGTAGCTGATCGCCATGCGAAGCACCGCGGGCTTGTCGGCGGCTTTGAGCGCGATACGCAGCGGCAGCACCACATGATCCTTGTAACCGAGCGACGTGCCGCCCGCGCCGTCAGGAAAAGGGCGCGGCGCCGGCCACAGCACCGTCACCGCCTCGATATTATCCGACTTTGAGAAATCGAAACGTGGCGGCACGCCGGAATCCCCGGGCGTGCGCCAATAGGTTTTCCAACCCGGTTGCAGGCGAAACGCGATGCCACCGAGCACCACCGCGCCGCTGCGCGAACCGGCCAGGAGTCGGATCGCCGAATGGCTATCCTCGGCCCAGGGCGACGCATCCTGCGCGTGCGCGCCGGTCAACGTCGTGCAAATCAGCAGCAATGCGGTGAAGCCAATTGCGGGGCGGACGGGAACTATTGCGGTCATGTGACGTCTTTATAGGGATGCGGTCGACTAAACCATTGAATTGCGTGTGATCCATTCGCCGCAGGTCGTTTGATTGACAGGCGCGGCGCCCGATATCAGGATGAGGAGCAATGCGAGGTCAGGCAGCTATGAACCCTGCGAGCAAAACATCGAAAATCGGCCGCGGCAAGGCAACCGAAGCGAAGGCGGTCGGCGATAGCGCCGATAGCGGCAGCGGTTACCTCGATGGGCAGTTGCTGGTGGCGATGCCGGTGATGGAGGACGAGCGCTTTGCGCGGTCGGTGATCTATCTGTGCGCGCATTCCTCGGAAGGCGCGATGGGGATCATCGTCAATCGTCCTGCCGGCAGCATCGATTTCCCCGAGCTTCTGGTGCAATTGCAAATCATTCCCGAGGCGGAGCAGATCAAGCTGCCGGAAAACGCGGACTCAATGAAGGTTCTGAAGGGCGGGCCGGTCGAGACCGGTCGCGGCTTCGTGCTGCATTCCAGCGACTTCTTCATCAAGGACGCGACGCTGCCGATCGACGACGACATCTGCCTCACCGCGACGTTGGATATCCTGAAGGCCATTGCCGCCGGCGAGGGCCCGCGCCACGCGCTTCTCGCGCTCGGCTACGCCGGATGGGCGCCGGGGCAACTCGAGAATGAAATCCAGGAGAACGGCTGGCTGCATTGCGAGGCCGATCCCGAACTGGTGTTCGGCGTCGAGGCCGAGGACAAATACAGCCGCGCGCTGCGCAAGATCGGTATCGATCCCGGGATGCTTTCAAACGCGGCTGGGCATGCGTGAGTTGATTGCAGGCGACTGGATGATGCGTTTTCTATAGCTGATGCGCCGGGGCGGGTCCCGGCGTTGCGAGGCGGATAGCGACGGAGCAATTTACAGGGCCGCGCAGCAAGGGTGAGTTGCTTCGCTTCGTTCGCAAAGACGATGTAACTTCAGGTGTCGTGCCAGGGCGTTCTCTTGGCTGTCACGTCCGCAGCACATTCGGCCATGACGGCGGAGATTGAGATCACCGCGCGGCTTCGAGGCGTTCTTCCGTCAACAGCCGCATCGCGGCCTCGGTGTCCATCGGCTCGCCGAAAGCGAAGCCCTGCGCGTATTCGCAGCCGAGCTGATACAGCTCCACCGCATCGGAATCGGTCTCCGCGCCTTCCGCCACCACGTCCATGCCGAGATCGTGCGCCAGCGCGATGATCGATTTCAGGATCACCGGCCGGGTACCGCGGCTGGTGGTGCGGACGAAGGACTGGTCGATCTTGATGGTGTCGAACGGGAAACGCTGCAGGTAGGCGAGCGACGAATGGCCGGTACCGAAATCGTCGAGCGACAGCCCGACGCCGAGCTCGCGAATCCGTTGCAGCATCTGTGCGGCGTGCTCGGGGTTTTCCATCACCAGCGACTCGGTCAGCTCCAGCTTCAATGTGCCGCGCGTGATGGAGGAACGCGACAGCACGGTGCGGATGTCGTGGATCAGGTCGTGCCGCAGCAACTGCCGTGATGAGACGTTGACGCTGACGAAGATCGGCGTGCGCGAGGACCGCAGGGCACGCTGCCAGATGCTGAGCTGCCGCGCCGACTGATCCATCACGAACATGCCGAGATCAATGATCAGGCCACTCTGTTCGGCGATCCCGATGAATTCGATCGGCGACATGCGGCCGAGCTTGGGGTGATCCCAGCGCGCCAGTGCCTCGAAGCCGGCGATGGCGCGATCTTCCAGCCGCACGATCGGCTGATAGAGAATGGTGATTTCCTCACGCTCGATGGCGCGGCGCAGTTCGGATTCCAGCGTCAGGCGGTCGGTCTTGCGCGCGCGCATCGCCGGTTTGTAGACATCGATGCGGTCGCCCCCGATGCGCTTGGAGTGATACATCGCCAGTTCGGCGTCCTTCACCAGTTCGTCGCTCGGCGTGGTCTGCGGATCGCTGAGCGCGAGGCCGATGGATGCGGTGAGGAAGATCTCGCGGTCGTTGAAGGCGATCGGCGCGCGGACGGTCTTGCGAATGGTTTCGGCGAAGGCGGTGATGCGCGGCGATTCCTGTTCCGACATCAGGATCAAGCCGAACTGGTCGCCGCCGAGACGCGCCAGCGTGTCCTGTGGCTTGAGAATGCGGGTCAGCCGCCGCGCCAGCGTCAGCAAAATGGAATCGCCGACCGCAACACCGACGGAATCGTTGACCTGCTTGAAGCGGTCGATGTCGATCACCATCACGGTGGGACGCAGGGCCGGAACTGACTTGGAGAAATTGCTGAAGCTTGCCAGCCGGTCGAGGAACAGCTTGCGGTTCGGCAGGCCGGTGAGGTTGTCGTTGACGGAGTCATGCAGCAGCCGCTCTTCGGCGTTCTTGCTCTCGGTGACGTCGGTGAGCGTACCGATCACGCGCAGCACTTCACCATCGGAACCGACGACGGGACGCGCTTTCAGCGAGAACCACATGAAATGGCCGTCAGCGGTGCGCAGGCGGAAGTCCTGCACCAGCCGGCCGCGACGTTGATCGAGCACGCTGTCGAGCGCCGCGCGGAAGCGATCCTGATCGAGCGGATGCAGCACTTCGAGCCAGACGGCGGCGGCGTCTTCCAGCGTGCCGCGCTTGAGCCCGAGCAGCGTTTCGGTTTCCGGACTGGTGAACACCTTGTCGGCGGCGACATCCCAGTCCCAGATCAGGTCGCCGGAGCCGGTCAGCGCCAGCGCGCGACGTTCGACGTCGGAGACGATGCCGCCGGCCGCGCCGCCGGCGAAGGCGTGCTGCATCACCGTGAAGCCGATCAGCATCACGATCAGTACCAGACCGCCGAGCAGCGCGGGTCCGACGATGTCATTGGTCACGCTGCCTTCGACGGTCATGCCGGCGGCAATCACCCACACCAGCAACAGGAACCAGGTCGGAATCAGCAGCACCGCGCGGTCGAAACCGTGCGTCGAGAGATAGACGATCAATGCGAAACCGAACACCGCGATCATCGCCAGCGAGATACGTGCAATTCCTGACGCAACGGCGGGATCGAACAGCGCCAGCGCCACCAGCGA
>CAUJJN010000367.1 GCA_963204905.1 Pseudomonadota bacterium
GGGCTGGCGTCGAGCCGCACCACCGGTGCCGGCTCCATGTCAGGATCCGACACATGCCGCAGCGCTTGCGTAACCGCGCTGTCATGGACCGGCTGGGGGATCATCTCGGCCGGCCGGGTGAACAGCCGCTCGTTGGCGTCCATCGCATCGAGTGCCTGACGCACAACGGGATGATCGGCCATGCCGGACCGTTCGGCCACTTCGCGGATCGCCTTGATATCCCCGTCGTCGGCCTTGGCAACCGTTTCCGACGGGATGAAACTCTTATCCGCTTACGGCGAGGGAGCGACCGCAGGTGCAGCACCGTCCTTGCCCGGCTCGGCCTTGCGGCGATAGCCGACCACGATCCCGTCGCGAACTACCGGCTCATATCCCAATCCATAGCGCAGCCCGCGCGCTGTGCCGCGCACCGCGGTATCGAGCGCACCGCCCAACAGGAACGCACCACCAACGGCGGTGGCGCCCGCTTCCCAGCCCGAAACATCGCCGGCCTGGGCGTTGTTCGATTGGATGAACGGCTGCTGCGCCACTTCGATACCGGCGTTGAAACCGCCGTTTTTCAGGAACGCCATCGCGAGGCCCTTGGCACCGGTGCCGACACCCCCGAACCCGAACAGCATGGTCAGGATGTTCACCGGGTCGGTAAAGCCGGCATGCGCCTGACCGCCGATCCACGCCATCCAATCGAGTGCGCCCTGGTTCGACTTCTCCCAAGTCTTCGCAACCCGCTGTTCGGTTTCGCCGCGCTTGGCATAGCCGGCCTCGATGAAACTGCGATCGGGCAGCAGATCGCCGCGCTTGTCGGGATGCTTGTCGGCCAGTTCCATCAATTGCTTGCGATAGGCGTTTTCACGCCACTGGCGCAGATAGTCGAGCTGGTTGAGCCCGCCGCCGTCGGTCTTGTACTGATCGAAGTCGGACATGAACTGCCGGCGTTCGTCATCGCGGCCATCGCCCGGCATCATGATCCGCGTCGGGTTGCCGAGTTCAACGCCGGTGATGTCCTTCACCTTCTTGTTGTGTTCGTCGTACACCGTCGCCAGATTGTCGTAGCTCGACAGCAATTGCCCGCGCGCTTCGGCTTCCTTCTTGCTCGCGTCCCACGTCTCGCCGAGCGAGGTCGGATTGAGGTTGACGCCGGGATCGTCGTAGAACGAATTGAATTGGATGTTGGAATTGGTGAAGAACATTCAGTCGCTCCAGAACGCCGACGGAAGCCGCTTGCGCAGCACCGGTTCGAGCTTGTTGAGGTCGATCACGAACGGCTGGTTCGGCAGGGTCTGCCGATCCTCGCGCGGATTGGCCGGCGCTGCCATCAGGTAATCCTCTTTTCCCGGTGTTTCCGGGTCGCCCATCGCCACCGCATACGTGCCGAGCCCGGCCCCGACCGGCACCAGCTTGCCCCGATTTGCGAGCCGCACCGCACTCACCGGCGCCCCGCCCTTGGTCACCGGCATCGGCAGGCCCGACGCCTTCAGATCCTCGGCGGAAACTGTTTCCAGTGTGGTTTTCAGGGTATCTTGGCGCCATGTCGGCGGGATCATCACGAAGTTCTTCTTGCCGAACATGCCGAGCGTCTTGTCCTGCGGCACCGACCCGCCGTAGATGTTGCCCTTGGCATCGGTGCGTTCGCCGATCACGTCACGAACGGCCTTCTCGTAGTCCTTGGCCTGATAGCCGGCCGCCTTGCCGCCCTTGACCCGGTTTTCGTAGATCGCATCGGCGGCCTTCAGGATCGCGTCACGCTGTTCCGGCGGGAAGGTGCGGAACGCATCACCAAGCACGGCTTCAGCCGTCGGTTCGCTGACCGCCCGCCTGACGTCCAATCCTTTGTAGTTCGGGTCTTTGCGGCGGTGCATGGTCTCGGCGATGTCGCGCGCTGCCGCCTGATTGATGTTGTTGCCGTAGAGATAGCCCGCAATCGCCCCTTCCGGCGCGTGCGGCGCGATCTGCTTCATCGCCACCGTCATCATCTGCGGCCCGAGACCGGTCGCATACCGGCCCAGCATGTCGAGCATCTGCGGCCCGCCGGCCTTGAACCGTTCGGCTGCCGCTTCGGCCTGGGTTTTGGAGAATACCTGCGGTTGCCGTCCATAGCGGGCAGCCATGTAGGTTGCGGCCTCGGCATGGGCTTTCAGCGCTTCCGGGTCGGGCTTGCCGGGGTCGAGCGCCGGCAGTTGCGGCAGAATGCCGATCTCCTGGCCCCAGCCCAGCATGTCGGTGTCGAGTTTGGTGTCGACGTGCTTTGCCAGCGCCTCGACTGCTTTCACCTTGGCGAGCTGTTCCGGGGTCGCTTCGCCGCCGGCCTTGGCGATCTCGATCCGCATCTGCGCCGCGTGATCCTTGATCCGATCCGGCCGCGCGCCTTTCATCATGTAGGTTTCGGCCGCCGCCATGTTCGCCAGCGTGTAGCGGTCAGCCAGTTCCTTCGAACCGGTCGCCAGAACCGCCGCCTCGACCGCCTTGCGCTCGGCTTCGGGCAGGATCACACCTTCGTTCGAGACCTTCTCGGCCCGTTCTACCAGCTTGCCGACCGCGGCGATGTCCTGCGCCCGCAAGGCGGGGAGCTTCTTTTGCAAACTCTCCATCAGCTTGGTCTCGACCGACGGCCGATAGCGGGTTGCGGGCATCGCCGGTGCCTCTGCAACCTTGGTCTCGCCGGGGATGGTGTTCGCTGGTCTGAGCTTGCCGGCCTTGACGTCTTCCACAACGCCGTTCGCCCAGCCCGGCCCGGCAAAGTCCGGCCGATCCAGTTCGTTCGGAATGGTACCGTCTTCGTTGGTGCCGCGGCGGCCACGCTGCCACACCGGCTTTTGCGATTTTTTTGCGATGATGACGTCGTTGCCGTCGCCGTCGAGCTGATGCACGACGTCCTGGTAGCCCTTCGACATCAGCTCGCGCAGTTTCGCGGCCTTTTCCTCGGGCGTGCCCTTCAGGACTTCGGTGATCTTCGACGGCGCGGGCTGTTCGGGCTCTGCACCGGCCGGTACGGTGCCGCCGAGCGAGGCCACCTTGACCTCGCCACCGCCAGCCGTGACCTTCTGGCCGGCGTACTTCAGCGCGTCCTTGACTTCGCTGCGATAGCGGTTGAGCACCGACGCCTTGGTTTCGGCCGGCAGCGCAACCCCGCCGACGTAATCCGCCCGCCGCTCGAATAGCGCCACCACCTGCGCCGCCGGGTCTTTGCCGACCGCTGCCGCCTTGGCGCCGGATACGATCTTTTTCGCGCCGCCGTGCTGCACTGAAATCGAGAACAGCGCCTCTTGCACGCCGCGATCCTCGACGTCGTAGCCGAGTGCGCGGGCGTGTTCCAGCACCGGCTTGAAATGGGTCCGCGAATAGTAGCCATATTGCGCATCGGCGAAGCCTTGCGGATCGGCCGCCGCGACCTTCTTATAGATCGCGTTGAACTCTGCCGAGCCCGCCGACCGGCCCTTGAACTCGGCCGCGTACTTCTGCCCTTCCGGGCTGCGCAGAAACGCCGGCATCGAATCTTTCGACGACAGCTGATGGATGCCGTAACTCGGGCCGCCGGGATCTTTGTGCCCGGTCGATACGAACCCGACGCCGCGCCCGCCCGATTCGTACTTGGCCGACACCGATCCGATGTTGCCCGACAAGCTCGACTGCGGTCCCGGTGTTTTGACCGGTTCCTGTGGCACCGTCTTCTGCCACTGTTCCATCAGCCGCTTGGCGGCCTGGGCACGCGATCCTTCCGGCAGAACCTTGATGATCGCCGCTTCGTACAGCTGCCGCGCATGCTCGCGCAACCGTTCCTTGGCAGGTTCTCCCAATGGGTTCTGGTTGATGATATCGTTGATGCCCTTCAGCGTCACCGTCGACCCGGCTTCGAACTGTTCCGGGGTCAGTTCGGTCAACCGGCCGAACTCGCTGGTGATCGTCGCTTCGGCCGACGAGAACATCGTCTGGTTGCGCTTTTCGGTCTCGAACCGCTGCGCCCCCTCGACCACCGTCCCGCGCTTGCCTTCGATGAACAGCGCCGCCTTCTGCCGGCCCTTTGGGCTCATGCCCTCGTACAACGAGGCTTCGCGTTCCTTGTACCAGTTCTGTGTGTCGGCGGTGTAGTTGGTCCCGTCGCCGGTATAGTTGCTGCGCCGCTTCAGTTCTTCGAGGTCGGTTTCGTTCGACCACTTGAGCATCCGCAGCTTGTCGCCGTAGTCGTTTTCCTGTTCGGCCTTGGCGTCGAGCGAAGCGCCCAAGCTCGCAATCGCGTTGCCAAGTCCCTGCATCGCCCGGCCCGGTGCCGCATAGGCATCGCCCGACGTGCCCGGCATCATCGCCGGCTGGAAAGCAACGGTCTGTTCAGTCCGGGGTATCCGCGGCATGTCTCGCTATCCGTTGATGCTGAGCGACGACGACGACTTGACCGCGCCCGAAATACCGCCGAGGAAACTCGACGCCGCGCCGAACATTCCCGCCTGACGGTGCGCCTTGGCCTGTGCCTCGTAGTCGCGCGCCTTGTTCTCGTTGCCGACCGCCGCACCTTCCGCATTCACGTAGGCATTGGCCTTGTCCTTCTCGCGATCCTCGAACCCTTCGCCGAAGATCGTCAGCGCCGCTGATCCATAATTCGGATCGAGCCCGCCCTTGGCCGCCGCCGCAATCGCTTGACCTTCCACCTTGTCGTACTTGGCGCCGATCCGCTCCTGGTCAGCGCCGCCCTTCTGCCGTTCAGACCGGGCGTTGATCTTCGCCACCGTGGCGTTGTATTCCGCCGCCGCGGCCTGACTGTTGGCCTGCGCCATCGCGCCAGCGGCCGACACTGCGGCTCCCACCAGTCCTAGCGCCATCGGGGCACACATCAGCCGCTCACCGTAAGCTCTGCGACGATGCCTGTGCAATGGAACGGCAAAGGCTCGTCATGTTCAATCCGAACGCGGCTCCAACGCTCGAACCCGCCCTTGAAATCGTTCTCGATCAGACCCGATCTCAGAGCCGGCGACGACCCCAGCAAATCACTTGTTTGACGATACAAGATCGCGGTCTGGTTGTCGCTATCCGGGCCAATCATTCCCCCGAGCGAGTTCAACACCCGCACGAATACTTGGCTGATCCGCTTCATGCGGCTTTGCGCCGTACCGGCCTGGGCGCCGGCTTCGAAATCCTCGGTTTCGAGGATCGCGGTATAGGAAAAGCCGATGCACGCCTTGGTGGTCTCGCGCGACAGCACCAGCCGGCCGCTAGCATCCACCGTCGCACTCTCGACCGCACCGTTGTTGAGGATGGAAACCGTTTCGCCGCGCAAGTGCCACAGCCCGGAAACCGTATCCGTTGCCGTTCCGGCATAGCTCAGATGCGCGTCGAGCATCGTCGCGTCTTCCTTCGCGGCGGTATCGCCGAACGGCGGGGTCATCACCTCCATGTAACGCACCGTCTCGCCCGCAATCGTGCGTTCGACGATCGCCCATAGTTCGTCGCCATCATCACCCGGCAGCACGCACATGGTCTGCGCTTCGCCCGACCCGCCCAGCACATGCCGATGCCATGCGATGATCTCTTGCGTCCGCTCATAGGTGCAGGCCGCCAGCTGCCCGTCGGTGCGACACAGCCAGATCAGCGATTCCGGCGTCAGCTGATAGGCGATACGGTCGAACCCGGCGCCGGTGATATGCTCGGAGAAGATCGTCAGATCGGTCGAATTGTAGCTATCCGACGCGAAATCATAGGAGAACTCACGCAGCTTCTGTGCCGCGTTGTCGACGTTGCCGGCGCGCTGCGGATAGAGCACGGTCTGATTGACCCGCACCGGTGGCGCCGCCGATGTACCGTAGGAGGTCTGCGGCACGGCCTTGAAGTTGGTCGGTGTTAGCGCTTCGTTCTGGTTCGAAGCCGCGACCGCGAACTCGCCGAGGCTCGACCCGCACGACAGTACCCGGCCCGAGACCAGCCAACGAAACACGTCGGCCGAGCCGGACGCCACCCGATAGACGATCGCGTCGGCATCGTCGGTGCCATCCTCGAAATCCTCGTAGGCCCCCGACCGCGAGCCCCAGATCACCGTCGGCTCGCTATCCGAACCGGCCAGCATCAGCCGTTGCTCGTAGAACGCCACGCAGCGCGGATAGCCGCGATAGTCGGACCACGCGCCTTCCTCCCAGAACGACGTTCCGGCGGAAACGATCGACGCCGGCATCTGGTAGCGCACCAGTTCGGCCGTGACGGTGAACACGTCGGTGAAGCCGGTAATCCGCACCACGCAATAGCCCGGATGCAGAAAGTTCGAATTGAAGAACACCGCGCCGCCGGCCACCGAACCGATGATCTTGACGATGCCGGTGGTGTGGCTCGGCACGCGGTTGAATTTCTCCCACGTCGTCGCGCCGGAAATGTTCGACACGCCGTAGACATTGCCCTCGGACGTGTAGCTGTCGCCGTTGGCGAGCGTCTTGGTCGAATCGCCCAACGCTGCGCCGGGAATGCCGGCCGCGCCGCCGTTCTCGCTCAGCCGCCACAACGCGCCGACATGATCCTGATTGAAGATCCCGACATTGCACGTCAGCGTGCATGTCTCGCCCACCACATGCGTGCCGAACGCGGTTGCCCCTGACGAGAACCCCGACGGCGTGATGACGGTGGTGTCGGTGCCGTTGATGCTGCGGAATGGCCCGGTCGTGATGTCGGGTTCCGATAGCGTCCAGTCGACATGGCTCGACCGGGTGAGTTTGCGCAGCGGATGGTTCTTGTGGGTGATGTAGAGCGTGTCGTTGGATTGCGCGAACCGCAGATCGGGCAACTCGTCCTCGGCGTAGGTGGTGGCGAGTTCCACCACGCCCGCGACCGTGCCGCCTGAAACCCAAGCGTCATAGGCCGAACTGTCGATGTCCTGCAATTCCAGGGTGTCGGTAGTGACGTTCGACGCCGTGAACATCCGGTTGTTGAGTTCGGTCATGCCGGTGACGCTGGTCACCACCGCGCTCTGACCCGACGTGATACCGTGCGCCGTCGAACTCACCACGGCCGGGTCGGCCTGGGTAATGCCGGTGATCGCGGTCGCAGGGTTCGTGATGATACCGCCGTCCTTGAAGAACCAGATATAGCCCGGCCCGAACGCCAGCACGTAGGACTGTTCGACGTTGTATTGAAACGGCACCAAGATCACGTCTTCATCGGTCGGCATCTCGACCACGAACCGCGTGCCCGAGCGCTTGCGGGCGCCGCCATGCGGCACCATGACGAAGTTTTCCAGCACCCGGCAGCCGGCGGCATACTTCTTGACGTCGATGCGACCGTCGATCCGCGGCGACAACTCGCCGCCGGAGAACTGGGTCTGAATCGTCTGGACTTTAGCCATGGGTCAGAACCTCGCCGCGATCCAAGGCGACAGATCGACGATATCTCGCGCGGTGCCTTCCTGGGCATCGGTGGTGCGGGCCTCGCCGAGCTTGTCGGCGTAGAGCTGCCGCAACCCAGACAACAGCGAGGCATTGTCGGTCAGCGCCATGCAGATCGACATCGCCAGCCGCTGGGTAATCACGTCCACCAGCAGATCATCGAACTGCGCCACGTCGGTGATACGTGCGATGTATTCGATCTTGACGGTGGATTCGTTGGTCAGCAGATAGCGGCCCTCGATCCGGTAGGGCGCCACCGAAGACGCCGCGGCCTCGCCGGCAAAACCGTAGATCGCCGAGCCGGTGAATCCGTTGGCTTCCCAATCGGTGCGGATGACCTTGAGACAGTCGGTCGGCAGGGCGTGGCGATAGGTATATTCGTGGTTGGGCGCGGTCGAATCCTGCGCCAGCGTGGCGCGACGGATGGCGCAATTCCACGGGTGCGCCCGGAGCACGGTGTCGCGCGCCAAGGGGTAGTGCAACGCGCACAAGGTTTCGGGCTTGCTGGCCGACGATCCGCCGGCCAGCGAGGCGATCGTCGTATGCCCGAGCGAGGTCAGCGCCAGGTTGCAGATTTCGACGTCGGAGGTTGCCATTGTTGCGCCTATGCCAACCCGATTGCCGGGCTTGTGATGTCGACGACTTCTCCAGCACCCGCGCCGCTCAGCAGCGTCACGACGCCAGACGACGCGACTACGATTGCGGCATTGCCGCCAGTCGTCAAATTGACGGCCGAATATGCAACGCTAGCGGCTGGTCGCGACCCGGCGGGCAGCGTAAAAATCGTCGTCGGTGGCGCGGCACCGCCATTGACCGCACCGACGATGTGCAGCAATTGCGTGACGTCCACGTAATAACCGGCGGATTTGTAGCCGCCGCCGTAGTTCGCAAACGTCCCCTCCAGTGTCGGCGCGGTCGCGGCTACTGCCGGCAACTTGTTGATGTGGCCGGAGCATGAGAGATACGAGGTGGTCGACGAATCATCCGTTGGCGCGGTCAGGAACTTTGCGCCGATGAACATAGTGTTCGATGCTGTAACATCGACGAACGTTTCTTTGAACTCGCCGCCGAGAATGAGATTGTAGCTGCCGTAAATCTGCAAGTTTCCGCCCGTCGCGGTGCCGCCAACCGCGCTGGCGCAGATCACGACGTTATGCGGCCCGTCAATCCGCCAGTCCGAGCCGGTGCCATTGAACTCGTTGAACACCGCATTCAACTGATTGCGATAGCACGCCGAATTGAGATAGAGGCCGACTACGGTATTGCCTTCGACGCTGCCCGAGATCACACAGGCAGCCACGCTTGTGCAGTACGCGCCGATCTCTGCATTCTCGATGAGTAGACGCATGTGGCAGTCGTACATCTGATCGAGCTTGGCGCCATAATCCGGCACGGTCGTGAACGGCTGCTCGTTACCAGAGCACACGACGTCGAAATCGGTCAGCGTGCATTCGCCGGTATTTTCCCAGCCGGCATATGTCGCGTCATAGACATTCGCGCGGATGTGACCGTGCATGACCTTCTTCGTCACGAGGCAGTGCGTCGCCGCCGCATTGCCCTTGATGATGAAACGGTGATCGCCACCGAACACAAAATCGTATGCCCCGTAAGTTGCGTTGTAGACGTCGCCATCGAGCTTCACGGCCTCGGCGCTGCCAGTATAGTGCAGCACGACACGCGCTCCTTTGGCGATCACCGCATAGTGCTGCCAGGCGAAAGATAGCGTCGTGCCGAAGCGGTATGTGCCGTCGCGGAATGCCAGCGTCTTGTTGTTCCCCCGTGCCCACAGATGAGCGGCTGTGATCGCAGCGTACTGGTCGCCGCTATCGTCGGATCGCGCGCCGAACCACTGCGGATCGACTTCCGTTGTAATCTGTCGCGTCCACACCCCCGACGCGCCCGTTAGATCGGCAGACGGCGCGACGTAGACCCCTTGCGACGGATCGCCAGATACCAGCGCGGATTTATCGCCTGCCAGCCACGTAAATACGCCAGCACCGCCGTCGAACGCGCTGACCCGCCCCGCCAGGTAGACGGATGGCGCGGCGTTTGGCGCCATCGCCACCAGCGCAGCCAGCGTGCCGGCGTTGAGAGTGTTGACAGCGGCAGCAATCGCAGCGTTGGCCTGGCTCGCCGAATAGGCGCCGACCTGTGCCGCCGTAACGGAATGTGGGTTATCGGTGCGGGCAGTATGCAACGTAATGTCGCCGGATTCCTCGGCCGTGCCGATGGCATCGACGAGGTCGACATAGGTGGTCCCGCCGTCGAGCGTGATTTTTGATCGTGTGATATTGAGGTTCGGCGTCGAAACCGGAAAACCGTGAACTTCATGGATCGGCATCTATCGGAGCCTCTATGCTTCGGGAGTGTTCGGGCCGCCAATCGCGCGGCAGGAACTCAGGCCACTGGTAGAAACCGTCACGTTGCCGCCGACCATCAGGTAAAGCAGCGCTTCGGCGAGCGGCAGCCCGACCGGATCAGCGTCGGTTCTCACGCGGATCGTGCGCGTGGCATCGGGGTCGGAACGCACAAGAAAAATGCCACCGTCGTCGCGTTCGACTTTCAGACCGTGCTCGGCGGCAGCGGCCTCGACATCCTGTTCGGTCATGGGCTGGTCGCTTGAAAGAGTGCGGGAAGGTCGCCGGAATTGATCATCGGGCCTTGAATGCGCAACTTGAAATTGACTGCAGCCAACGCCCAATTGACGACGATCTGCATCACGACGTAGGCCGTTGTTGCAGGCGCCGCGCCACCGACCGCCACGAACTGCGCCGGTGTACCATTGACGCCGAGCAAATCGGTCTCGGTCAGCGCCAGCAGCGCGCCGGCCGCTGTATTGTAGCGCAGCCTCAGCTTCATGGATGTGACGTTGGTCAGCGCACCTGCCGTGAGCGACAGATACAGGCTGGCGCAGCGACGCTCGGCTTCTGCTGTCGCGATTGCGGTATTGCTATCGAACTGCATCAGCGTGCCAGATGACGTCGATGATCCAGTGCCGGCCCAATTGACGTCCATGTAGGGGTAAAGATCGGTGCCGGTTGTGGTGATGTCGCGGGTAACGCCGTTGAGCGGCGTCGTCATGCCGTAGTACGTCGGCAGCACGTCCGGCGGGCCGGCCGCTGCCGCGACCAGTGACGAGTTCCGTAGCAGGTTTGGCAGCACCAAACCGCTGGCGCCGCTGCCGCGCAAGGCCCCGACCTTGACCAGCATCAGATCGTCACCACAGCAACCTTGTTGCCGATCTCGATCTGGAAATATTCGACCGTGTTCGCCGGCATGAAGAACCGGCCAGTGGCCGTGGTCGCGTCAGGGCTCGCACCGATCGCGACATAGACCGCGGTATCGGTCGCCACCCGCGCCATCGGCAGGGTACCCGCCGCCGACTGCTGGTTCGAACCCGACGGCGTGATCCCGGCCGATACCGCCGTTTCGCCATCCGGCGCCGGCACGCTGCACCCGTTCTTGGTGAATCCGACTTGGCAAAAGGTGATGTGCGTCAGCGCCATGATGATCCCCGATGATGAAAAGAAACCGGCGGGAGCCGAAGCCCCCGCCGTCCGTCGCGTCAGTCGTAGGTGTAGAACAGTTCCAGCGTCACGGTGCCGGTCTGGTTGGTCCCGGCATCGACGATCGACCCGATCAGGTACAGATCACACTTCGGATCGGCGGTCAGGCCGTTGATGAACTCGTAGGCGCGCTTGCCGTAGTTCGCGACGTCCTTGATCACCGCCGAAGAACCGGCAGCGGTGGCGACGTCGAGGCCGTCGTTCAGCGCATCCGGGTCGGCGGTGAAATCGCCGGACCGGATCGGCGTGAACCCGAGGTCGAGCGTGGGCGAACCGGACGACGCCAGATCATCCCAGTAGACCTTGGACATGCCGAGGATACGGGCATTCGACGGGATCACCGCCAGATACACCGTATCGTTGGCCGTGGCGGCGGTGAGTTCCACCGTCTCGACCCATACCTTGACACGACCACCGGCCTCGCCGGCATCCGCCAGCGTGCGCGTGGTCGAGTTGATCAGCCCGGTCATAATCCGGGAGCCGTATTGGCTAGCCATGTGTCATGTCCTCCTATTAGCCCGACGGCCCAGCGGTCGGATCACATTCGATGTAGCCGACCCGAACTTCTTCCATGCGGGTCGCGCCGATGGTCATCGAGCCGAATGCCTGCATGGCGTAGTTCTTGTCGGGCCGTTCGGAGATCCGGGTCTGGATGTCCTTGCCGACGCCGAGCAGCATGCCGCCCTTGGCCCAGTAGAGCACCTTGTCATCACCGTTCGAATCGGTGGTGATGCGGTTGCACGGGATCATCGTGAAGCCGCCGAAGCGGCTAACCTGACCCTCGACCAACGGCTTGACGACGTTGTAGTCGGCCGAAGAAATCCGGGTGTCGTTGAGC
>CAUJJN010000368.1 GCA_963204905.1 Pseudomonadota bacterium
CTGCTGCTGGTGGTGACCCGCGCGGCCGACGCCATCAAGCTGGTGCGCGACACCGTTCGGCAGAAATTCCAGCCAATGGGCATCATCTCGCCCGGCGCGCCGGGTCTCTATGACGAGGAATTCTACAAGGCGCTCGGTCCGCTGGCCGACTATCACATCGATGCGCTGCCGTGGGCCAATCCGAAGTCCAAGGTGACGCAGGCGCTGGAAGCGGCCTATACCAAGGCCCAGCCGAAGTTCCGCTTCGCTGTCGAGTGCTTCAACGTCGGCTTCACCTTCGATGCCCTGATGATCGCGGGCGACGCATTCAAGCGCGCGGGCACCACCAACGGGCCGGAACTGATGAAGGCGCTCAGGGCCACCAATCTCGCCGATCACGTCATGATCGGCGGCCCCATCAAGTTCGACGAAAAGGGCCAGAACAACGACATCCCGTCGGCCTGTGTACAGAATCGCAATCAGACCCCGACGGTGGTGTTGCCGGCGGAAGTCGCGACCATGACGCCGGTGCTGCCGATGCCCCCTTGGCAGGGCCGCAAGTGATCTGACGCGCCCATCCATCGATCCATCATGAAGCATCGCGCGCCGCGCGGTGCTTCCATTTTATCACCTCGATTTCTCTCAAGATGCGTCGCGACACGACCCGCGACTGGAGTTTCAGATGACGGCGATCACCTTGAATATCATCGTTCAAGGGATTCTCACCGGGCTCGTCTACGGGCTGATGGCGCTTGGCCTCTCGGTGATTTTCGGCGTCATGCGTGTGGTCAATTTCGCCCACGGCGAATTCACCGTCGTGGCGATGTACGCGGCGTTCCTGCTGTTCGAGATGCTGGACATCTCGCCGCTGATGTCGCTGCTGCCGATCGCGGCGGCGTTTTTCTTTCTCGGCTATGTGCTGCAACGCGCGCTGGTCGAGCCCTTCATCAGCCGTGCCGAACACGAGCAATTCATTCTGCTGGTCGGGCTCGCCACGGTGGTCGTCAACGGCCTGCTGCTGATCTTCGGCCCCGATGCGCGGCCGATCAACCTGCCCTACAGTTTTGACAGCTATGACGTCGGCCCATTGTTCATCGACAAGGTGCGCGTGTTCGCGGCGCTCGGCGCGTTGGCGATCTGCATCGCGTTGTTCCTTTTCTTCCGCTACACGCGCACCGGCACGGCGATCCGTGCCTGCGCCGACAATCTCACCGGAGCAGGCGTGATCGGCCTCAACGTCAAGCAGCTCTACGCTGTCACGTTCGGGTTGGGGTTCGCCTGCATCGGCGCTGCCGGTACATTGATGGCGACCATCGCCGACGCTTCGCCTCATCTCGCCCCGGCTTACACGCTGCTCGCCTTCGTCATCGTCATCATCGGCGGCCTGGGATCGATGACCGGCGCGCTGGTCGGCGGCGTCCTGATCGGCATTTCCGAGGCGCTTGCCGGCTTTTACATCCAGCCGTCGATGAAGAGCATGTTCTCCTTCGCGCTGCTGATCATCGTGCTGGTGCTGCGCCCGCAGGGCCTGATGGG
The DNA here is from genome assembly GCA_963204905.1 of Pseudomonadota bacterium. Lineage (GTDB taxonomy): Bacteria > Pseudomonadota > Alphaproteobacteria > Rhizobiales > Xanthobacteraceae > 62-47. Next base: position 1,516 of record CAUJJN010000368.1, read on the forward strand.
GCGGCGGCTATGATCGATCTCTGGCAGCACCTGACCACACGCGGCAAAGTCCTCTGCCTTGCCACGTTGACGGCGGCGGTGGCCGCACCGCTCGTCGCCGACCGCTATCTGCTATCGGTGCTGATCCTCGTCTTCTACTTCGCCTATCTCGGGCAGGCGTGGAATCTGCTGATGGGTTTTGCCGGGCAACTCTCGCTCGGCCACGCGCTTTATCTCGGGCTCGGCGCCTATACCGCCACCGCGCTGTGGACGCTGTTCGGCATCGGCCCCTGGATCGGTGTGCTGATCGCCATTCCGGTTGCGGCCGCCGCCGGCATGATCGTGGGCTGGCTCGGCTGGCGCTTCGCCATCGAGGGCGTTTACTTCGCACTGCTGACGATCGCCTTCGCCGAGTTCACCCGCATCGGATTCGACCACCTGCAAATCACCGGCGCATCGGCGGGCATGTTCCTGTCGGTCAGCAGCCCCGGCTCCGACAAGTGGTGGAATCTCGGCGGCGGACCGTTGCTGTATTATTATCTCGCCCTGATCCTGGCCGCTTCCGCGACGCTGCTGGTGGCAAGGCTGCGCCGTTCGCCGCTGGGCTATCGCTGGCTTGCGGTGCGTGAGGACCCGAAAGCCGCGCAAGCCGCCGGCATCGATATCTTCCGGGCCAAGATGATCGCGATGCTGATTTCGGCCAGCATGACCGCCGTGGGCGGCGTGTTCTACGGCTTCTACTATCGCAACCTGTTTCCGTCGCAGGTGTTCGACATTGGCCGCTCCATCGAGATCATCATGGCGCCGATCATCGGCGGCCTCGGCACCGTGTTCGGACCGGTCGTCGGCGCAATTCTCCTGACGCCACTCGGCGAGAGCCTGACCGCATTGATGCAGCATTTCGGCATCAACACGCCGGGCGCCAAGTCGATCTTCTACGGCCTGACCCTGATGGTGATCATCACCTTGCAACCGAGCGGCGTGTGGCCCTGGCTCGCCCGCAAACTCGGCCTCGACAGGTCACGCACATGACGACCGCCCTGCTTTCCCTCAACGACATCAGCAAGCGATTCCGTGGTCTCGCCGCGGTCAGCCGCGTCAGCTTCGACGTGCAACAAGGCGAGATTTTCGCGGTGATCGGCCCGAACGGCGCCGGCAAGACCACGCTCTTCAACATGATCGCCGGCGCGCTGGCCCCCGACGAAGGTTCGATCACCTTCGCCGGCCAAAAAATCCAGGGCCTCCGCTCCGATCAGATCGCACGGCTCGGCGTCGGCCGCACCTTCCAACTGGTGCGGCCGTTTCCTGCGCTCACCGTCGAGGATAACGTCATCATCGGCGCGTTGATGCAGACCAAGACGATCCGCGATGCCGAAAGGATCGCGCGCGACACGCTGGCGCGGCTGGACCTGTTCGACAAGCGTGCGCAGATCGCCTCCAGCCTGACGCTGCCGGACCGCAAGCGACTGGAGGTCGCACGCGCGCTGGCGACAGGACCAAAACTGTTGCTGCTCGACGAGGTGATGGCAGGGCTGCGGCCGACCGAGACCGACCGTATCGTCGCCACGTTGCGCGATCTCAATCGCGATGGGCTCACCATCCTGCTGATCGAGCATGTCATGCGCGCGGTCACCGCACTGGCCTCGCGCATCCTGGTGCTGCATCACGGCGCGGCTATCGCCGAAGGCAATCCGGAGCAGGTGCTGCGCGATCCCGCCGTGGTCGAATCCTATCTTGGCGCGGAGTCGCTGTGATGCTGAACGTCGAGAACCTCAGCGTCCACTACGGCGATGCGCAAGCCCTCGACGGCGTGTCGCTGACCGTCGACGAAGGCGCCATCGTCGCCATCGTCGGGGCCAACGGCGCCGGCAAGACCTCGCTGATCCGCACCATCGCGGGGATGCACCGGCCGACCGGCGGACGCATCGTGTTTCGCGGCACCGACATCGCGGGCCTGCCGAGCCATCGGGTCTGCGATCTCGGCATCGGACAAGTCGCCGAGGGACGCCAGATATTTCCCTCGCTGACCGTCTCTGAAAATCTCGACATGGGCGCGATGCTGCCACATGCGCGGCCGCATCGCGCGCAAAATCGCGACCGCGTGCTGGCGATGTTTCCGCGCCTCTCCGAACGCATCGGCCAAGCGGCAGGCACATTGTCCGGCGGCGAGCAGCAGATGCTGGCCATCGGCCGCTGCCTGATGGGCGAACCGACGCTCATCATGTTCGACGAGCCGTCGCTCGGCCTCGCTCCCACCATCGTCCACGACGTGCTCAAGACCATTTGCGATCTCAATGCCGGTGGCATGACCTGCGTGTTGGTGGAACAGAACGTCGCTGTCTCGCTGAAAATCGCGAGCCGCGCTTATGTGCTGGAGAACGGTCGCGTCACGCTGTGCGGCAGCGGCTCGGACCTGCTCGCCGACGAGCGGGTGCGGCAGGCCTATCTGGGCATCTGACGCGCGCCGCCCGCCTCAAACGATCTGGATGTCGGACGGCGGCGCGCGCAAGGTGTTGGCGAGCAGTTGCAGCGCCTGCGCCAGTTCGGCGCGATTGCGCGCCGCACCCAGCGAGACCCGCACGCCTTGCGCCGCGTTGTCCCCCACGGCGAAAGCATCGCGCCCGACCACGGCAAGGCCGTGCCGCAACACATCCGCAAGAAATTCGGCGCCGTGCCATTGCCGTGGCAACGCCAACCACAGATGATGCCCTGCCGGCCGCGCCGCGAAGGGTAGCCCCTGCAACATGCGGGTCGCCAATTGCTGACGCCCGATCGCTTCGTTGCGAATGGCCTGAATGATCTGATCGGCGACACCGGTGCGAATCCAGTGCGTCAGCAGCGCCACCATCAGCAGCGGCGGCATCTGCATCGTGGCCTGCAAATTGTTGCGCATCACCTGCTCGGCGGCGAGATCGGGCACCAGCAGATAAGAAGCGCGCAACGCCGGCGCGATGCACTTCGACATGCTGGCGGCGAAGTAAGTACGCTCGGGAACGAGATCGGCGATCGGCTGCACCGAAGGCTCAAGGAATCCGTAGGCGTCGTCCTCGATCAGCCACGAACCGTACTGACGCACAATATCCGCGATCGCGCGACGACGCGCGGGCGACAATGTCGTCGTCGAGGGATTGTGCAGGGTTGGAATCAGATAGATCACCTTCGGTTGATGTTGTCTGCACGCGGCGGCAAGCGCGTCCGGCAGCACGCCATCGCGATCCATTTCAACCCCGACCAGCCGCACGCCAAGCCGACTCGCGGCGGCCTTGATTCCGGGAAACGTCAGGTTTTCGGTCAGAACCACGTCGCCCGGCGAGGTCAGCGCCAGCAGCGTGTTGAACAGCGCCGCCTGCGTGCCCGGATAGATTACCAGCCGCTCCGGCGCGGCCGTCGTCAGGCGTGGGCGCAGCCATTGCGCGGCCACCTCGCGCTCGTCGTCGCTGCCGCCGGCGCGCGCGTAATTGAGATAGGCGCTGAAGCTCGCTTCGCTGCGGATCGCGGCGAGCCCCTGCGCGATGCGGAGATCGAGATTGGCCTCCACCGGTTGCGGCGGCACGTTCATCGACAGGTCGATCTTGACCTGCACCGGAATGTCCGCCGCTTGCCGCGCCGTGGTCTCGGACACGAACGTGCCCTGTCCCACCCGCGCCTCCACCAGCCCGCGGCGGCGCGCCTCGCCATAGGCGCGCGTCACCGTGGTGAGATCGACGCCCAGCGCCTGAGCCAGCGCCCGGTGGGTCGGAAGCTGCTGGCCCCGGTTCAGCCGCCGACTGTTGATGTCGGCACTCAGCGCATCGACAATCCGCAGGTAGATCGGCCCCTGCCATTCCCCTATTGTAGGGAGCCAATCCATGCAAATACCTACATTTTCTTTGAATGTCTGCCTACATATCCATATTGTATGGATCAAGTTGTCGGTCAAGGACAATCGGTAAGGACATCCACGATGACAAGCACCGTTTCCCTGGGACGTGCGCTATGGCGCGGTTTCACGATGAAGTGCCCGCACTGCGGCGAGGGCCGCCTGTTCGGCCGCTATCTCAAGGTCGTGGATCATTGCGAGGCCTGCGGCGAAAGCTATGCCGCCCAGCGCGCTGACGACCTGCCGGCCTATTTGGTGATCGTGGTGGTCGGTCACGCCGTGGTGCCGGCGCTGCTGGCGATGGAGACGGCCTATGCTCCGCCGTACTGGGTCCACGCGCTGATCTGGCTGCCGATCACGCTGGTGAGTTCGCTGGCGCTGCTGCAACCGGTCAAGGGCGCCGTGGTCGCCCTGCAATGGCAGACCGGGATGCACGGCTTCCAGGAATCAAAACTGCGCCGCATCGCCGACGAGCGGCGACTGGCGCGGGCTTCGGTCTGACAGCAAAGCGAGCGCGGCTCTTGCAGCAAGCGCCCGCCGATCTTCGGCTCAGATCTTCTGATTGTATTCGCCGACTTCTGGATGCGTGCGCAGCACGGCATCCATCGCCTCGAACATGTCGCGCATCCGCTGCTCCGACACCGGGCTTTCGACCACGACAACCAGTTCGGGTTTGTTGGATGAGGCCCGCACCAGACCCCAGCTTCCGTCTTCCACAGTGACGCGCACGCCGTTGACGGTGACGAGATCGCGGATCGCCTGACCCGCGACCTTCTCGCCCTTGGCCTTCGCCGCCTCGAAGTGCTTCACCACCGCGTCGACGATGCCGTACTTGGTCTCGTCGTCACAGTGCGGCGACATGGTCGGTGACGACCAGGTCTTCGGCAGCGCGTCCTTGAGGTCGGACATGCTCTTGCCCGGTGCGCGGTCCAGCATCTCGCACACCGCGATGGCCGAGATCAGGCCGTCGTCGTAGCCGCGGCCGAACGGCGGATTGAAGAAGAAGTGGCCCGACTTCTCGAAGCCGGCCAGCGCGCCCACTTCATGGGTGCGCCGCTTCATGTAGGAATGCCCGGTCTTCCAGTAGGTCACGGTCGCGCCCTGCTTCTGCAACACCGGGTCCGTCACAAAGAGGCCGGTCGACTTCACGTCGACAACGAAGCGCGCATCCTTGTGGATCGCGGAGATATCGCGCGCCAGCATCACACCGACCTTGTCGGCGAAAATCTCCTCGCCGGTGTTGTCGACCACGCCACAGCGGTCACCGTCGCCATCGAAGCCGAGGCCGACGTCGGCCTTGTGTTCGAGCACCGCGTCGCGAATGGCATGGAGCATCTCCATGTCTTCCGGGTTCGGATTATATTTCGGGAAGGTATGATCGAGTTCGGTGTCGAGCGGGATCACCTCGCAGCCGATCGCCTCCATCACCTGCGGTGCGAAGGCGCCGGCGGTGCCGTTGCCGCACGCCACCACGACCTTGAGCTTGCGCTTCAGCTTGGCGCGCTTGGTCAGATCGGCGATGTAGCGCGCCGGGAAGTTCTCATGAAACTGATAGCTGCCGCCAACCTTGTTCTTGAAGTCGGCATTGAGCACGATCTCCTTCAGCCGGGTCATTTCGTCCGGCCCGAAGGTCAGCGGCCTGTTGGCGCCCATCTTCACGCCGGTCCAGCCATTGTCGTTGTGCGAAGCGGTGACCATGGCGACGCACGGCACATCGAGTTCAAACTGCGCGAAGTAGGCCATCGGCGTCATGCACAGACCAATGTCGTGCACCTTGCAGCCCGCCGCCATCAGGCCGGAGATCAGCGCGTATTTGATCGATGACGAATAGCCGCGAAAATCGTGGCCGGTGACGATTTCCTGTTTCTGCCCCATCTCCGCGATCAGCGCGCCGAGCCCCATGCCCAGCGCCTGAATGCCCATCAGGTTGATTTCCTTGCCGAACAGCCAGCGCGCGTCATATTCGCGAAAGCCGGTCGGCTTCACCATCGGCTCGGATTCATAAGCGAGCGTATTCGGCACCAGGACGGGCTTCGGCTTGGGAAACATGCGAACGGCCTTCTGAAAAGATGGAGGACAAAGCAACCCCGCAGCCATAGCGAATGCCCGGCGCGGAGGAAAGGCGGGGATGATCGGGTTAGGGTGAAATTACGGCGGATTGGCAGCAGTCGCGGCGGGGACAAACGCTCCCGGCGATTATTGTTCCAGCACCATCCGGCCGCCGGCGAATTCGAACCGGCTCAGCCTGCCCAGGAACGACAGGCCAAGCAGGTTTTGCGACAGCGCCTCGTCCGGCAGCACCATGGCATCGACGTCGCGGACGACAAGGTCGCCGACCTGGACCATCGCGAGCTGCATTCGCGCCGCCTTGATGACGCCGTTAGCCGTGGTCACCTTGGTGGTGAATTCGCTTTGCAACGGCCGCACGCCGATCCGCGCCGCCGAAGTTTCGTTCATGGCGACCACCGACGCGCCGGTATCAACCATGAACTGGATGCGTTGTCCTTCGATACGGCCCTCGGTCTGGAAATGGCCATGCCGGTCGCGGGACACGATGACGCTGCGGGCGCTGGACGTGGCCGGGGATTCAGCAGCGACCATCATCACCGACGGCGCGGATGAGGCCGTCGTGGCCGACGCAGCCATCATGTGATCGGCGACCTGTGCCATGACCGTACCGAGGCCGATCATCACGCCTGCTAAAATCAGCACGCCACGCATACGCACACTCACAATTCCCGCACCAAAACGCTACGTCACCCGCGCCATATATCGCGATCGGGATTATGCGTATTTTGGCTAAAACCGTGAGTTTAGCGTTAACGAAGTGCTGCGATCAGGTTCCACGCGGCTTGGCGCGGCGCGTCGGTTCAGCCACCGCCGGATCTTCCGGCCAGGGATGACGCGGATAGCGACCGCGCAGATCGGCGCGCACCGCCGCGTAACTGCCGCGCCAGAAGCCCGGCAGGTCGCGCGTGACCTGCACCGGACGATGCGCCGGTGAGAGCAATTCCAGCACCAGCGGCACCTTGCCTTTCGCGACGGCGGGATGGATTTTCAAACCGAACAGTTCCTGCAACCTGACGGCAATCGTTGGCCCCTGCTCGGCCTCGTAATCGATCGGCAGCATCGAACCGGTCGGCGCCTCGAAATGCGTCGGCGCTTCACGATCGATCCGCGCGCGAAGATCCCACGACAACAATCCCATCAACGCCTCCGACAAATCGCCAGGGGAGAAATCCTTCAGCGAGGTCTTGTCGAACAGCGCGGGCGCCAGCCAGGTATCGGCCGTCGCTGCCAGCGCCGCATCGGAAAGGTCCGGCCACGCGTCACCCTCGGCGGCGCGCAGGAACATGACGCGGCCGCGCCATTGCGTCAGCGCCTTCGACCATGGCAGGCGATCGAGACCGGCGGCAACCAGACCCTCGGCAAAAATCCTCGCGCTATCCTCCGACGGCAACACCTGCAGCGGCGCTTCCGCCAGCGTGACCGCATGGAGGCGTTTGCGCCGGCGGCCGCGCAGCGCCATGACGTCCTTGTCGAACCACACATCGTCCGCACTCACGATCTCGTCAGCAAAACGCGTCTCGATCTCGGTCTGGGTGATCGGGGCCGCGAGCAAGATGCGTCCGCGCGCGGCGGTGCCGGTGAGTTCGCCGACCGCGATGTAGGGCGCGCGCGCCAATGCGGCGGCCTGCTCCATCGATGCGCCGCGCCCGTTCGCCAGCACGAAGCTGCCGTTGCCGCGGTTCTTGGCAACGCGATCCGGGAAGGCCAGCGCGAGCAACGCGCCGGTCGAGAGCAACTCTTTCCCCTCCTGCCCCTCTTGCGAAGGCGAACGCGGCGCATCCATTGCCGCAACCTGCCCTGCCCAGCGTTTCGCCAGTTGCTTGGCGCTCAACGCGCGTTGTGAGCGGTCGCGGCGAAACAAGTCGAGCCGCGCGTCGAGATCGACGCTGTCGCCGCCCAGTCCGCGCTCGGTGAGCACAGCCGCGATATCCGCCGCCTCCTGCGCTGCGCCGAACGGCACGGCATCGACGATCATGCGCGCCAGTCGCGGCGGCAACGCCAGCGCACGCAACGCCTGCCCTTCCGTTGTGATACGGCCATCGCCGTCGAGCGCGCCGAGCTGGCGCAGCAGTTCGCGCGCCTCGTTCAGCGAGGGCCCGGGCGGCGGATCGAGAAACGCCAGCGTCGCCGGATCGCGCACGCCCCATTGCGCCAGATCGAGCACCAGCGACGACAAATCGGCGGCGAGGATTTCCGGCGTGGTGTAGGCCGGCAACGCCATGGTTTGCGGCTCGTCCCATAACCGATAGCAGACGCCGGGTTCGGTGCGCCCGGCGCGGCCGCGCCGCTGATCGACAGCGGCGCGCGAGGCACGCACCGTTTCCAGCCGCGTCAGGCCGATGTCGGGCTCGTAGCGCGGCACCCTTGCGAGCCCGGAATCGACCACGATGCGCACGCCGTCGATGGTGAGCGAGGTTTCCGCGATCGAGGTCGCCAGCACAACTTTGCGCCGCCCCTTCGGCGACGGCGCGATGGCGCGATCCTGCGTGACGGCATCGAGCGCCCCGAACAGCGGCACGATATCGACCCCGGCATCCTGCAAGCGCTCTTCAAGCATCGTTTGCGTGCGGCGGATTTCCGCGGCTCCCGGCAGGAACGCCAGCACTGATCCGGCGTCGGCGCGCAGAGCCGTGGCGATGGCGTCGGCCATCTGCCGCTCCAGCGGCGCGTCGGGCTTGCGGCCGAGATAACGCGTCTCCACCGGGTAGGCGCGGCCCTGGCTTTCGATCACCGGTGCATCGCCGAGCAGCGCCGCGACGCGCGCACCGTCGAGCGTTGCCGACATCACCAGAATGCGCAAATCCTCGCGCAGACCGGTTTGCACATCGCGCGCCAGGGCGAGGCCGAGGTCGGCATCGAGCGAACGCTCGTGAAACTCGTCGAACAGCACCGCCGCGACGCCTTTCAGTTCCGGGTCGTTGAGAATCCGTTGCGCGAAAATGCCTTCGGTGACGACTTCGATCCGGGTCGCGCGCGACACCTTCGCGCCGAAACGCACGCGATAGCCAACGGTGTCGCCAACCCGTTCGCCCAACGTCTGCGCCATGCGTTCGGCGCTGGCGCGCGCGGCAATGCGGCGCGGCTCCAGCATGATGATCCGGCCATTGCCGATCCATGGCGCGTCGAGCAGCGCCAGGGGCACGCGCGTGGTCTTGCCGGCGCCGGGCGGCGCCACCAGCACCGCGGTCGTCTGGCGCGCCAAAGTTGCCGTGAGGTCATCGAGCACGACATCGATCGGCAGAGGCATGGGAAAGTTGCGAGGCAAAGGCGATAGGGTCCGGTTAACGTTAGCGTTTTGTTGAGGGAGCATGATCTTGTCCGAAAACCGGCTTCCGCTTTCGGGATCATGCTCCAGCGACGAGTCGCTTCGGCTGCCTTAATAGCGTGTTCCGGAAAGGCGGCACATTCCTTGTATCGCGCAACGGGAACGAAACCCTTCGCCCTTATTGTTCGCTCTCGCGACCCCCAAAGGAACAGCGATGATCCGAAACGGCACAACCATCACCACAGAGGCGACCTCCGACCGCCTCGACTGGGTCGATTACGCCAAGGGCATCTGCATTGTCATGGTGGTGATGATGCACTCCGTGCTGGGCGTCGAAGCCGCCGCCGGCCAGACCGGGTTCATGCACCATGTGGTGGAATTCGCCCGGCCGTTCCGGATGCCGGATTTCTTCCTGATCTCCGGCCTGTTCCTGTCGCGCGTGATCGACCGCGACTGGCGCACCTATCTCGACCGCAAGGTGGTGCACTTCGCGTATTTCTACGTGCTGTGGGTGACGATCCAGTTCGGCTTCAAGGCCCCCGCTTTCGCCGCCGAAATGGGATGGGCGGGTGTCGCCAAGCTCTATCTGCTTTCGTTCATCGATCCGTTCGGCACGCTGTGGTTCATCTACCTGCTGCCGATCTTCTTCGTCGTCACCAAGCTGACGTTGCGCGTGCCGCCGGCGGTGATCTGGCTCGCCGGCGCGGCGCTGGAAATGGCGCATGTCTCCACCGGTTGGACCGCGATCGATGAATTCGCCGCGCGCTTCGTCTATTTCTACTCGGGATATCTGTTCGCGACCTACGTGTTCCGGCTGTCGGACGGAGCCCGCAGCTATCCCGGCCTCGCGATGGCGGGACTGGCGCTGTGGGCGCTCGTCAACGGCGCGCTCACCCATTTCGGCCACGCCGATCTTCCGGTCGTCTCGCTGGCGCTCGGCATCGCGGGCGCATGCGCCATCATCACCACCGGCACTTTGCTCGCACGGCGGCATTGGCTCGATTTCATTCGCTATTTCGGCGAACACTCCATCGTCATCTATCTGGCGTTCTTCCTGCCGATGGCGGCGTCGCGCACCCTTCTGATGAAGACCGGGTTGATCCACGATATCGGCCTGCTCTCGGCCGTGGTCACCTTCATCGGTATCGTCGGGGCCATCGGGATTTGGTGGGCTTGCCGAGGCACCCGGTTGAATTTCCTGTTCGAGCGCCCCGACGCCTTCTGGATCGCGCCGCGCAAGCCGGCCGGGCGGCTGCAACCGGCGGAATAACGCAGGAACAGGGATCGGACGGGCTGTCATTCGCCGGCCAAAATCCCTAAGTTGCGGCGATGTCGAACAAGCCCGCGCCCGCCGCCACATCCGCCAGCACCAAAACCCCGTCGAAAGGCGACCACGTCTTTCTGGTGGACGGCTCGTCCTACATCTTCCGCGCCTATCACGCGTTGCCGCCGCTGAATCGCAAGTCCGACGGGTTGCAGGTGAATGCCGTGCTCGGCTTCTGCAACATGTTGTGGAAGCTGCTCCGCGACATGCCGCAGGATGACCGGCCGACTCATCTCGCCATCGTCTTCGACAAATCCGAGATCACGTTCCGCAACAAGCTCTATCCCGACTACAAGGCGCATCGGCCACCGGCACCGGACGACCTGATCCCGCAATTCGCGCTGATCCGCGAGGCGGTGCACGCCTTTGACCTGCCCTGCCTCGAGCAGGGCGGCTTCGAGGCCGACGACCTGATCGCAACCTACGTCCGGCAAGCCAGCGAACGCGGCGCGACCGCGACCATCGTGTCGTCGGACAAGGACCTGATGCAGCTCGTCACCGAGCGCGTCACCATGTACGACACCATGAAGGATCGCCGCCTCGGGATCCCGGAGGTGATCGAGAAATTCGGCGTGCCGCCGGAGAAGGTGGTGGAAGTGCAGGCGCTCGCCGGCGACAGCGTCGATAACGTGCCCGGCGTGCCCGGCATCGGCATCAAGACCGCCGCGCAGCTCATCAACGAATACGGCGATCTCGACACGTTGCTGGCGCGCGCTGGCGAAATCAAACAACCGAAGCGGCGCGAGGCGTTGATCGAGAACGCCGAGAAGGCGCGTATCTCGCGCCAATTGGTGCTGCTCGACGACAAGGTGGCGCTCGACGTGCCGCTCGACGACCTCGCGGTGCAAGAACCCGACGCGCGCAAGCTGCTGGCGTTCCTGAAGGCGATGGAATTCTCGACGCTGACGCGCCGCGTCGCCGACTATTCGCAGATCGACCCCTCCGACGTCGAAGCCAATGCCAATCTGAAAAGCGCGTTCGCCCGCGGCGCGCCGCAGGATTCGCCGCAAGTCCCCGCACTCGGCGGCGCGCCGGACGATCGCGCAAAAGGATCATCGGCGCTGCCGCGATCCGGCACCGGCGATCTGTTCGGCGGCCCGGCCGCCGCACCGCGCAGACCCATCTCAAACGGCCAGGCCGACACTGAAACGCTGTCGCCGCTGGCGCTCGTCGCGAGCCGTGCCGAGGAAGCCCGCAACACGAAAATCGATCGTAGCCGCTACCAGACAATCCGCACCCGCGTGCAGTTGGACCAATGGATCGCACGTATCCGGGACACTGGTCATGTCGCGCTCGACCTCATCACCGCGACCATCGATCCGATGCAGGCCGAACTTTGCGGTATCGCGCTGGCGATCGGCCCGAACGATGCGGGGTACATTCCGCTGGCGCATAAGCAATCCGGCGACGGCTCCGGACTGTTCGCGGCCGGTCTCGCGCCCGACCAGATGGCGACACGTGACGCGCTGGATGCGCTGCGCCCTGTGCTCGAAAGCGCTGGCCTGTTGAAGATCGGCTTCGACACCAAGTTCGCGATGGTGCTGCTGGCGCAGCATGGCGTCACGCTGCGCAACATCGAGGACGCGCAACTGATCTCATACGCGCTCGATGCAGGCCGCGGCTCGCACGAGCGCGAAGCGCTCGCGGAAGGCTGGCTCGGCCACACCGCGCTTGCCTATGGCGACCTCATCGGCAGCGGCAAGAACAAGCTCACCTTCGATCAGGTGGCCATCGATAAGGCCAGCGAATATGCCGCCGAAGGCGCCGACCTCAGCCTGCGGCTGTGGCGCGTGTTGAAGCCACGCCTCGTCACCGAGCGCATGAATGTCGTCTATGAGACGCTTGAGCGGCCGCTGGTGCCGGTGCTGGCTCGCATGGAGCGGCGCGGCATCTCCATCGATCGACAAGTCCTGTCGCGGCTCTCCGGCGACTTCGCCCAGACCGCAGCGCGGCTTGAATCCGAAATCCGCGAGAACGCCGGTGAAGACATCAACCCCGGCAGCCCGAAGCAGATCGGTGACATCCTGTTCGGCAAGATGGGGCTGCCCGGCGGCAAGAAGACCAAGACCGGCGCATGGTCGACCACCGCCTCGATCCTCGACGAGCTGGCGGAACAAGGTCACACCTTCCCGCGCCTGATCCTCGACTGGCGACAGGTCTCGAAACTGAAATCGACCTATACCGACGCGCTGCCGGAATACGTGCATCCGCAAACCCACCGCGTTCACACCACTTACGCACTGGCGGCGACCACCACCGGCCGCCTGTCGTCCAACGAACCGAACCTGCAAAACATTCCGGTGCGCACCGAGGACGGCCGCAAAATTCGCCGCGCCTTTGTGGCGACGCCTGGCCACAAGCTGGTGTCGGCCGACTATTCGCAGATCGAACTGCGGCTGCTCGCGGAGATCGCGGACATCCCGGTGCTGAAGCAAGCGTTCCGCGACGGCCTCGACATTCACGCGATGACTGCGTCGGAAATGTTCGGCGTGCCGGTGAAGGATATGCCCGGCGAAATTCGCCGCCGCGCCAAGGCGATCAACTTCGGCATCATCTATGGCATTTCGGCGTTCGGCCTCGCCAACCAGCTCGGCATTCCGCGCGAGGAAGCTGGCGCTTACATCAAGAAATATTTCGAACGTTTCCCCGGCATTCGCGCCTATATGGATTCGACGCGCGATTTCTGCCGCGAACACGGCTTTGTCGAGACGCTGTTCGGACGGAAATGTCACTATCCTGATATCAAGGCGTCGAACCCGTCGATCCGCGCCTTCAACGAGCGCGCCGCCATCAACGCGCGGCTGCAAGGCACCGCCGCCGACATCATCCGCCGCGCCATGGCGCGCATGGAAGACGCACTGGCGGAGAAGAAGCTCGCGGCGCAAATGCTGCTGCAAGTGCACGACGAACTGATCTTCGAGGTGCCGGAGAAGGAAGTCGCCGCGACGCTTCCGGTGGTGCAACGCGTGATGCAGGATGCGCCGTTCCCGGCAGTGCTGCTGTCGGTGCCGCTGCATGTCGATGCACGCGCCGCCGACAACTGGGACGAGGCGCATTGACGCGCCAGCCCATCAGCAGTTCATCATAGCGAAGAGCGCAGACGACGAAGCAATCCAGTTTTTGTTTTGGGCCTTCTGGATGGCTTCGCTTCGCTCGCAGTGACGGTTTAACCCGACTTCATCGTATTAGAGCGGCAGTTGCGGCTCGCGGTGGGCGTTACGACGCGCATGGGTCGCGGAGGCCGACGCCGACGAGCGGACGAAACTCCAGCGGATGTTGCCGACCTGCCTTGCATTCTGCCGGATCACGATCTGCTGGGTGCGGCGCGCGCCGTCGCTGCCGGCAAGAAATACGCTGTCTTCGAGTTCGACCCTGTCATCGGGCGTCTCGAACGTCCATACCTCGCGGTTCGGCAGCACCAGCATCACGCCGTGCGCGTCACTGAGGCGGCTCGCCTTGATCGCAGGATGCAGGTGGAAACGCAGCGCATAGTCCGCGTCATGACCGCGCACGCGCGAACCGCGCGGCGGCGCCAACGTATCCTCGCCATCGAGCCGCAGGCCATCGTTCGACAACAGCAGAACCCGCGTGTGAATTACGCCGAAACGCCCGAGATAGCCGTCATGCGAACTGGTCAGCAGCGTGCCGTCGTCAACGAACTCGCGCTCGCTCGAGACCTCGGTGGGACCGCTGACGATCGGTGCGCCGCGCAGCAGGCGCTTCATCGCGGTGCGCTCGACGAACTGGCAGGACGAAGCGTCGTGATAGCTCACAGTGGAGTGCGCGGGTGTCCCGCGCGAGAACGCGCGCCAGGTTTCACGGCCGTTGACCGGCATTCCGCAGTTGACCACGATGCGGTTCTGCCCCGACGACAATTCAAACGACAGACAGCCGGCGTGGGCGTCGTGGCTGACATTGGCCGGCGGCGGTGAGCCGCTATCCATGATGACCGTGGTCGCGCCGGCATCGAGGCGCTGATAACCGGTATGCGGCATGGTCGCCATCGGCGCGCCGTGGGTGTCGTCATAAGCAAGCAGCGTCGCCAGCAAATCGGACGGCGTCCCGCTCATGCCGTTGAACAGCGCGAAATTGCCGTCGCCATGCCGGAAGAAACGCAGCATCGGCATCATGCGGTCGATGGCGTTCAGAAGCGCCGACGGCGGCGGGATGTTCCTTGCCGCGAAGGTCTGGCGCAACGGCAACAGGTCGGCCAGCAATTCGATCAGGGCATTGGGATTGCGCGAGATGTGCCCGCCGTCCGGCAGAATCTGACGCTGCAGTTCCTCCGACAGTTTCCGCGTTGTGGTCTTGATCTGGTTGGCCTGATTGGCGAGGCACAGTGCGGCGTAACACAGCGCGACCAGGACTTGCAGCCGCACGACGCCGTCCGGAATATCCAGCGCCGCCGATCGCAGATGGCGAATGTCGCGCGCGAGGCCACGCAGGTAGCGGCGATAGAACTTGCTGTCGGTCTCCGTCAGCACCAGGGGCGCTTGCGACAACAGCGAGATCACCCGGCGCGACAGCACGTCGGCGCGCTTGGCGAGCGGCCGCCGCCGCGGCGGGTTGGAAATCCAGTCCTCGACCAGCGAGCGGGCATTGGCGCGGGTGAGCGCGGTATCGGCGGCGCGCAGGTGACGCAACCAGCCGAAGCCGAGCAGCGCAGCGTCCCAATCGTCGGACGGCGGTTCGAGATCAAAGATCGAGCGGCTGTGGCAGGTCACGATCTTGCCGGCGAACACGAAGCGGCCGGCATAGATTTCGGCGGCGCGCGTGGCGTCCGCCGTGCGCAGGTCATGCGGCGCGATGATCAGGCGATCGGTCCGGCCGGGCCACAGCCGCGCCAGCGCCACCGGCGCGCCGACGCGCGACATCGCCGACCGCGCGAAGCGGCCGAGAATCAATGTCGATAGGCGTCTGCGTTGTGCGATCGACACGCGGCGGTATCCTGAATCAAATCTGACTTGATGGAATTTATCTGCGAATCCTTCTTAATCCGGAAACGCCGTCAACGGCAGCCTTGACCGGCCGCCGGATAACGGGCAACGCCCTCCGGACAACCGCCGCGGAAGCTCACGCAGCGTAAAAAACAAGCAATATCAAGTTTTTACCAGGCGAGCGGCATAGAATCCGTCGAGCCCGCCCAGAGCCGGATCGGGGTTCGGCAGGTGCGACGGCAGGGTTCGCACATCGCCATCCGCCGTCACCAGTTCGGCCAATCCGGCGATTTCCGCTGGATCGACCGGCTGACGCCGCACACCTGATTCGTCGGCGAGCAGATTCGCGACCACCTGCTCGCCTTCTTCCGGCTCCAGCGAACAGGTGCAATAGACCAGCGTGCCGCCGGATTTGAGCAGCGCCAGCCCGCGCCGGATCAGGCGTGCCTGCTGCACCGCCAACGCGGCGATGTCGGAGTCCTGCTTCAGCCACGCCACGTCGGGATGGCGGCGAATGGTGCCGGTCGAGGTGCAGGGCGCGTCGATCAGGACGGCGTCGAAGGCTTTGTCCGTGGTCCATTCGCAGGCGTCGGCCGCGAACGTCTCCGCCTCGAACGACAGCCGCGCGAGATTGCCGCGCAACCGCGCCACCCGCGCCGGCGAGCGGTCGAGCGCCGTCACCTGCGCTCCCGCCTGAACCAGTTGCGCGGTCTTGCCACCGGGTGCGGCGCAGAGATCGACCACGGTGCGTCCGTTCAGGTCTCCGAACAGGCGCACCGGCAACGCGGCGGCGGCGTCCTGCACCCACCATTGCCCCTCGTTGAAGCCGGGGAGCATCGTCACCGACCCGTGCAACGGCATGCGCACCGTACCGGTCGGCAGCACCTCGCCGTGAAGGCGCGTCGCCCAATGGGCGGGATCGGACTTCACCGTGAGATCGAGCGGCGGTTCGTGACCGATCGCGGCCGCGATGTCCTTGGCCGTGGCCTCGCCGTAGTGCGCGCTCCAGCGCGCCAGCAACCACGGCGGCACATCGAGCGCCTGATCCTTCACCTCGTCGAGCAGCGCCTGACCTTCACGCGCGCAACGGCGCAACACGGCGTTGACGAGACCGGCATATTTCGCCGCGCGGCGATCCGCCTGCACCAGCCGCACCGACAAATCCACCGCCGCATGATCCGGCACATCCATCCAGAGAATCTGCGCGGCGCCGATCAGCAACGCGCTTTGCGCGCGCGGCGCGTCCGCCGGCACCCCGCGATCCAGCAGTCGCGACAGCACGTGCCCGAGCGTGCCAAGCCGGCGCAGAATGGTCGCCACCAGCCGACGCATCAGCGCGCGGTCGCGATCCGCAAGCGCCTTGAGGCCGGGATGCGCGGCTGGACCATCGAGCTGTTCGTCCAGCGTGCGGCGCTTGTGCAGAACGCCGTCGAGAATATCGGCGGCGATACGACGCGCGGTCAGTCCGGGCACCTCTGCTGGTGCGTATCTCGAAAGCGGCATGGGCGGGAGTATGACTCGTGACGGAGGGACAACGATCGGTCGGCGCATTCGCGGCCGTGCGATGGATTTTCGTGGCACGCGAATATGCCAATTGTAAGAATCCGAATTATATACACCGCAACGATCCTGTATCTTCGTTGATGAGCATCGCGCCTGCGCGTCAGGCCATCAGACGTCAGGCCATCGAGACCGACAGGGAATTTGCGTCATGCCAGAGACACCGGCCCCCATTGCCAACACCGACGCCACGCGCCGGCCGCTTCCCGAGGCCGCGAAACGCGCGCTCGCAGAAGCGGAAGCCCGCCGCGTCGCGACGGCAGCAAATGCCAAACCCGCCGCACCGGAATTGAACGGCCCCAAGGGCCCGGAACCGACCCGCTTCGGCGATTGGGAAGTCAAAGGCATCGCGTCGGATTTTTAAGACCTCCCGGC
>CAUJJN010000369.1 GCA_963204905.1 Pseudomonadota bacterium
ACGCGGCTGGCGAGATCGAGATGATGTCGGTTGCACGGAGAGAGATCGTTGCCGGTCTGGGCGATACCGATGATCGGCTTGCCGGACTGCAACTCCTCGCGGGTCAGGCCGTAATTGAGATAGCGCTCGAGATAGAGCGCGGTCATCGCCGGATTGTCCGGATTGTTGAACCATTCGGTGGACCGGAGTTTGCGCCGGGAATGGGTCGCGGTCGTGGCTTGATCGGATTTCTTGTTCAATGTTTCCTCCCGCGTGAGCTGGTCGCAGGGGTCGTTCGGCCGCCTGGCGGTGGTTGCGTGATATCGAAACGGCGACGCGCACGTGGCCGCCAAAGCGGCATTGTTCCAGAGACGAAGGCGCGAGTCACGTCAAAAAGACAGCGCTACCAAATTTCCGCGAGGCCGGGAAAGCAGCCGTGCGGTCCGCCGATCAGGCGCGATGGGCGGCGGAACTGCGGCGGATCATCAGTTCGAAGCCGAGGTCGATGATCGGTGCGGGCGGCCGTTTGCCTTCGATCGCGTCCATCACCATGCTGATGGCGGTCTTGCCCATGTCGTAGCGATTGGTGCGGACGCTGGTAAGAGGCGGCACCGCCGACGCCATGTACTCAAGGTCGTTGAAGCCGACGATGGCGATATCCTCGGGAACCTGAATCCGTCGCCGCTGGCATTCGAACAGCGTCCCCAACGCAAGATCGTCGTTGACGCAAAACACCGCGTCCAGATCGGGAGCTTTCAGGAGAAGATCGGCGAACAGCGTTCCGCCCATTGTCACCGATGTCGGCACCGGCGTCGCGATGATCAGGCGAGGATCGTACAGCGATGCTCGCTTCATGGCGTCGGTGTAGCCCTCGAGGCGGCGCTGCACGCGCGGGTCCATGCGGGCGCCGAGAAATCCGATCCGCTTGAAGTTCAACTCAACGAGGTGCGAAATCGCTGCGAATGCCGCCTCATTATGCGAAAAACCCACCATCATGTCGATTGGTTTGGGGCCGAGTTCCATGATCTGGACGATAGGACAGTTCATGGATTCCAGGATGGTGCGCGAGTCTTCGGTCTGGTTGATCCCGGTGACGATCAGGCCAGCCGGTCGCTGCGCCTTGAACAGCCGCAACAGCTTTTCCTCCTGAAGGATGCTGTAGTGCGTGTTGACGAGCTGGATGGAATAGCGGCTCTCGCCCGAACCGTCGTAGATGCCACGCAAGACATCGGTGAAGACGTTGTTGGTGAAGGACGGGATCAGCACGCCGATGACCTCGGTACGGCGCGATGCCAGAGCGCGCGCCGCGAGATCGGGCACGTAACCGAGTTGTTGTGCCGCATTCTCAACGCGTTCGCGCTTGCCCGGAGAGAGCGCTTCGGGATTGCGAAAGAACCGTGACGCGGTGATCGGGCTGACGCCCGCGAGTTTCGCGACTTCAGTGAGCCTGACCTTGCCGGAACTGGTTCGCGCGCGCGCCATGACGCGCTGATAGCATACCGGCCCTTACGATTAAATGATTATTGACAGCGCTACCACCGCATTGATAATGGCCCGCAACAAGGGACAACACCCCATTCAGCTTTCGGCACGGAGGCTGAGGACAGAGCCGCGACGGTTTGCGCCGTACAACGCCGAAACCTGAGGGAATGGAAACGATGGCGTCGGTGCAGATTAACGACGTGCGGAAATCGTTCGGCGGATTCGAGGTTCTGCATGGCGTCAGCATTCCGATCGAGGACGGCGCTTTCGTTGTTTTGGTAGGTCCTTCAGGGTGCGGCAAATCCACGTTGCTGCGCATGCTGGCCGGTCTGGAAAACATCACCTCCGGAACCATCGCGATCGGTGACCGCATCGTCAACAACGTGCAGCCGAAAGAGCGCGACATCGCAATGGTGTTCCAGAACTACGCGCTCTATCCGCACATGACGGTTGCCCAGAACATGGGCTTTTCACTCAAGCTGCGAAAAGCGGAGCAGGGCGACATTTCATCGCGTGTCAGGAAAGCCGCGGACATTCTCGATCTGACGCCGCTGCTGGATCGCTATCCGCGCCAGTTGTCCGGCGGTCAGCGCCAGCGCGTCGCGATGGGACGCGCCATCGTGCGCGACCCGCAGGTGTTCCTGTTCGACGAGCCACTGTCGAACCTCGATGCCAAGCTGCGCGTGGCGATGCGGACCGAGATCAAGGAGCTGCATCAACGGCTCAAGACCACCACGGTCTATGTGACCCATGACCAGATCGAGGCCATGACCATGGCTGACAAGATCGTGGTGATGCATGACGGTATCGTCGAGCAGATGGGATCGCCGCTCGAACTTTATGATTTCCCCGCCAATCGTTTTGTCGCGGGCTTTATCGGGTCACCCGCGATGAATTTCATCGATGGAACACTGCGGAGCGGCGACCAACCTTATGTCGAAACGCCGGACGGCTCGAGGTTGCCGCTGACCAAGGCGCCCCCGGCTTCAGCCGACAAGCCGATCGTCTACGGGGTTCGGCCCGAGCATTTTGAGTTGGGCGACGGCGGCATCGCCGCTGAGGTCGTGGTGGTGGAGCCGACCGGATCGGAAACACAGGTGATTGCGCGGGTCGGCAAACACGATGTCATCGCTGTGTTTCGCGATCGTCATCCGGTCAAGGCGGGGGATAAAATTCATCTTCGCCCGCGGGCCAGCGCGGCGCACCTTTTCGACAAGGACACCGGTGCCCGCATATGAGGCCGTCGATCTGAACGCTTTCGTCGAGTTCTGCCGCTGACAAAACAAAAGACATTCATTGGGAGGAAATCATGACGACATTTACACCAGACCGCCGTTCGCTGTTAAAGGGCGGAGCTGCCGCTGCTGCCGCAATCTCGACGATGTCGGCCGAGCAACTGCTGGGCTTCGCCAAGGCGTGGGCCGCTGATGCGAAGTGGAAGCCGGAGGCCGGCGCCAAGATTAACCTGTTGCGATGGAAGCGCTTCGTCGAAGCCGAAGACGTCGCGTTCATGAAGATGATCGAGGCGTTCCAGAAAGCGACCGGCGTTCAGGTCAACGTCTCGAACGAGTCCTATGACGACATTCAGCCCAAGGCATCGGTTGCGGCGAATACCGGGCAGGGGCTCGACATGGTCTGGGGCCTGTACTCGCTGCCGTTCCTGTTCCCGAACAAGTGTCTCGATGTGTCGGATGTCGCGAAGTACCTTGGCGACAAGTATGGCGGGTGGACGCCGTCGGCTGAAGCATTCGGCAAGCTTGGTAACAAGTGGATCGGCATTCCGATCGCCACGACCGGCGCGCTGGTGGCCTATCGTCAGAGCGCGGTTGAAAAAGCCGGCTTCAAGGAATTTCCGAAAGATCTCGGCGGATTCTCCGAACTGATCAAGGGAATGAACAAGAACGGCACCCCGGCCGGCATGGCGCTCGGTCACGCCTCCGGCGACGCCAACACCTGGTTGCACTGGGCGCTGTGGGCGCACGGCGGCTATCTGATCGACAAGAACAACAAGGTGATCATCAACTCGCCCGAGACCGCGAAGTCGCTCGAATATGTCAAGGGTCTCTATCAGAATTTCATCCCGGGCACGGCGTCGTGGAACGACAGTAACAACAACAAGGCTTATATCGCCGGGCAACTCTATCTGACGGTGAACGGCATTTCGGTCTACGTCACGGCCAAGAAGGAAAATCCGGACATGGCCAAGGACACCTTCCACGCCAACCTTCCGGTCGGCGTCGATGGAAAGTTGCGCGAGTTGCATCTTGCGTTCCCGATGTTGATCTTCACCTTCAGCAAGTTCCCCAATGCCTGCAAGGCGCTCACCGCGTTCATGCTGGAGGCTGATCAGTTCAATCCATGGGTGGAAGCCGCGCAGGGTTATCTGTCGCCGTTCCTGAAGGCGTATGACGCTAATCCGATCTGGACGTCGGACCCGAAAAACATCCTTTATCGGGATGTCGCGAAGAACGCGTTGACTCCCGCCGGACTCGGTCAGCTCAACGAAGCGGCCGCCGCCGCGATCGCCGACTTCATCGTCGTCGATATGTACGCCAACTACTGCACGGGTCGCGAGGACCTCAAGGGCGCGATGGCCTCGGCCGAACGCCAGGCCAAGCGCATCTATCGCTGAGCATCGGCGGCGCCGGCGCAAGTTGCTCGCGCCGGCGCACCGCCAGTAGTCACAGGCTCCGCGTCAACACCAAGCGGCCGCCTCCGGCGGCGGTCCGGATGAGACAATGGTCAGCACAGTTCAGACATCGTTGCCCGCGTCGGTCGAGGATACGTCCTTCGGAGCGCGCTGGCAGCAATTGCGGGCCAACCGTAACTGGCAGGCGATATGGTTCATGCTGCCGACCGCGGCATTCCTGCTGCTGTTCCTTGCCTATCCGTTGGGGCTCGGCATCTGGATGAGCTTCACCGACGAGCGCATCGGCCGTCCGGGCGTTTTTGTCGGTCTGGAAAACTACGAGTGGCTGTGGGACGACTCTGTCTTCTGGCTCTCGGTGTTCAACACGCTGCTCTACACCATCGTCGCCAGCGCCATCAAATTCGCGGTCGGTTTGTATCTCGCGCTCTTGCTGAACCGGCATATGCCGTTCAAGGCGATGATACGTGCGGCCGTGCTGTTGCCGTTCATCGTGCCGACGGTGCTGTCGGCCATCGCGTTCTGGTGGATCTACGACACGCAGTTCTCGATCATCTCATGGTCGCTGGTGAAGATGGGCGTGATCAACCAGAACATCAATTTCCTCGGCGAAACCAACTGGGCGCGCGCCAGCGTGATCTTCGCCAATATCTGGCGCGGCGTGCCGTTTGTCGCCATTACGCTGCTGGCGGGTCTGCAAACCGTCTCGCCCTCGCTCTACGAGGCGGCGACGCTCGATGGCGCCACCAACTGGCAACGCTTCCGGTACGTCACCTATCCGCTGCTGACGCCGATCATCGCCGTCGTGATGACATTCTCCGTGCTGTTCACGTTCACGGATTTCCAGTTGATCTGGGCCTTGACGCGCGGTGGTCCCGTCAATGCCACGCATCTGATGGCGACGCTGAGCTACCAGCGCGGCATTCTTTCCGGTCGCCTGGGGGAGGGCGCGGCGATCGCGACGGCAATGATTCCGTTCCTGCTCGCGGCCATCGCCATTTCGTGGTTCGGGATGCAGCGGCGCAAATGGCAGCAAGGGGCCGACAATGACTGATCAGAGCCTCGAAAAGGCCCCGGCCGCCCAACTCGCCAAGAGCGACGACAGCGAGGGCATGAGCTACCTCGAAAGCCTGCCGCGTCGGCTCGTCACGCTCTATCTGCCGCTTTCGATCATCGTGCTGATCCTTCTGTTCCCGTTCTATTGGATGGGGCTGACGGCGATCAAGCCCGACGAACA
>CAUJJN010000370.1 GCA_963204905.1 Pseudomonadota bacterium
GCTGGGATGAATCTCAAACGCGATTTGGATGATGAAGTCTACATGACATGGGAAATCTGTCGATAGATATAAGGTCGCGGATTTCAGTTTCGGCTCACTCATGAAAAACAAAACGTGAGTACGGAACCACGCCGCTTGCGCGGCCTGTCGATCTCAAGATAATGCCGGAAGCGCGACCAACGATTTGCCGCAACCGTTTCGCGATGCAAGATTCGGATAACATGACCGACGAAGACGAACGCGAACTCGGTGCCCAACTGGCACGGCTACAACAGGAACACCGCGACCTTGATGCTGCCATCGATGCGCTGCACCAATCGCCCGCGCCAGACCTTTTACAGTTGCAGCGATTGAAAAAGCGCAAGCTCCTGTTACGCGACCGCATCGCGTACGTCGAAGATCAGATCACGCCGGACATTATCGCATAGTTATCGCATAGTTGAAGTCGCGGGGCGCCAAGCGAACGTGGCATCGACGAGCCTGACCGTCTTGAGTGCAAAAGCTGGGTCCCACCCCTGAGAGCCGGCTGCCGGGGGCGTTGTTACCGGCACTCGCCGCGATTTTTTTCGCCCAAACCGTAACGACGGACGCCTTGCTCCCGCCGGGCGAAACGGATAATTCAGCCTATGTTTCTGGATTCCCGAGAAGAATTAACGCTATGAACGCCCCCGTCACCATCATCATGGGCAGCCAGTCGGACTGGGAGACCATGCGACACGCCGCGCAGACCCTGACCGCGCTGGGCATCGCCCATGACGCGCTGATCGTCTCCGCGCACCGCACCCCCGACCGGCTCTACGCCTTCGCCAAGGGCGCGAAAGCTGCCGGCTGCAAGGTCATCATCGCCGGCGCCGGGGGGGCGGCGCACCTGCCGGGTATGACAGCAGCCTTGACCGAATTGCCAGTCTTCGGAGTCCCAGTGGAATCCAAGGCGCTGTCGGGCATCGACTCCCTCTACTCCATCGTCCAGATGCCGGCCGGTATTCCGGTCGGCACCCTGGCGATCGGCCGGGCCGGCGCCATCAACGCCGCCCTGCTCGCCGCCAGCGTCCTGGCGCTCCACGATACCGCTCTTGCCGGCCGCTTGGTCGCGTGGCGCGAACAACAGACGGCGGCTGTGGCCGAGCGTCCGGAGGGGGCGACGTGACGGCTTCGGCGGCGGTGAAGCTCAAGCCCGGCGACACCATCGGCATTCTCGGCGGCGGCCAGCTGGGTCGGATGCTGGCGCTCGCGGCGGCACGTCTCGGGCTGCGCTGCCAGGTGTTTTCACCCGATCCGGATTCGCCCGCATTCGAGGTCGTGCAATACGCAACCTGCGCCGAATATGCCGACGTCGAGGCGCTCGAACTGTTCGCCGCCGATGTCGACGTCGTCACTTACGAATTCGAGAACGTTCCGGCTGCAACGGCGATGGTGCTGTCCGCCCGGCGGCCGGTTTTGCCGAACCACAAGGTGCTCGAGATCACGCAGGACCGGCTCGCCGAAAAGGATTTCGTCAACAGTCTCGGCATCGCCACCGCGCCCTACGCCGACGTCACCTCGGTGGACGGTCTGAACGCGGCGATCACCAAGCACGGCCTGCCCGCCGTGCTAAAGACCCGCCGCTTCGGGTATGACGGAAAGGGACAGGTCATGCTGCGCGACGGCGTCGACATTGCCGCCGCATGGGCCGACCTCGAAACCAAGTCCGCCATTCTCGAAGGCTTCGTGCCGTTCGAGCGCGAGATTTCAGTGATCGCCGCGCGTGGCTCCGACGGCCAGGTCGAATGCTTCGACGTCACCGAAAACGAGCATCGTGACCACATTCTAAAGCACTCCTACGCGCCGGCGCGAATCCCGGAGACGCTGGCGGAGGATGCCCGCACCATCGCAACCCGCATCGCGACGGCGCTGGACTACGTCGGCGTGTTGGCTGTCGAGATGTTCGTTGTGTCCGGCGAACAGGGGCCGACATTGCTGGTGAACGAAATCGCGCCGCGCGTCCACAACTCGGGTCACTGGACGCTGGATGGCGCGTCGGTGTCGCAGTTCGAACAGCACATCCGCGCCATCGCCGGATGGCCGCTGGCCAAGCCGCTGCGCCACGGCGCGGTGACGATGACCAACCTCATCGGCGACGAGGTCAACGACTATACGCGATGGCTGACAGTGCCAGGCGCGACCGTGCATCTCTACGGCAAGGGCGCCGCGCGACCCGGCCGCAAGATGGGGCACGTCACGCAGGTCTCGCCCCCGTCGCCCAAGCCGTAAATTCGCGGGCGTCTGCCGCACAAACAAAAAGGACCATGGCTCGCCATGGTCCTTTTGCCGTTTTGATATGACCGATTGCTCGTTACTTGCCGGCAACGATCCCTTCGGGCTCATCCGGGCTGAGCCAGCGATAGAGCACGCCACCCAGCACGCCGCCCACCAACGGCGCGACCCAGAACAGCCAGAGTTGCTGGAGCGCCCAACCGCCGACGAACAGCGCCGGACCGGTGCTGCGAGCCGGATTGACCGAGGTGTTGGTGACGGGAATGCTGACGAGGTGGATCATGGTCAGCGTCAGGCCGATCGCCAGCGGCGCGAAGCCCGCAGGGGCCCTGCCGTGGGTCGAGCCCATGATGATGAACAGAAACACCATGGTCATCACCACTTCGCTGATGAGACAGGCGACAAGATTGTAGTGCCCCGGCGAATGCTCGCCGTAACCGTTCGAGGCAAACCCCTTGGCGAGGTCGAAGCCGGCAGCGCCGCTGGCGATCAGGTAGAGCACTGCCGAAGCGATAACGGCCCCGACCACTTGGGAGATGATGTAGGGAACCACCTGCCCGGCGGGGAATCGGCCGCCAGCCGCCAGCCCGAGCGTCACGGCGGGATTGAGGTGCGCCCCCGAAATATGACCGATGGCGTATGCCATCGTCACCACGCTGAGGCCGAAGGCCAGCGACACCCCCAGCAGACCGATGCCAACCTGTGGAAACCCCGCGGCAATCACGGCGCTGCCGCAACCGGCAAAGGTGAGCCAGAAGGTCCCTATCGCTTCAGCGACGTATTTTTGGGTATTCATGGTTTTGCCCTTTTCCCATTTGAAACGCGAATCGCTCGACGACTATGGAAGCAGGTGTTGGAACCTGTCGAGTGCTCGGACCGAACCGCCTCAAGAATAGTTGGAAACGGCCGTCAAATACCGCCAAACGAACCCCGAGCTATGGTGGACATTCCCCCTCCGATCTGGTATTGCGACGCCCTTGAGGTGAGGGATACGGCCTTTAGTCGCCCCCTGCCTTCCCAGATTCCAATCCGGTTTATTGAAAAGAGGATGGCGCGTGCAGGTTCTCGTCCGCGATAATAATGTCGATCAAGCTCTCAAGGCGCTCAAGAAGAAGATGCAGCGCGAGGGCATTTTCCGCGAGATGAAGCTCCGCGGCCACTACGAAAAGCCGTCCGAGAAGAAGGCCCGTGAAAAGGCTGAAGCCGTGCGTCGTGCACGCAAGCTGGCCCGCAAGAAGTTGCAGCGAGAAGGTTTGCTGCCGATGAAGCCGAAGCCGGTGTTCGGCGCTGGCGCAGGCGGCGATCGTGGCGCGCGTGGTCCGGGCGCTGGCGCAGGTCCGCGCGGACCGCGCTGAACCGAACGTCGCCACACTGTTACGAAAAGCGCGGGCCTTGCGGTCCGCGTTTTTGTTTGTTGAACCGTCCTTGCGAGCGAAGCAATCCAGAAGTTTCCTGCGCGGAACGATTTGCGCTGCCCTCCTCGCACTGACAGGAGGACCCGCCGGGTGAACTCACCCTGCCCTATCGCGGCATCACCGTGTGAAACACCGATTTCGCGGCCATCACGATGTCGTCTGCCGTGGACAAGGTTTGCGACACCAACTTGGTCTCCACATCGTTCGAAAAGCTCGCCAGCCGTTTCATAAGCGGCATCTGAGATGTGGACGGAAATATTCGAACCGGATCGTCGCGCGTCGCGGCAACCCGCGGCTGAACTCCAGCTCCGCCTGCTTGCTCGTCCGGCACCAGATCAACAGCCGGCATCACGATCGGGCCTGAACGCGACGTCGCGGTCGCGGCGCTACTCACCTGAAGGCGCTCGCGTTGCACCGACATTTGGGCCGAACGGCGACCATGATTGGCACCCTCAAGCCGCTCGCCGGCGGCGCGCGCGGATCCGTTGGCATTCCGCACGTACACCGCACTGGGTTTGTCACGGCCCGTCACCGTGCTGCCGGACGTCGAGGCGACGGAGCCGGATTTTGTGCGGTCACCGGCAACAGCCGGTGTTTCGGTCTCTGACACCCGCGCATTGACCGGGACCGGCATCACAAAACGTGCGGCATCGATCGCGGCATCATCGGCCTTCGTTGTAAGCATCGACGCTGCGACGGCGGGCGGTTGCGCCAACGGTTTTACATTGATGTAATTGTGGACGATGTATCCCCCAACGACCGATGCGGCGAGGGACGGGAAAACATTCAGAACAAACTTCGAAATTGATTTGAGCATCGGCGACACTCCCCAAGACCGTCCAGCGGACGGTCTGCATCAAGCCATAGGTTGGTGAGGGACCTTTAGGGCCGATTAAGGGATCAATCGAGACGGATCGGTGGCAAACGGGCGACGGATGGCGCCACGAAGTTGGAAAGGCTCGATTTCGATACCCCTCCCACCACAGCCAAGTTGCGCTCTTACGCCTTCAATTCGACTTCGAGGAAGACGATGGCATCCTTGGTTTCGTTGAGGACGTCATGCTCGACGCCGGCCTTGCGGAAATAGGATTTCCCGATGCGGAGTTGCGCAATGGAGCGCGAACCGTCCGGCGCGACGATGGTCATATCGCTGTTGGTCACCGGTACGATGACATAATCCATTTCATGACGATGATGACCGGTGGCACTCCCGGGCGCCAATCGCCATTCGGTGACGCGCACCTCGTCATTGTCGATCTGAACATCGGAGGTTGCGGCGATGGCCATGGGATCTCCCCTTGAGCTTGAAGCATGATTCCGAAAAGTGAAAGCCGCTTCTCGGATAAGATCATGCCCAACAAAACAACCCATCAAGTCTGGTTCAAAGAAG
This sequence comes from Pseudomonadota bacterium, assembly GCA_963204905.1. Lineage (GTDB taxonomy): Bacteria > Pseudomonadota > Alphaproteobacteria > Rhizobiales > Xanthobacteraceae > 62-47. The sequence continues at coordinate 5,059 of CAUJJN010000370.1, forward strand.
CTGAGCAGACTCTACGGAACGAATGCCATGAACAGGAATACGGCAAATACCACCACGTGAACCAGCCCGAACATGATGTTGGTGCGGCCGTTGCCCAGCGTCAGCGTACTGATGAGAATCGTCATTGCCAGCAACACCATTTCACGGGGGCTGAGGCCAAGCACCAGATCCTTGCCGAGAACGATCACCGCGACCGACACCGCGGGAATGGTGAGGCCGATGGTGGCGAGCGACGACCCGAGCGCCAGATTGATGCTGCGCTGAAGTTGATCGCGCTTCGCCGCGCCGACCGCGGCCACGCTTTCCGGCAGCAGGATCAGTAACGCCACGACGATGCCGGCAAAGGCCGGGGGCGCCCCGATTTCGACGGCGGCGGCGTCGATCACGACAGAAAACTTCTTCGCCAGCAAGACGACGCCGACCAGAGAAAGCAACAGCAACGCGGTGCTCGTGACTAACATCCGATTCGACACCGGATGCTCCTCGCCATCATCGTTCTCTCCGACAAAATAGTCACGATGGCGAACCGTCTGGATGTAGAGAAATACGCCGTAGAGAATGATGGTGGCGCAGCTCACAAAGACCAGTTGCGCGGTGGAATAGAACGGGCCCGGCGTTGTCAGCGTATAGTTCGGCAGCACCAGCGTGATCGTTGCCAGTACGATCAGCACACTGAGATAGACGCTGGCGCCCGTGGCCTGAATATCCTGCTCGCGATAACGAAAACCGCCGCTCATGATGCAAATGCCGACAAGGCCATTGCAGACGATCATGACAACGGCGAACACGGTATCGCGTGCCAGCGTCGGCACTTCGTTCTCGCCAAGCATGATGGTCGCGATCACCGCCACCTCGATCACGGTGACGGCCATCGTCAGGACCAGGGTGCCGTAAGGTTCGCCGACCCGCACGGCGATGATGTCGGCATGATGAACAGCCGCGAACACGGTGCCGAACAGGATGACAAGAACGATGGCCGCATAAGCCAGGCCGGGGAGCGAGCGCGAGAACTCCCAGCCGATCCCGGTGGCAATGGCAAAAAACAAAATGGCCAGCGCCGGGAAAACCCAGGCTGACCATGGCATTTTGTGGTGCTGGCTCATCCGCGCAGACTAACGTGTTTTCCTGCCAAGTGAAAACACGTTAGCTGAAAACAGCGGGGGACGACTACATCGCCTTGACGATATTCTCGGTCATCTTCTTGGCGTCGCCGAGCAGCATCATGGTGTTGTCGCGATAGAACAGCGGGTTGTCGATGCCGGCATAGCCGGACGCCAGCGACCGCTTGATGAACATCACGGTTCCGGCCTTCCATACCTGCAATACCGGCATACCGTAAATTGGCGAGGTCTTGTCCTCTTCCGCCGCCGGGTTGGTGACGTCGTTGGCGCCGATCACGAAGGCCACATCGGCCTGCGCGAACTCCGAGTTGATGTCCTCAAGTTCGAACACCTCGTCGTAGGGCACGTTGGCTTCGGCCAGCAGCACGTTCATGTGGCCGGGCATACGGCCCGCCACGGGATGGATCGCATACTTCACTTCAACGCCCTCGGCCTTGAGCTTGTCGGCCATCTCGCGCAGCGCGTGCTGCGCCTGCGCCACCGCCATGCCGTAACCCGGCACGATGATCACCTTCTGCGCGTTCTTCATGATGAAGGCCGCGTCTTCGGCGGAGCCGAGCTTGACCGGCTTGACCTCACCGCCGCCACCACCGCCGGCCGCCGCGGTCTCGCCGCCGAAGCCGCCCAGGATCACCGAAATGAACGAGCGATTCATGGCATGGCACATGATGTAGGACAGGATCGCGCCCGAGGAGCCGACCAGCGCGCCGGTGATGATCAACGCAGAATTGCCCAGCGTGAAGCCGATGCCTGCCGCCGCCCAGCCCGAGTAGGAGTTGAGCATCGAGATCACGACAGGCATGTCGGCGCCGCCGATCGGGATGATCAGCAAGGCGCCGAGCACCAGCGCGATCACGGTGATCAGCCAGAAGTCCAGCGCCGAGCCAGAATGCACCAGCCCGTAGATGAAGAAGATCAGCGCCAAGCCGAGCACGATGTTGATGATGTGCCGCGCCGGCAGGATAATCGGCGCGCCCGACATCCGACCCGACAGTTTCAGAAACGCGATCACCGACCCGGTAAAGGTCAGCGCACCAATGGCGACGCCGAGCGACATTTCCACGAGGCTGGCGCCATGGATATGTCCGGGCGTGCCGATGCCGAAGGCCTCCGGCGCGTAGAATGCGCCCGCCGCCACCAACACCGCCGCCATGCCGACCAGCGAGTGGAACGCCGCGACCAGTTCGGGCATCGCCGTCATCGGCACCCGCCGCGCGATCACCGCGCCGATACCGCCGCCGATGGCGATGCCGAGCACCACCAGCACCCACGCGATGCCGTCCGCCGGCGGATGCGCCGCTAGCGTGGTGGCGACCGCGATGATCATGCCGATCATTCCGAACAGGTTGCCCTGACGGCTCGACGCGGGACTCGACAGCCCGCGCAGGGACAGAATGAACAGCACACCCGCGACGAGATACAATACTGCTGACAGATTGGCGTTCATCTCATGCCCCCGTTGTCATCGTCACCTTGAGGTGCACGCCGTTCATTTTTGCTTCTTCTTGTACATCGCCAGCATGCGCTGGGTGACAAGGAAGCCGCCGAAGATATTCACCGATGCGAAGATCAGCGCCACGAACCCGAAGCCCCGCGCCCACAATGAACCGCCGTCATTTCCGACCAGCGCCACGCCGACCGCGAGCAGCGCGCCGACGATGATCACCGACGAAATCGCGTTGGTGACGCTCATCAGCGGCGTATGCAGCGCGGGCGTCACCGCCCACACCACGAAGTAGCCGACGAACACCGCGAGCACGAAGATCGACAGACGGAAAACGAACGGATCAACCATCTCAATGGCGTGCATGGCTTGAGCCCCTATGCTTTCGGCTGGAAGTTCGGATGGATGACCGCGCCGTCTTTCGTCAACGCCGTCGCCTTGACCAGTTCGTCGTCCCAGTTGATGGCGAGCACCTTGGCGGACTTGTCGATCATGGTTTCGATGAACGACAGCAGGTTTTTGGCGTAAAGGCTGGACGCCGACGCCGCGACGCGCCCGGCGAGGTTCGGAATGCCGACGATCTTGACGCCGTTGACCTCGGCGGTCTGGCCGCTGACGACGCCCTCGACGTTCCCGCCGCGTTCGACCGCGAGATCGATCAGCACCGAACCGGGCTTCATCGACTTCACCATGTCGGCCGACACCAGCCGCGGCGCGGGACGCCCCGGGATCAGCGCGGTTGTGATGACGACATCCTGCTTCTTGATGTGCTCGGCGGTGAGCGCGGCCTGCTTGGCCTGATACTCCTTGGACATTTCCTTGGCGTAGCCGCCCGCCGTCTGCGCGTTCTTGAACTCCTCGTCCTCGACCGCGAGGAACTTGGCGCCGAGCGATTCGACCTGTTCCTTCACCGCCGGCCGAACGTCGGTCGCGGTCACCACCGCGCCGAGACGCTTGGCGGTTGCGATCGCCTGAAGGCCGGCGACGCCGACGCCCATCACGAACACTTTCGCCGCCGGCACGGTGCCGGCCGCCGTCATCATCATCGGGAAGGCGCGGCCGAAGGCCTCCGCCGCCTCGATCACCGCGCGGTAACCGGCGAGGTTGGCCTGCGACGACAGCACGTCCATGACCTGTGCGCGGGTGATGCGCGGCATCAATTCCATCGCGAAGGCGGCGACGCCGGCATCCGCCATCACCTTCAGCGCGACGTCGTTGCCATAGGGGTCCATGATAGCGACGACCAGCGCGCCCTTCTTGTAACGCGCGACTTCGCTCGCTTCCGGACGCTTGACCTTGACCACGATGTCGGCGTCCTTGACGGCATCGGCGCTGATCGTGGCGCCGGCGGCCTCATAGTCGGCATCGAGCAGACCGGACTTGATCCCGGCTCCCGGCTCGACAGCCACCTCCGCGCCCAGCGCCTTGAACTTCTTCACCGTGTCCGGAGTCGCCCCGACGCGCGGCTCGGCCGCGTCGATCTCCTTCGCCACACCAATCTTCATAAAGCCTCCGGCG
>CAUJJN010000371.1 GCA_963204905.1 Pseudomonadota bacterium
CTGGTCCGGCTCTCCGGCGAACACGGCAAGGACCGCAAGGTGATCGCCTCCGATCTCAAGGGGCCGGTGGGCCTCGTGGTGATCGATGCCGATACCGCCTACCTCACCGAAGCCTTCGCCGGCCAGGTGCTGCGGGTGAAAATCTCCAATGGCGAGAAGACCGTGGTGGCGAAAGACCTGAAGATGCCGGAGGGCCTCGCGGTCGCCGGTGACGGCACGCTGGTGGTGGCCGAAGTGGGATCGAAGCGCGTCGTGACGGTCGATCCGAAGGACGGCAAGGTGACCGAGATCGCCGGCAATCTGCCGATCGGGCTCGAAGCCGCGCCGGGACTGCCGCCGACCAACCTGCCGACCGGCGTCGCGGTCGGCGCCAACGGCACGATCTACATGACGTCGGACATCGAGAACGCGATCTACAAGATTACAAAGAAGTAGCTGCGCGAACCGCGATCGCGTTCCTGTCATTGCGAGGAGCAAAGCGGCGAAGCAATCCAGCCCTTAAAGAAAGACCGGATTGCTTCGCTTGGCTCGCAATGACGTGGATCGTCAGCCGGCCAGCACCTTCAGCGCCTGCGCGTGCACGCGCGGATCGCCAGCGGCGACGATGCGGCCGCCCTGCTGTGCGGGCTTGCCTTCCCATGTTGTGATGACACCACCCGCGCCGGTGACGATCGGGATCAGCGCGGCGATATCGTAGGGCTTCAATTCGGTCTCGATGACGAGATCGACATGGCCCGCCGCCAGCATGCAGTAGGAATAGCAATCGCCGCCGAAACGCGCGAGCCGCGTCTCATCCTGCACCCGCGTGAAGGCGGCGCGATCGGCCTCGTTCATCAACAACGGACTGGTGGTGAACAGCGTGGCGTCGCTCAGGTTCTCGCACCGCCGGGTCGTCAGCTTGCGCTGGCCGCCGGCGCCGCGATAGAGCGCGGAGCCGTTGTCGCCGGTAAACCGCTCCCCGATATAAGGCTGATGCATCATGCCGTAGACCGGCAGGCCACGATGCATCAGCGCGATCAGCGTCCCCCAGATCGGAAAGCCCGAGATGAAGGACTTGGTGCCGTCGATGGGATCGAGCACCCAGACATAATCGGCATCCTCACGCTCGTTGCCGAACTCCTCCCCGACGATGCCATGCTGGGGAAAGCTGGCATTGATCATCCGCCGCATCACCGCCTCCGCGCCGCGGTCGGCTTCCGTGACGGGGTCGAAGCCCTGCTTGGACTTCTTGTCCTCGATGCCGATCGAGGTGCGGAAGAACGGCAGAATGGTTTCGCCGGAGACTGTCGCCAGGCGGTCAATGAAAGCAGTGAAATCAACGACCGTCACAAAGCGTCTCCCTCGGTTGCGCTAATCCGATCTGCTTAGCGGCTTGCATCAGGAAAACCAATCCGCATGGCGCGCCGCCATGGTTCGAAAGGTTTGGTTCGAAAGGTTTGGCTCGACAGGTTTGGCTCGACGGATCTGGCGAACGGCGCGCTCGTTTCACATGGGGCTCTCACGCCAGTCGCGCATGAACGAAAAAAGCCGAACCTTCACATCAGCTTTGGCGAAGCCAACCGGCGGCAAGGTCAGAGGGTCACCAGCTCTTTCGCAAAAGGTGGCGCGCCCTGCCGTCGCGGGATGAGGAACCAACTGTTTTCAACGCAAGGGATCGCGCAAGGGATCGCATGTCGGCGCAAGGAAGATAGCGTCATGAGATAAAAATGAATCATGATCCGATATATGACGGCTCCACACTTTCGCCATAAATCAGCAAGCCATTGTTTCTGTTTACGAATCTAAAAATTAGGATGAATGGTTCATAGGATCAGATATGCAAAAATCGCATACGAAATCGACGAAAAAGCCTTGCGTTTTGTGCGCTGCGGCCGCATATTGATGCGGTGCGGTAACGCCTCGCGTTATCGCTGCCCTCCTTGGGCGTTTCCTCCCTAGACTTGGGCCGCTTGTTTCAAGCGGCCCTTTTTCTTTGCAGGTCTATTTTCTTTGCAGATCTGTTGCTTTGCCGGCGTGTCGTCAGGTGCGCCGCCTCGGGTGCGTGCGCCCGACAGAACGACCCGCCCCTTCCTATTCGGCTGCCGCGGCGAAAGACCCGAGATCACTCAGCGGCAGCGCAGCCAATGCCTCGGCGAGCCGGCTGAAATCCTCGGCCACGGCAGCGAAGCGCGGCCGACGCTCGCGGCGGCGTTCATCCATATAGATCGCGCGGTTTAATTCGATCTGAACGGCATGCAATCCGCTGGCTGGGTTGCCGTAGTGCTCGGTAATGAAACCGCCGGCATAGGGCTTGTTGCAGCCGACCGAGTAGCCCAGCGCCGCGAAGGTTCGTTCGACGCGGTCGCGCAGCGCATGCGCGCAACTGGTGCCGTAGCGGTCGCCGATCACGACGTCCGGCCGCGCCGGCTCCTCGCGCGAAACCCCGACCGACGGCATCGAATGACAATCCACCAAAATCGCCACGCCGAAGGCCAGATGCGCCTTGGAGATCAAGCGGCGCAACGCCCGATGATAGGGCTTGTACAGCGCCTCGATGCGGCCGAGGGCGTCATCGACGTCGAGGCGCTCGTGATAGATGTCCTGGCCGTCACCGACCACGCGCGGGATGGTGCCGAGGCCGCCCGCCACCCGCATCGAACGGGTATTGGCAAAACTCGGCAGCCGTCCCGAGAACATTCGCGGATCGAGCTCATAGGGCTCGCGGTTGACGTCGACATAGGAGCGCGGGAAGTGCACGCTGACCACCGGGAAGCCCTGCGCGCTGAGCCCCGCAATCAGTTCATCGACAAAGGAATCCTCCGAACGGCGCAAGGCGGCGATATCGACTCGCGACGACGCCAGAAACGCCTCCGGATACACGGAGCCCGAGTGCGGCGAATTGAAAATGATCGGCGCACGCCAGACCGCCGGTTCGACGATGGTGAATGGAGGCGACAGTTCGCCGTCAAACTGGGCCATTTACGTGCGCTGTCCTGAAAGTGAGCCTGGCGGTGAATGGCGAAGCTCAAGGCTGCCTGAACGATATTGTCAGGATTTGCCATCCGCCTGCCAAGTGAAAAAGCTGCCACAGCGTCATTTGGGCTGGAATAGGTCCAACCGACATTTCCACGGTCGCGAGTCGGCAACAGGCTGATAGGCTTTGAAAGGGGTATCGGATTGCAGCACGCGCCCTTAACCTTCACCCGAAATTTACCAAACCCCTGGCTAACTGAAGTCCTAGGTTTCTCTCACCGGATTCGATAATCAACCGCCATGCACAAGATCCTTCTCGCCGAAGACGACAACGACATGCGCAGGTTCCTGGTCAAGGCGCTGGAAAACGCCGGCTATCAGGTGTCCTC
>CAUJJN010000372.1 GCA_963204905.1 Pseudomonadota bacterium
ATGACGCGCTGCTATTTGGCTTGACGAGTATCACTGATAACTCGCCACGATATCGGACACCGCGCGTTCGAGCTGTTGCGCGGTGGCGCATTGGCGGACCACGGTGCAGAAGGTCGAATAGCGCGTCATCTCGGAATCGCCGAAACCCCACGCCATGCGGTTCTCCGGATTGAGCCACACCAGTCGCTTGGCGCGCTCGCCGATGGTGCGCAGGATGTCGGCGCGCGGATCGAGATTGTTGGTGCGGGCGTCGCCGAGCACGATCACGGTCGTCTGCGGCGTGATGGTTGACAGCCATTCCTTCTCGAAGTTCTCGAACGAGGTGCCGTAGTCCGACGAGCCGAAGCCGACCTTGGCCATGATCTCGCGCATCGCCTCTTCCGGCGGCAGCTTCTCCAGAAGATCGCTGACCTCGATCAGGTGTCCCGAGAACGCGAAGGAGCGCACGTCGGACACCACCTCGTGCAGGCTGTGAATCAGCAGCAGGAAGAAGTCCGACACCCGCGCCACCGATCCGGAGACGTCGCACAGCGCAACGATCCTAGGCTTGTCGCGATGCTTGCGCTTCCACGCGGTGAGGAACGGCACGCCGCCCCACGCCGCGTTGCGCCGAAGCGTGCGACGCACGTCGAGATGGCCGCGGCGCTGCCGCTTGCGCGGCTTGCTGTAGCGTTCGCGCAGGCGCCGCGCGATCCGGCGGATCAGCGCGCGCATCGCCTCGACCTGTCGCGGTTCGATCCGCGACAGCGGCGCGTTGCGCAGAATTTCGTTGCGGAGGTTTTCGGATTCCTCGCGCCCGTAGAGCAACAACGCCTGCGACACGGCTTCGCGCACGCTCTCGCGGAGCGCGTCGGTCGCGGCCGCAAGCCGCTCGGCGGTGGTGGGATCGGTTTCGGTGAGGCGATCGAGATCATCCCGCAGCCGCGCGATGCCGAGCGCATCCAGCATCCGGGTGGTGAAGATGCCGCGCTGGGTAAAGAAGCGGATGTCGGAGAGCGACGCCGCGCTCGCGGCGTTCGCCATCGCAGCCGCCAGCGCGTTGCGATCCTGCGACAGCAGCATCTGCGCCAGTTGGCCGAGATCGGAATCCGATGGCGCACCACCCCCGCCGGACGGCTGCGACCCGCCGGACGGCATTTCGCCCGGCGAGGATGCGTCGTCCGCCTCGCCCTCCGGCGCACTTTCGTCGGCTTGCGGCGGGCTCGCGTCGGCGACCTCGGGCATGTCGAAGAACAGGTCGAAGCAGTCGTTCAGGGCGCGCTTCTCGTCCTCGGATTTGGCCAGCGTCAGGAGCAGCGTATCGCGCAGCACGTCGCGATCATTGAAGCCGACCACCGCGACCGCGCGCATCGCATCGATGCTTTCGGCGGGCGAGACGTGAACCCCGACGCCGCGCGCCGCCCGGAAGAACCGATGCAGGTTCTCCCGCATTTATCTGAACACGCCGTATCGGCCGGCGCGGGCGACGAAACCGGAGACTTCGGGCCGCGCCGCCTCGATATCGGCCTCGTACTTCAATAGCACGTTCAGCGTGTCCTTCACCATCTCCGGCTCGAGTTCGGAGGCCTGCAACAGCACCAGCACGCGCGCCCAGTCGATGGTTTCGCTGACCGACGGCAGTTTCTTCAGATCGAGCGTACGCAGGTCGTTGATGAAGCCCACCAGTTGCCGGCGCAGCGATTGCGCGATGCCCGGCACGCGGGTCTCCACGATGCGCTCCTCGAGCCGCTGTTCGGGGAAGCCGATATGGAGATGCAGGCAGCGCCGCTTCAGCGCATCGCCGAGATCGCGCTCGCCGTTGGAGGTGAGGATCACCGTCGGCGGCACCACCGCCGAGATGGTGCCGAGTTCGGGAATGGTGATCTGGAAGTCCGACAGGATTTCCAGCAAGAGCGATTCGAACTCGGCATCCGACTTGTCGATTTCGTCGATCAGCAGCACGCAGCCCTCGGGCTGCTCCAGCGCCTGCAACAACGGGCGCGGCTCGACGAACTCCTTGGAGAAGAACACATCGCCGAAGGCGTGAAGCTGTTGCAGCGCCTGCGCCAAGGTCTCCGCGCCGCCCAGCACCTCGCCGAGCTTGTCCTTCAGGATCTGCGTGTACAGAAGCTGCTTGGCGTATTTCCACTCGTACAGCGCCTTGGCCTCGTCGAGGCCCTCGTAGCATTGCAGGCGGATCATGCTCTGACCGCGCCAGGCGGCGATCGCCTTCGCCAGCTCGGTCTTGCCGACGCCGGCGGGGCCTTCGACCAGGATCGGCTTTTCGATCTGCTGGGCCAGGTAGACGGCGGTGGCGATCTGCCGGCTGGCGATGTAGCCCGCGCCCGCAAGCCCTTGCTCGACGCCCTCGATGAGGTCTGACGACCGTTGTTCCGCCACGCAATCCGCTCCCGCCATAGCGTTTTCAAGCGAAGTGGAGACCGGTTCGCATGAGGAAACGCATCAAATCCAAAAACCTGCCGGCGGATATGCCGGCGTGCTTTCTGGCTACGACGTTGCGGGGGTGACGTCCAGAGCCGGCATCGGCACGGCCGATCAGGCGGCCATGCGGAATCCGGATGCGTGGCGATCGCCGCGGCCGATGATATCGCGAGGCGGAATTTTCCGGATCAGCTCAGATCAGCTCAGCTTGGCGACGACGGCGAGGCGCTTGATTTCGCCATTCTCGAACGCCCGCATGAAGGTCTCGTATTCCTTCAGCGATACGCAGCCGTTGGAGTCGCCATTGGGCCCGAGCAGATAGGTGTGAACAAGCAGGCCGGTGCGGCCGTAGATGGCATTCGAGCCGCCGACCGGATTGAGTCGGATCGCGCGCACGCCGTGGAACAGGCGTTCGCGCCAGGTCAGATCGTAGAGATGCGGCGGCGTCGGCCCCTTCATCCGCTCGTGAACGAAACGGACATCGTCCAGCCGGCTGCCGAGCCCGGAATGCGCTTCGAGCTTGCGGCCGCTCGGCAGGTAAAGCGTCTTGCGCGAGATGTCGTACACCGCCGTGTAGCGATCGTAACGGCCTGGCGTGATGCTGCTGCCGTCGCTCAGCACGCCGCCATCGGGTGAGGCGAACGCCAGCGTCGGTCCCTTGCCCTGAAGCACGCCGAACAGCTTCTTGAAGATCGAATCTTCTTCAGCCGGCGGGCTGGCGAGCGCCACGGATTTGTTTGACTGCGCGATCTCGTCGGCGGATGGGCCATTGGCGCCGGCTGTGCGCGCGGCGGCAGGTCGCGGCATCGGCAGCGGCACGTTGGCGACCGCAAGCGGCACTTCGGGGCGCGGCAACGGCAGCGGCGCGGCCGCCTGCGGCGACGCCAGCATCGGCTCGGCCGGCGCGGCGACTGGCGGCGCGTCGGGAACGGTTAGGCTGGCGAGTTGCAATCGCGCACCGCGCGGTGCGACTTCGGAGAAGGTCGAGGGTTTGGCGCCAAGCGAATAGCCGGGATCGAGCACCGCGGCGAACGAGCTCGCGGTCTTGTCGGCGCGGGGGGGCTCGGTGGCTGCGGCAGTCTCGGTGCCGGCGATGTTGGCGTCGGCATCGGATTGATAGACAAGGGCAAAGCCAAAAAATGCCAGCGCAACGCCGACGAATGCGGCGTGGGCCGTTACTTTGGCCGACAACCGTCGCGCCGGGACTTTGCGTGGCGGTGCTTGTCGTGCTGGTGCTTGCCGCGTCGATGCTTGCTGCATCGGGGCGCGGGCAACGTGCGCCTGCGACGCGGCGTGCTGTTGCTGCGAAGTCTTGTGAGGGCGGGCCTGCTTCGCCGCAGCGTTCGCGGA
>CAUJJN010000373.1 GCA_963204905.1 Pseudomonadota bacterium
ATCAGGTCGCCCTCGCCCTCGCGGTCGTCGTCATCGGTGACGACGACGATTTCTCCGGCGGCGAACGCTTGCAGAACTTCGGAAATCGGATGGGCCATGCGGGGTACTCTGACAAAGACCCCGTTCATATGGCGCAGCGCGCGGAACGAAGCAACTGCCGCCGCGCATGTGCCCCTTCCGCGACGGCGGTTGCGCGCGGCCCGATCTTACGGCAGCACCTCGGCGCGCTCGGCCAGCCGGGCGTCGGTCTCGGCGCGCTTGGCGTCCAGCAGGCCATCATCGGCGGCCTCGATGGCCCGGAACAGTTCCTGCGCGTCGGTGAAGCGCGGCACGGTGACGTAGTCCGCACCGGCGGCATACTGATCCTCGACGGTCGCCAGCGTGTCGGCGGTCGAGATGATCTTGGCCTCGGGATTGAGCGCGCGGACATGGCGCACCAGTTTCTCGTTGTCGGCGCCCTTGAGCAGCGCGTCCGGCACGCTGAGGATGACGATTTCGGCGCCGCCGATCCCGGCGTGAACCAGCGTCTCGACATTGCTGATATCGCCGTAGATCACGTGCAGCCCGCGCGCGGCGAGGTTGCGGAACACGTTCGGATTGAAATCGACCACGGTGATCTGATCGAGCATCGATTTGTCGCGTTGCTCGATCTCGCTGAGCAAGCCGCTCGCGGCGCGGAAAAAGCCGAGGATGACGATGCGCCGTGCCGCGCCGTGCCCTTCCCCGGGCTCCGCCGACGCAAGCGCGGCGGCGTCGAGATCGCGCAGGCCGAGCCGCTTCAGGGGACCGATGGCGGCGCGCACGATCTGGTCGCTGCGGCTGATCATGAAAGTGGAGAGCACCGCCAGCAACACGAAGGCGAACGAGACCGCGTTCGCGGTCTGTGTCGAGACGTGCTTGGCGAGCAGCCCGGTCTGAATCACCACCAGCGAGAATTCGCTGATCTGCGCCAGATTGATCGCCGGCAGCAGGCTGGCGCGCAGTCCTTGCTTCATCAGATAGAGCGGCACGAACGTCGTGATCAGGCGGCTGACCACGGTGAAGGCGGCGATCACCAGCGCCAGCCCAATCACCGAACCGTCCGGCACCGGAATGGTCATGCCCAACGCCACGAAGAACAGCGTGATGAAAAAATCCCGCAGCGTGGTGACCTTGGCGGTGACGTCGAGCGCATAGGGAAAGGTCGACAGCGAGACGCCCGCCACCAGCGACCCCATCTCGCGCGACAGATGCAGCCGCTCGGCGATCTCGCCGATCAGGAAGCACCACGCCAGCGCGCCCAGCATCACCAGTTCGGGCCGCCGCGCGATCTGGTGGAACAGCTTCGGCAACACGTAACGGCTCAAGACCCATGCGGTCGCCACCAGCACGGCGACACGGATCACCGAGAGCAGCACGACGCCGATCTGGAGGTTGTCGAGGCTTGGCTGCACCGCAAGGAACAGGATCGCGAAGATATCCTGCAACACCAGCACGCCGAGCGTGATGCGGCCCGGTAGCGTGTCGAGTTCGCGCTTCTCGTACAGCACCTTGACGATGATGACGGTGCTCGACAGCGCGCAGGCCACCGCGAGGTACAGCGCGTCGAACCGGCCCGCGCCAAGCCCGAGCCCCATCGCCAGGAACAGCGCGACGCCAAGGACGCAGCCGCCCACCAATTGCCCGCCCGCCGCGAACAGGATGACGCGGCCGGCGCGGACGATCTTTTTGAGGTCGATCTCCAGCCCGATCATGAACAGCATGAAGATCAGGCCGAGTTCGGAAATGGTGGCGATCGACTGGTCGGACTTGACCCAGCCGACGCCGTAAGGACCGATCACGAAGCCGCCGACCAGATAGGCCAGGATCAGCGGCTGCCGCGCGACATGGGCCAGAAGTCCCAGCATCCAGGCGAACAGAATGCTGAGCGTGATGTCGCTGATAAGATCGTGCATGCGTTAAAACCGTAGTCCGACTGATTTCGGACCGCCAGCAAAAACCGATTCAGACGACATAAGGGACGGAGAATTTGACCGCGCCGCGAAAAGATGTGGATCGCGGGAAACGTCGCGACCAACCGGAGATCGCCGGACAGGAAAAAAAGCAAGCGCGGGACAACAGGTTGAAGCGAAAGGTTCTCTGCCATGCCCCGGCGCTGCGAATGCAGGACTTTCAAAAATTTCCTGTTTTCAAATACTTAGAACGGCTTCATCCTGCCGAGCCCCCAAAAGTCGGGCCCCGAGCGGCGTCGGGCGCAGAGGCTCAGCCACGCGCGAGGCCGTCAAACTCCGGGCGAGACCTTCCCCCGGGATTTCGCTGGCGCAACTGACTCGCCGCTACGATCGGTCGCCACGCGTCGCCTTCTGCACGGGATCAAGGGATTTGCCCGCACCGTTCAAGCCGATGCTCGCCAAACCATCCTTGCGTTTCGCCAGCCACCAGCCCGCCGAGACGTCCCACAATGCAAAATCGGGATCAAGACCCAACTCCTGAGCGGCATGATGCGCCCAGTAGGGATCGTACAAAGCCTGCCGCCCCAGCGCGATGAAATCGGCATCGCCGTTCGCAAGGATATCCTCCGCCTGCCGGCCGTCGAGAATCAGACCGACGGCCGCCGTGGCGATGTCCGCCCCGCGTTTGATCTGCGCGGAATATTCAACCTGATAGCCCGGATAGCGCTTGGCATTCTCCAGCGCGGTGGATTGACGAAGACCGCCCGACGAACAATCGATGATGTCGACGCCATGGGTCTTGAGTTCGCGCGCCAGCTGGATCGAATCCTCGATCTTCCAGCCCTCGGGATGGCCATCGACGCTCGAGATCCGGAACATCAGCGGCTTGCGTTCCGGCCAGCGCGAGCGGACCGCGTCCGCGACCTTCAGGGCGAAACGAATTCGCCCCGCGAAGTCGCCGCCATACTCGTCGTTCCTGGTGTTGATGACCGGCGAAAGAAAGCTGGCGATCAGATAGCCGTGCCCGGCATGGACCTCGATCAGATCGAAGCCCGCAGCATCGGCGCGCGCCGCCGCGTCGGCGTAGCTTTGCAGAACGCCATCGATACCTTCCAGCGACAATTGGTCCGGCACGACATGCCCCGCCCCAAGAGCCTCGCGGGTCGGGCTGACAAGCGGCCATGGCGGCTCGCCCCGCTTGGCATCGTCGTCATTCAACGGACCAAATCCCTGCCACGGCCGCTGTGACGCGCCTTTGCGACCGGAATGGGCAAGCTGAACCCCCGGCGTACCTCCGGCCTCCTTCACGTAATCACACACGCGACGAAGGCCGGCGATATGGTCATCCGACCAGATGCCGAGATCGCCGGGCGCAACACGACCGCGCGGTTCGATCGCCGTCGCTTCGGTCATGATGATGCCGAAGCCACCCAGCGCGAACTTGCCGAGATGCACAAGAAGCCCATCGTCGGCATAACCATCATGCGCGCGATGCTGGTTCATCGGAGACAACATCACGCGATTTCGGACCGTCACGCCGCGCAGGGTGATCGGCGTGAACAGCTTCGGACAAGCCTTGGACATCATAGGTATCACCTCGTTCGGCCGAACTTGCGATCCGTCGCCATCGATACCTATTTGCCTCCGAGGCGTTGCTCGCGCCACGCCAGCGCCTTGGCCAGCCCCTCCTCGCGCACCACCTTGAGAAAGCCACGCTTGAGGTCGGTCCCCTCGCCTTCGATCATGATGTCGATGTCTAGCGCGGATCGCAGCGCATCCTTCATCCCCATGATCTCGTAGGTGCGATTGAGCGCCATCTTGGTGCGCTGAAGCACCATCGGGTCCATTCGCGCGAGCTTGCGGGCGACGGCCATCGCTTCCGGCATCAACTGATCGGGCTCCACGATCTTGTTGATCAGCCCCCACTCCAGCGCCTGGCGCGCGGTAATCGAATCGTCACCGGTGTAGATCACGCCCTTGGCGACCTTCGGCGTCACGTACCACGGCAGGATCATCGCGACGATGCCCGCGCCGAATTTCAGTTCAGGCTCGCCGAACGTCGCGGATTCGACCGCGACGGCGAGATCGCAGCCCATCATCAATTCGAAACCGCCCGCCAATGCAGGACCGTTCACCGCCGCGACCGACGGCTTCCCGAGATTCCAGAACTGCATGATGCCCTTGAAATCAGCCTCAAGCAGCGGCACCCAATCCTTGACGCCGCTCGGCATGGCATCGGCCTGATCACGCAGATCGAAGCCCGCGCTGAAGGCATTGCCTGCGCCGGTGACCACCACGCAGCGGATATCGTCGTCCGCGGCGATCGCGAGGCAGGCTTCATCCAGCTCCTTGAGCATATGCTGGCTCATGGCATTCGCACGCCGCGGCCGATTGAAGGTGAGGAGGCCAATTCCCTCTTCCGGCTTGTCGAGCGTCACTGTTTCCCAGCTCATGTTTCGCATCCTTCTTTGTGAGGGGAGGTTTCATCGATGTCCGCCAGCGAGACGGAGGGACTCCGGTCGCCGTCGAAGCAAGGTCATGGAAATCACGCCGAATACCGGCCCGATCGCGAGAATGGCGAAGGCATACTGCCAGCCGACCCAGGCGATGACGATCGGCATTCCCTGAATGGTGAGAAACGTCAGCAGGAATCCGGCACAGGTTTGCAGCGTCAGCATGGTGCCGATCAGATGCGGCTCGGCAAGCTCCGTCACCGCGGCGGAGAACTGAGCCGAGTCGGCGATCACGCTGATGCCCCAGATGATTGCGACGGTGAGAACGACGGCGACGCCAAACGCG
>CAUJJN010000374.1 GCA_963204905.1 Pseudomonadota bacterium
ACTGGTCGAGAAGGTCACCGTGCTGCAGGAAGGCCGCCTTCTGGTGGAAGGCACCCCGGAAGAAATCAAAGGCAACCCGATCGTGCAGGAAGCCTATCTCGGTGGAGTGCTCGAACAATGAGCTTGCTCGAAGTCAACGGATTGAACTCATACTACAGCGACTCCCACATCCTGTTCGATATCGGCCTGCGGGTTGAGAAGAACGAGGTCGTGGCGTTGCTCGGACGCAATGGCGCCGGCAAGAGCACCACGCTGAAAAGCCTGATGGGCGTAGTGAAGCCGCGTGCCGGCTCCATCGTGCTCGACGGCGAACAGATCGCCGGCAAGCCAAGCCACATCATCGCCCAGCGCGGGATGCAACTGGTGCACGAGGAGCGGCGCGTCTTCGGCAGTCTCAATGTCGAGGAGAACCTGGTCCTGGCCGGGCTGACGGCCAAGAACAAGTGGTCGCTGGATCGCATCTACACCATGTTCCCGCGCCTCAAGGAGCGGCGCGGCAGTCGCGGCACCGACCTGTCAGGCGGGGAACAGCAGATGCTGGCGATCGCGCGCGCACTGATCCGCGATCCCAAGATCATCCTGCTCGATGAGCCGTTCGAAGGTCTCGCCCCGGTGATCGTCCGCGACCTCGTCAATGCTTGCCGCGAACTCGCCGCCTCCGGTCAGACGATCGTGCTGGTTGAGCAGAACCTGGCGGCAACGCTGGCGCTGTCCGACCGGGTTTACATCGTCAACAACGGCCACATCGTTCACGAGGGGCCGGCGAAAGAACTGAAGGCGCAGCCGGAAATCCTGCAACGCTATCTCGGCGTATAACGACGAAGCGGCCGTTGCGTGACGGATTCCGAAACGAGCCGAGTCAAAGCTAGGTCGCTCGTTTTCAGCGTCCTCGCGAGGAGCGTTCGCGACGAAGCAATCCAGAATCCATGAACTCAGTCTGGATTGCTTCGCTTCGCTCGCAATGACGGCTCAATCTCGATTGGTCAGACTCTCATAGCCCCGTGTTCGATCCGAACGCGGGGCTATTGTTTTCGCAAAGACGAATTCAGCGCTCGGCGCGGCCGATCACCGCCATCAGTTCCGCGATCTTTGCGCGCTGATCGGCTTTGTCGCCACTGTTGATAGCGTGCTCAACACAATGGCTGACGTGGTCGCGCAGCACCTCCTCCTCGACACGCCGCAACGCCGCGCGGACCGCTGAAATCTGCGTCACGATGTCGATACAGTAGCGGTCGTCCTCGACCATGCGCGACAGCCCGCGAACCTGCCCCTCGATTCGATTCAGGCGTTTCGCCACCGAGCTCTTGATCTCTGTTCTCATGGCGCGTACATACCCCCATAGGGTATATAAATCAAGCACGGATCGGATCGATCATGTCGACAGATGCCAAGGCCAGCGGCGAAACCCATGGCTCATGTTGCGGCCATCACAACAACGCCGCGCCGCAGCCCACTTCAAGCGCTGCATCGTCCTGCTGTGGCGGCAACACCACCACGACGGCATCGTCTGCGCCGTCATCATCCTGCTGCGGGGGTTCAGGCCAAGACGACCATCACGATCACGTCCACCATGGTCACGCCCATCCCCACGCACGCGAAGCGGGCGCGGCCTCCGGCGACAGCCGCGTGATCGACCCGGTCTGCGGCATGAAGGTCGATCCGACGACGCGCAAGCACGTTTTCGATTACAGCCACCAGACTTATCACTTCTGCTCCGCCGGCTGCCGGACCAAGTTCGCGGCCGATCCGCAGCGCTATCTCGATCCCAAGCCGCAACAGGACGGCGTGCCCGAAGGCACCATCTACACATGTCCGATGCATCCGGAGATTCGTCAGGTCGGCCCCGGAAGTTGCCCGATCTGCGGCATGGCGCTGGAGCCCGACGTCGTCACACTTGATGACCAGCCGAACCACGAACTCAGCGACATGACCCGCCGGTTCTGGATTGGCCTTGCGTTGGCGCTGCCGGTGATCGTGCTCGACATGGGCGCGCACATCATCGGCCGCAGCTTGATCGATCCCGCGCTATCGGGCTGGATTCAGTTTGCCTTCGCCACGCCGGTGGTGCTGTGGGCTGGCTGGCCGTTCTTCGTGCGCGGCTGGCAATCGCTGCAAACCCGCAACTTCAACATGTTTACGCTGATCGCGATGGGCACCGGTGTCGCCTATCTCTACAGTGTGGTGGCGACACTCGCCCCGAACGTTTTCCCGGCCGCCTTCCGCGATCATCACGGCACCGTGGCGGTCTATTTTGAAGCCGCCGCCGTCATCACCGTTCTGGTGCTGCTGGGACAGGTCCTGGAATTGCGCGCGCGCGATGCGACATCCGGCGCGATCAAGGCGCTGCTGGCACTCGCGCCGAAGACGGCGCGACTGGTCGATGCCGACGGCACCGAACGCGAAGTCGAGATCGACAGCCTTCACGTCGGCAATCATCTGCGCGTGCGGCCCGGTGAGAAGGTCCCGGTGGACGGCGCGGTGACCGAAGGCCGCTCAAGCCTCGACGAATCGCTGGTCACCGGCGAATCGATGCCGGTGACGAAGGAGGTCGGCGACAAGGTCATCGCCGGCGCGCTCAATACCTCGGGCAGCTTCGTGATGCGCGCCGAAAAGGTCGGTCGCGACACGCTGTTGTCGCAGATCGTGCAGATGGTGGCGCAAGCGCAACGCTCCCGCGCGCCGATCCAGCGCCTCGCCGATCGCGTGGCCGGCTGGTTCGTGCCGACGGTCATCACCGCGGCGCTGCTTGCATTCGCGGCCTGGGCGATGTTCGGACCCGAACCGCGTTTTACCTTCGGCATCGTCGCGGCGGTCAGCGTGCTGATCATTGCCTGTCCATGCGCGCTCGGTCTCGCCACGCCGATGTCGATCATGGTCGGTGTCGGCCGCGCCGCGCGCGCCGGCCTGCTGGTGAAGAACGCCGAGGCGCTCGAGCGTATGGAGCGCGTCGATACGCTGGTGGTGGACAAGACCGGCACCCTGACGGAAGGCAAGCCCGCCGTGGTCGCGCTCCGCGCCGCGCCGGGATTCGATGCGACCGAACTGCTACGGCTCGCGGCCAGCGTCGAGCGCGGCAGCGAGCATCCGCTGGCGGACGCCATCGTCAAGGCGGCAACCGACCAGCAACTCTCGCTCGCGCGTGTCGATGAGTTTGATTCGCCCACCGGCAAGGGCGCACGTGGCCACGTCGACGGCCGCACGGTGCTGCTCGGCAACGCCACCTTCCTCAGCGAAAGTGGCGTGGTCACCGATGCCATGGCTGCCGAAGCGGAAAAGCTGCGGCAGGACGGCGCGACCGTCATCAACGTCGCGGTCGACGGCGGGTTGGCCGGCGTCATCGCCATCGCCGATCCGGCGAAGGCTTCGACGCTTGAAGCGCTGAAGGCGCTGGCCGCCGACGGCATCAAGGTGATCATGCTGACTGGTGACAACGCGACCACGGCGCGCGCGGTCGCCGCAAAGCTCGGTATCGCCGACGTCGAGGCCGAGGTATTGCCAGAGCGCAAGGGCGCCATCGTCGCCAAACTGCGCAAGGAAGGGCGCGTCGTCGCGATGGCCGGCGACGGCGTCAACGATGCGCCCGCGCTCGCGGCAGCCGATGTCGGCATCGCCATGGGCACCGGCACCGATGTCGCGATGGAAAGCGCCGGCGTCACGCTTCTAAAGGGCGATCTCAATGGCATCGTGCAGGCGCGGCATCTCTCGGCGGCAGTGATGGCGAACATCCGCGAGAACCTGCTGTTCGCCTTTCTCTACAACGCAGCCGGCGTGCCTATCGCCGCAGGCATTCTCTATCCGGCGTTCGGATTGCTGCTGTCGCCGATCGTTGCCGCCGCCGCGATGGCACTGTCGTCGGTCAGCGTGATCGGTAACGCGTTGCGCTTGCGTGGAGTGAAGCTATAGGAGACTGGCCCCTTGAACACATCGTTCGGCCGAAAGGAATCCTTGTTGCCCGGTCGAAACGGGCAGGCGTAGGATATCGCAGTAATGGCCAAGATCCTGCCCGCCAACATCGCGTTGAAGCGCGCCTACGATCCGCCGGATCAAGCGGATGGCGTCCGCGTGCTGGTGGACCGGTTATGGCCGCGCGGCCTCACCAAGAAATCCGCCGCCATCGACCAATGGCCAAAGGACGTGACGCCCAGCCCGGAATTGCGCAAATGGTTTCACCACGACCCCGATCGCTGGGACGAATTTCGCCATCGCTATCTCGCCGAATTGAAAGACAAAGGCAGCGAGCTCGATGAACTGCGCCAGCTAGCCCAAGCCGGTCCGATCACCCTCATCTACGCAGCGCGCGACACGCCGCATCTGCACGCGACCGTGCTGCGGGATGTGTTGCTGGGCACTTCCGCCAGAAGAAGCGCCAAAGCGAATGCCTCGGCGCCGGCCAAAGCCGGCACCAAAGCCAAATCCCGCGCGAAATAACCACGGCGGTCATCTGCCGCTACTATTGCGGAGCAACCGCGATCCTGCCTTTCATATTGGGATGAAAGCGGCAGTAGTATTCGACGTCACCTGCCTTCCTGAGCACGAAGGAGACGATCTTCTTCGGCGGGATCATTACATCCCAATCGCCCTTGACGGTGGCGGTGTGCGCCAGCACGTCGTCGTTCACCCACTGAATGGTGTCGCCGACTTTGGCGCTGATGCTCGCCGGAGCGAACACAAGCTTATCGATATTGACTCGAATGGTCTCGGCCTGCGCCGGGATCGAACCCATCACGCCCACCGCAACACCGAGAACCGCAACAGTTTTCAATCCCGGCAACATCCGCGCCTCCTTACTTCAACGCGGCCGCAACGTGCTTGGCATGCTCGAGATGACCCTGGAAAATCTTGACGCCGGTTTGCAGAAGGCCCTTGAGTTCGGCGTTGGACGACGACGGAATCAGCTGCGATTCCAGCGCGCCGATCACGGCCTTGTGGTAGGCGACTTCATTGGCGGCATAGGCCTTGTCATAGGCGGCACCCTTCAGCTTCGCCAGTTCGGCCTGCTTGTCGCTGGCCTGCTTCGCCAACGCGCGGCTGGTGTCGTTGTCTTCCGGCGTGACCTTGAGCTTCTTGACCAGCGCCAGCGCCTGCTGATTCACGGCCTCGTGGTCGCGAACCATGTCCCTGGCGAAACTTACGATGGCCTTGCTTTTCGACATTTTGATCGCCTGCTTCGCGCCGGTCACGTCGATGACGCCGGCGGTGTAAGCGATATGCGCGATCTGCGGATCGGTCGGCTTCGCGCCTTGCGCGAAAGCCGGCGTGCCGAGCAGACAAACGACGGCAACCGCCGCGCTCAAACGAACCAACATGAAGTCCTCCTGTCGTCGACACCGATCCGGCGCCGAACTTGTGTGACGCTGTGAATGTCGATTGGATGAGCGAAGCGTTGAATGGTTCCTGAAATATCCGCGTGGACTACGCGTGGATGTGCTCCATCCTCAATTCCGCTTCGAGGCTCGCTATATCTCGATAGATCGATGCGACCGCGAGCACGCGCCCACCTTGCTTGTACCGCAGCAGGCAATCGCGATCCCTGATACTGCCGTCGATTTCGATCTCGTCCCATGCCTCGGCATGCCCGACGTAATTGATCGGAACGTCATAGTGCTGGCTCCAGAAAAACGGCACGGCGTCGAACGACGTGCGCCGGCCCATCATGTTGAGCGCGGCAACCTGCCCCTGACGCTCCGCCACCACCCAATGCTCGACGCGGATCTTCGCGCCGCTGTGCCGATCGGGCCAACGCGCGATATCGCCGGCGGCGTAGATGTCCGGCGCGCTGGTTTGCAGGCAGGCATTCACCTCGACGCCGCGATCAAGCGTCAGTCCCGCGGCTTCCGCCAGCGCGAGGCGCGGACGCACACCGACGCCGGCGACAATCAGATCGGCTTGCAACACCTCACCGCTCTTGAACGTTGCGCGCTTGCCGTCGATCCGTGCGACCGAGTCCTCGAGATGAAAAACCACGCCGTGCTCCTGATGCAGCTCGCGGATGAAGTCCCCCATCTCGGCGCCGAGCACGCGCTCCATCGGCCGCTTCTCCGGCGCGACGACATGAACTTCAATCTCCCGCGCGCGCAGCGATGCCGCGACTTCGAGCCCGATGAAGCTCGCACCGATCACCAACGCCCGCCTGGCGCCTTCGGATGCCTTAATGATTGCGCGGCAATCGTCGAGCGACCGCAGGGTGTGGACCTGCGAGGCGCCGGCACCGGGAATCGACAGCCGTACCGGCTCCGCGCCGGTCGCGATCAGCAGGCGGTCATAACCAACGATTTCGCCGGTCGACAGCTTGACCTGATGCTGCGCGGGATCGATCGCGGTCACCTCGACATCGCGGCGCAGATCGATGTGGGCCTCGCGGTAGTAGTCGTCGGGACGGAGCGGCAGCCAATCCTCCGGCGCGCTGCCGGCGAGATAGTCCTTCGACAGATTCGGGCGATCGACCGGCGGCGCGGTGTCCTGACTGAGCATGACGATGCGGCCGCCGAATTGCTTGCGTCGCAGCATCTCGGCTGCGGCAAAGCCTGCCGCGCCGCCACCGATGATGACGATTCGGCCGGGCTCGCCTCCGGACGATTCGCGCGGACGGCGCGCGGGCTCGATCTGCTTCCGCACCACGATCCGGTCGCCGTCGCGTTCGACCTGCCACGTCGTCAGCGCATCGAAGGCCGGCGCGCGCAACGCCTCACCGCTACGCAGACTGAAACAGGCATGATGCCACGGGCAACGAACGGTGTCGCCGACCACAAGGCCGTCGGCCAGCGGCGCGTGATAGTGACTGCAATGCGCGCCGACGGCGAAGATGTCCGCGCCGGATCGCACCAGCAGGACCTCCTGATCTCCCACACGGCCGGACAGTTTACCGTTGTCGAAATCGGAGAGCTTTACCCCTTGCGTGAGGTCTGGCCCGGTCGGGGCTGCTTGGTCTTGCGACATCGTTCACTCCCAGCCTAAGCGCCGGAGCGACACGCCCCGGATCAGAAGGCGCAAGCCCGGCCTGGACATGACATGGCGCGTTTCGCCGCGCCGGCCTTCGATCGCCTCAGGAATTCACCGCCATCAAGAACTCCTGACGCATCTGCGCACTATGCTTGAAACATCCGATCATCCGGGTGGTGATGAGATCGGTATCCGGCTTGTGTACGCCACGCGTCGTCATGCAGTGGTGCGAGGCTTTGATAACCACGGCGACGCCCTTGGGTTTCAGGATGTCGTTGATCGTATCGGCGATCTGCGCCGTCAGCTTTTCCTGCACTTGCAGCCGCCGGGCGAACACATCGACCACCCGTGCGAGTTTGCTGATGCCCACCACGCGCCCGTCAGGCACGTAGCCAACCCAGGCCCGCCCAATCACCGGCGCCATGTGGTGTTCGCAATGGCTCTCGAATGGAATACCGCGCAGCAGGACCATTTCGTCGTAACCGCCGACCTCCTCGAAAGTACGTTCGAGAAAATTGGCGGGATCCTGCGCATAGCCGCCGAAATACTCTTCGAAGGCCCGCGTCACCCGCG
Source organism: Pseudomonadota bacterium (assembly GCA_963204905.1). Taxonomy (GTDB): domain Bacteria; phylum Pseudomonadota; class Alphaproteobacteria; order Rhizobiales; family Xanthobacteraceae; genus 62-47. The sequence goes on from CAUJJN010000374.1 coordinate 7,513, forward strand.
CCGGCGTATCCTGCAACCCCTCACGCTCGGGGTCGTCGCCGGTCCAGCGGATGATGGTGCGCACTGCCGCCTCGACCTCGGCGCGGCTGGGCCGCGGCGCTTCCGCCGGCAAAGGCTCCAGCTTCTCGACCGCACGAATATTCGAACTCATGAGATTCTCCCGCGGCGAAGGCGGCCGCATCCTGCTGGCTGGAAAGGCATGTTGGACGGGACGAGGACTGAACACCGCTCAGTCCGGCAACCCCAGCCGCTGCATCACCGCGTTGGTGACGCGCTCGCAGCGGCGGCCGGCGAACGGAAAGGCGTCCATCAGCACCGGGCCAATCTGCTTGTCGAGTTGCTCGCGCACCAGGCGGCGCGCGCGATGCAGCCGTGTTTTCACCGTCTCCGGCCGCAACCCGAGAATTTCGGCCGTCTCCTCGACGCTCATGCCTTCGATGACGCGGGTGATGAAGACGATGCGATAAACCTCCGGCAGCTTGTCCGTGGCCTGCTCGACGAGGTGCAAGAGCTGACGCTGTGCCATGGTTTGTTCCGGATCGTCGGCCTTGGACGCGAGGGGAAACTGGATGATCTCGGCCGGGGTCCGCTGCACCTCGAATGTTGTGAGATCGACATGGGGACGCCGGGCGCGCAATCGGCCCAGCGCCTCGTTGATGGTGATCCGCGACAGCCACGTCGCCAGCGAGGAGTCGCCCCGGAAATCTGCCAGATGGGTGAAGGCCCGGACATAAGACTCCTGCACCACGTCCTCGGCCTCGGCATCATCGCGGACGATGCCTCGCGCCAGCCGATATAGCCGCCGGTTATGGGTCTGCATGATGGTGCGGAAGGCTGAACCGTCTCTCGCCAGCGACCGTCGAACCAATTCGGCATCGCTCGCCCGTCCGCTATCGACCTCAATCGTCCGTGCCTGTTTCATGACCTGTCTCCTGACCACCCATTGGATGGCGGAGTCGGGAAAAGGTTCCCGGCGCCCGATATTTTCCGCCGCTGTCTGCGGTGATGCCGCCGGGATCGCGGCAAATCCACGCTACAACGTCGATTGGTTTTGACAATCGAAATGCAGCGGCGCTTGATATCGGCATACGTGATACGATGAGCACCCATCAACCATGGGCACTGAACTTGCGCGGACTTTTCTGACGGTCGTTGCGGCAGGAAATTTCGTCAGCGCGGCAGAACGGCTGCACGTCAGCCAATCCACCGTCAGCACCCGCATTCACGCCCTCGAAAGCTATCTCGGCTGCACGCTGTTCGTCCGCAACAAGTCCGGTACCACGCTCACCGCCGCCGGACGGCAATTTCAGCGCCATGCCGCAACACTGGTGCGCACCGTCGAGCAGGCGCGCCACGACGTCGGCATCCCGAAAGGTTTCAGCGGCACGCTGGCAATCGGCGGGCGGATCGGACTGTGGGAAGAATTCCTGCTGCGCTGGCTGCCGATGATGCGTGACGATCGCCCGACGCTGGCGATCCGCATCGAGAGCGGACTCGAACCGGAGATCATGCGCGGACTGGTGGAAGGCCGGATCGACATCGGCGTTCTCTATACGCCGCAGAGCCGACCCGGACTGAAGGTCGAGAAACTGTTCGACGAACAGTTGATCATGGTGTCGACCGATCCGCGCGCGCCGCCGGAGCCGCAACAGGATTACGTCTACATCGAATGGGGCCCCGAGTTTTACGCGCGCCACAGCGTGTCTTTCCCCAACTTCGGCGGCGCGGCCCTCGCCGCCAATATCGGCTGGCTCGGATTGCAGCACGTCCTAAACAACGGCGGCTCCGGATATTTTCCGCGACGTATCGTGCAGCCCCATCTCGATGCTGGCAAGCTCCACGCCATCGCCGGCGCGCCGAGCTTTCATCTTCCCGCATATGCAATCTATCCGGCGGACCACGATGTCGCTGTGTTCGGCAACGCGCTCGCCCTCATGCATGAGGTCGCACGCCCCAACACGCGCGACCACGCGGATTCCGATCGCGTTTCGCAACCCGCGTGAGATCGTGCGTCGCGTTGCGATTTGAATGCGAAATTGCAGATGCGAGCCTTCTATATTTCCCGTGTGTGAAGCGATCGACTGCGCCGAACGTCGGGCTCCCCATGCACGCGTCAATTCGGTATCGATAGGGTCGACGTTTTTGTTTTGACGAAGGGGAAGAATTCACATGCCCGCGCCGACGTCCGCACCGACCGACATCACGGGGCTGGCCGAGGCCGTGCTCACCACCGCGTCCGACGCCATCATCGCCACCGATCGGGACGGAGTGATTACCTTTTGGAATCCCGGCGCCACACGTATCTTCGGCTTCACGCACGAGGAGGCGACGGGGCAATCGCTCGACATCATCATTCCGGAAAATTTGCGCGCGCGTCACTGGGATGGCTATCATCGTACGATGGCGACCGGCGAAAGCCGCTACGGCGAAGCGGATCTTCTTGCGGTGCCGGGACTGCGCAAGGACGGCAGCCGCGTCTCCGTCGCGTTCACCATCGTGATGTTGAAGGACGCGCAAGGCCACATGAGCGGCACCGCCGCGATTCTGCGCGATGTCACGCGACAGTTCGAGGAACTGCGCGAGCTGCGGCGACAACTGGCGGACGCCAGAGCCGGATAGAGCGAACCAACTTCAGGTTCGATCGCTCGTTTCACGCGTCATTGCGGGGAGCAAAGTGACGAAGCAATCCAGTCCCTGCTTTGGCTTTCCTGGATTTCTTCGCTTCGCTCGCAATGAGGGCTTATTCCTATTCATCTGCTTGGCCAGGTTTTCAGGCCCGGGATTCTTGTGGCGATCCCGTGGCGAAATTCGGGACGAATTCTACGGCGCCGCCGCCGTACCCTGCCGGATGTCGAGCAGCCGGATCAACCGGCCACGCGGCTCGATCAGGTCCTTCAGGGTGTAGCCGTCGAGCACCTCGATGAAAGCATCGCGCGCCTTCTCGAACGCGTTCTTCAACACACAGCATGGACGGATCGCGCAGGGCTCGTCGATCGGCTTGAAGCAGGAGACGATGGCGAAATCCGGCTCGGTGCGGCGCACAACCTCGCCGAGCCCGATCGATTCGGTCGGCTTGGCCAGCCGCAACCCGCCCCCGCGACCGCGCACCGACTCGACATAACCGGCGACGCCGAGCTGATGCACCACTTTCATCAGAAGGTTCTTGGAGATCGAATAGCTGGTGGCAATCTCCGAAATGGTCGCAAGCCCGTTGTCCTTCAGCGCAAGGTACATCAGCACGCGCATCGAATAGTCGGTGTAGGCGGTGAGGCGCAACGTCGGGCTCCCGGCAAGTCACTTTAAAGATATACAAAATATATTGCTTTTACGCAAGCGACGTTGTAGTCAACGTCCAGAGCTTTCCGCTCCAACCAAATTGGAATGGGGCTCCAGATTTAGTTTCGATCTATATCAGATTCCGGCCGACGAGATGATGTGCACGATGGAAAAGCTGAGCTCCATTACCGAGGACAGCATCTGCCGGCTTGTGGACGCGTTCTATATCAAGGTCCGGGCCGACGCGGAACTCGCGCCCGTCTTCGAGGCAGCGATTCAAGACTGGCAGCCGCACCTTGAGAAGATGTACGCCTTCTGGTCCTCGGTGATGCTCACGACCGGGCGTTATAAAGGTAACCCGCTGATCAAGCACATGGTTCTGCCCGGTATCACGCCCGAATTGTTCGGCCGGTGGCTGAAGCTGTTCGACCAGACCTGCAACGAAATGTTCGACGGCGATATCAGCGCCGCGTTCCGGGTCAGGGCGGAGCGAATCGCCGAAAGCCTCAAGCTCGGCATTTTCTATCGACCGGACCGACCTTGGCCGCCGCAACCGGCGGCGTGAGGCGAAGCTGGAGCCTGTCCGGTTTTGGCGGCGACACTCCGGAGGGTGCTTCACCTCTCCGCATCGGGAAAGATCGGAGCCGAAGGCTCCGGGTGAGGACATCGATCACCATTGAGGCTGTAACGCTCACCTCACCCCTCTTCTCAATGGGAGCGGGAGCGCGCACCATTTCGTGGCAGTTGTTTCCGCCAAAATCGAAAACGCTCTAGTTGCGATCCGGCGGCATGGTCGCTGCGACCTTCTCGATCAGAAAAACGATCGTCGTCTCCTCACGTCCCATCGTCTCGACGCGGTCGCCGGTCTGGGCGATCAGGTGCGGAATGTCGATCGCCGCCAGCGGATCGGAGCAATGCACCTCGAGCCGGTCACCGGGCGACAGACTCTTCAGCGCCTTGCGCGTCCGCAGCACCGGCTGCGGACATTTCAGCCCGATCAGATCGAGTTTGGTCAGCGTCATGCGGCGCAAAATGGCCAAGCGGACCGGCGGCGTCAACCGCGCGTCAGTCGAGGTCCGCGTAGGTCAGAAATCCGACCGTATCGCCGGGCACGACCTCCAAGACGTCGTCGCCAAGTTCAACCAGCCCGTCCGTCTCCACCAGCGACGACAGCATTCCGGCCCCGTCGCGATGGAACATGATTGCCTCGACCACGCCGTCGGCGGCACGACGCAACTGCGCGCGAACATATTCGCGCCGGCCGGGTTTCTTGCGATGCGTGAAGGCGGCCCGCACCGGCATGGCCACGGTCCGGGTCTGAATCGCCCCGGCGAGCGACAGCACGGTCGGCCGCACCACATGGGCATAGGTCACAAAGCTGGCGACCGGATTGCCCGGCAGGCCGATCAGCGCGGTGCCGTCGATCACCCCCATCGCGACCGGCCGCCCCGGCTTGATCGCCATGCGCCACAGCACCAGCCGCCCGACACTTTCAATGCCGGCGCGGACATGATCCTCCTCGCCGGCGGAAACGCCGCCGGAGGTCACGATCAGATCATGGCCGGCGGCGGCGGCCTTCAAGCCATCCGCCACGCGCCGACGATCATCGGGCATGATGCCGAGATCGACCACCTCGCAACCGAGCCGCTCCAACAGCGCCATCAGCATGAAACGATTGGCGTCGAACACCTGCGCGGGTCCACGCGGCGCGCCGGGCGACACCACCTCGTCACCCGTGGAGGCAACCGCCACGCGGATGCGGCGGCGCACCGCCAGATCGCTCTGGCCAAGCGCGGCGGCAAGCGCCACGTCCTGCGGCCGCAGCCGGACACCGGCCTTCAGCACCACGTTGCCCGCCGCGACATCCTCGCCGGCGATGCGCACATTGGCGCCCGGATGCAGGCCCGGCGGCAGCACAACGCGGCCTTCGGCATCGATCCGTGTGTCTTCCTGCATGAAAACCGTATCGGCCCCCACCGGCAGCGGCGCACCGGTGAAGATCCGCACCACATGTCCCGGCGCCAGCGGCGGCAGCGCCATCGCCCCGGCGGCCACCCGGCCGCCAAGCGGCAAGGCCCGATCCTCGGTCGCCGGCAGATCGGCGCTGGCCACGGCATAGCCGTCCACCGCCGAATTGGTGAACAGCGGCAACGGCAGCGGCGCGACAAGGTCGGCGGCAAGGACGCGACCATCCGCGCGCCGCAACGGCACGGTCTCGACACCCGCGACCGCGCCCACCCGTGTCGCGATCAGCATCACCGCCTCATCCACCGACAACACCGGCGGACCGGAGGCAAAGCAATCGTTCGAGAGTTGAGTCATCGTCTCGCTTTTCAGTCATCCATCGAACGACGAACCGGCCGCAAGCCGTTTGCGTTTGGCGTTCGATGGCGGCCAGTAATTTCAGGACCTGAAAAGCTTCTGACCGAATGGGTTTGGCGATACCATATCGCGTGGTGACGGCGCAGGAATATGCGGCGGATTGCCAATTGAACTTTTTGGCGAATGACGATGCGGAAGACCGACGAGACCATCATCGGCGTGTTGCTGGCCGGTGGCCAGGCGCGGCGCATGGGCGGCGGCGACAAGCCGATGCAGGCGGTCGGCGGGCAAAGCATGCTGGCGCGGGTCATCGCCCGCGTTGCCCCGCAATGCGACCGCCTGATCCTCAATGCCAACGGCGATCCGACGCGCTTCGCCGGCCTTGGATTGCCGGTGGTGGCGGACGCCGTGGGCGGCTTTCCGGGCCCCCTGGCGGGAGTTCTGGCCGGGCTGGACTGGGTGGCCGCGCACCGGCCGGAGGTGCGCTGGATGCTCAGCGCCGCGGCCGATTGCCCGTTCCTGCCGCGCGATCTGGTGGCCCGGCTCGATCAGGCCCGCCGCGCCAACCATACGCCGCTGGCGGTGGCGACCTCCGGCGGCCAGAGCCACCACGTCATCGCGCTGTGGAGTCTCGACCTGCGCGAATCTCTGCGCGAGGCGGTGGTCAACGAGGGCTGCCGCGCCGTCGGCCGCTGGATGGCGCGCCACCCGGTCGCCACCGTCGAATGGCCGGTGACGCCGTTCGATCCGTTCTTCAACGCCAACACCCCGGACGACCTCGCGGAAGCCAATCGCCTCGCCGCGCTCGATCCGTGCTGACGATAGCCCTGATTATGGGTTGCCACCGGTTTGGGGGGACCTTATAGCTCTGTGCGCCGTCGCCGGACTGCGAGCGGCCTTGGTGAGCGGGTGTGGCGGAACTGGTAGACGCGGCGCACTCAAAATGCGTTGCCCAAAAGGCTTGGGGGTTCGAGTCCCTCCACCCGCACCAAACCACATCGATCTCCGATAACGGGCAACGACCACCATAGGTCGTCATGGCTGGATTGATTCCGGCCATCCACGTCTGACTTCATCGGAACTCAGGAAAGGCGTGGATGTCCGGAACCATAGGCGAGCGAAGCGACGCCGTTCTTCAAACGGCTACGGGCGAGCGAAGCGACGCCGTTCTTCAAACGGCTACGGGCGAGCGAAGCGACGCCGTTCTTCAAACGGCTATAGGCGAGCGAAGCGACGCCGTTCTTCAAACGGCTAAGCCCGGGCATGACAGAAACGGCCTCATCGTTCAGATGCAAACCGCATCTACTTTTTCGCCTTCGCAGCCTTCCTTGCGTCGGCGATGGCTTGCTCGAACTGCGCCA
>CAUJJN010000375.1 GCA_963204905.1 Pseudomonadota bacterium
ATCGATTCGAGCGAAGGACGCCGTGATGACGTTTGCCCACGCATCGGCATGGCGATGGAAGGTGTTGATGGCGACCGTCGGGTCGCTGGCACTGATGATCAGCGCGCAAGCCGCCCCCGAGGCCACCGCAGCCAAATCCCAAACTGCGAAACACCCCGCCGCCAAGGCGACGACGTCCAAATCTCCTGCTGACTCGAAATCCGCCCACGCCAAAAAGCCGGAGGCCAAGGGGTCGAAGCAGACGCCGGCCGGTTCGCATGCCGCGAAGTCGCAGACCGCGAAGACGACAACGCAGGCAAAGGCGGCATCTAAACCCGCGCCGGCGAAGCCACATGCAGCGAAGCCCGCAGCAAAACAAAGCGCCGCCAGATCGCATTCTGATGCCGCGCCGCCCTCGACGCGCCATCCGCCGGCGTCCCGCGCCGAGCACAAGCCCACTTTGCCTTCGGTGGTTGCGGCGACATCGTCCACCTCGCAGGTCGATCTCGGTGCCTTGCAGAACGTCATCGAACTGGTTCGCCGGCAGAAGCAGACCGAGGCGACACAGTCACAGGCCGCGATCAGCGACCCGGTTGCGCGCAAGCTCGCTGAGTGGATTATCCTGCGCAGCGCGAGCAACGGCGCCAGCGTCGAACGCTATCGCGCCTTTATCGCCGCCAATCCCGGCTGGCCCTCACAAACTTTCCTGCGCCGCCGCGCGGAAGCCGCATTGTGGGATGACCGCCGCGACGACAGCGCCGTGCTGGCCTGGTTCCAGAACGAAACGCCGCTTTCCTACAAAGGCAAGCTGGTGCTCGGCCGTGCCCTTCTCGCGCGCGGCGATCAGGCAAATGCCGAACGGCTGATCCGCGAGGCATGGCGCGACACCGACCTCACCGCGTCGGGAATGGAGACCGCGGTCATGGAGCAGTTCGGCGCGTTGCTGCGTCCGGGCGATCACAAGGCGCGGATGGATGCGTTGCTTTACGGCAGCGGCGGAGACGATGCCGCATTGCGAGCGGCGCATCGCCTGGGCTCCGATCAGGTGGCGCTGGCGCGAGCCCGGATCGCGGTATCGAAACGCGCATCAAACGCGAAAGCTTTGCTCGACAGCGTGCCGAACAGTCTGCACGGCGACGCCGGCTACATTTTCAGCAAGGTGCAATGGCTTCGTCGACAGGATCGCGTGGCGGAAGCCGCACGCTTGCTGCTGACTGCTCCGCGCGACCCTTCCCGCCTCTACGATCTCGACGAGTGGTGGATAGAACGACGCGTGATGGCGCGCGAACTGCTCGACATCGGAGACAACCGCACCGCTTATGTGGTGGCGCGCGATGCCGCGTTACCGAGCAAAGACGTCTACAAAACCCAGAAGGAATTCACCGCCGGCTGGATCGCGCTTCGTTTCCTGAAAGACCCGTCCACGGCCACCCAGCACTTCGCCCGGATCGCCGAGCGCAGCGACAATCCGACGGCGCTGGCGCGCGCGGGTTACTGGCTCGGGCGCGCGGCGGAGGCGTCCGGTCGCAGCATGGATGCACGCGGGGCGTATCAATCCGCCGCCGCGCATTCCACCAGCTATTATGGCCAGTTGGCGCGCGCCAAACTTGGACTGCCGCAGATCGAGATCAATCGCGCTCCGGGCTCGGGCCTGCGCGGAATCGAGCGCTTCGAGATGGTACGCGCTGTGCAGCTGCTTTACGCGCTGAACGAACGCGACCTCGCGATTCCGATTCTCGCCGACATGGGCGACAACGCGGAAGCCGACGTGCTGGCCGGGCTGGCCGAAGCCGCGTCGCGCAACAACGACGCGCGCGGCATGTTGCTGCTGGGCAAGGCGGCGATGAATCGCGGCTTGCCGTTCGACGTGTACGCTTTCCCCTCCACCGGCCTTCCGCACTATCGTCCGATCGGGCCGGAGGTCGATCCCAGCGTGGTGTTCTCCATCGCGCGGCAGGAAAGCGGCTTCAATCCGAAGGTCGTCTCGCCGGCACAGGCTTACGGCCTGATGCAGGTGACGCCGTCGGCCGCGAAGTACGTCACCAGGAAGTACGGCGCGAGCTACGACCTCGGCCGGTTGAAGAACGATTCGGTCTACAACACCACGCTGGGCGCCGCCGAACTCGGCGGCCTGCTCGAAGACTACCGCGGCTCCTACATCATGAGCTTCGCGGCTTACAATGCCGGACGCGGCAGCCTGAAGAAGTGGATCGAGCGCTACGGCGATCCGCGTGATCCCAATGTCGATGCGGTGGACTGGGTCGAGCGAATTCCGTTCTCGGAAACGCGCAATTACGTGCAGCGGATCATGGAGAACCTGCAGGTCTATCGCGCGCGATTCGGCGGCGGCTCGCGCTTGCAGATCGAAGCCGACCTGCATCGCGGCGCCAGCGTGCAGTAGCTTGTCAAACAGCGCGTGAAGCGCAGACGCGTCTTCGCGATCTCACGGCGCGCAGCGCCTGAGGTTTGCAAGAAACGCCCCGCCCTTTCCTGAGAAGAGGGCGCGCGGAACGCCGGACGCGCCATGCGTCCGCAGCCTCATGCGCAAA
>CAUJJN010000376.1 GCA_963204905.1 Pseudomonadota bacterium
CAGTGGCGCTGGCAACGCTGGAATTGTCGCGAGCCAACTCGTTCGCCTTCTGGCGCTACACCTGGACCCGTTCCGCCGAACTGATCGGCTTGCGGCCCGCGCCGCTCCCAATCATCGGCCCCCCGCAGCGTGTGCCGTCCGACACGTCAACAGCGCGCTAACGCGGCGCGGAGCTCATTTCCCAAATCAGGATTTCGAGCCAAGCCCACGCATTGGCGTCGAAATCTGGTTTTTCCAACGAAGTGGACGCATTCGCCGGCCGGCTATTGACCAGCGCGGGTCCGTTCCCTACACAGCCCCAACGTGAGCGCGTAGCTCAGCCGGTAGAGCACGTGACTTTTAATCATGGGGTCGAGGGTTCGAGTCCCTCCGCGCTCACCATTCGCGTTCAAGAGGGCTCGCCGTGGACCCACCGGCCGCCGACCATCGTCGCTTCACAGTGAATGTCCAGCAGATCCTCGGCGCGTGCCGCGAGGGGATTTCCTGACAGCACGGCCAGATCGGCGACGTAACCGGGCTTCAGCGGCCCCTTTCGGGTTTCATCGAAGGTTAGCCAAGCACCATTGACCGTCAGCAAACGCAGCGCCGTTTCGTTGGCGGTCCGCCCGCCTGCGCCCATGATCCGACCGTTACGCCGGTTTTCACGCGACACCATGCTCCACATGCAAAACAGGGGATCGTTCGGCACGGCATCGGTCCCTGCCGACACCGGCACCCCAAGGTCGGCCAGCGCCGCCGCTGGCGACAACAGATCCAATGCCTGCCCTTCAAGCGTCTCGAACATGTAGCCCGCCTTCCAGACGTAATGGATTGGAATCAGGGTGACGCCCACGCCCAAGGCTTTGACCGCAGCCAGACTGTCGGGATCCGCCTTGCTGACATGCTCGATCACCCAACGACGCTCCCCGATCGGATAACGCCGTGCCACCCGCTGAAGGATCGGGACAACCTCGTGGAGTTTGTCCGAGGCGATGGTGTGCAGGCGGAGATTATTTTCGCCGGCCATCATGCAAAGCGCCTCGAATTCATCCGGCGAATGGACACGGGGGACGAAGTCGATCCAGCCGATGTCGGTGGTGTCCTTCTCGACAAGTGCATTGAGCTTCGGTGGCCCACCGTACCCAACGAAAATACCAGACAATTTCAACATCTCGTCGCCGATGCCGCTGCCGCGCGCGTCGGCAAGCCAGTGCCGCATGATCGAAGACGCCTCCGGCATCGATGTCCAGGAGGGACTGACCACGACCCCGGTGCGCACTGTCAATCGGTCCTGCTCCCGCAATTGTCGATAGGCGGCAATGATATCCGGCGCGCATCCGTGCCCCTCGTAGATGCTTGTCGTCCCCTTGCTGTTGAAAGACGCCAACGCCAGCCGTAGCCCCTCCGCGCGTTGTTCCGAGGTGAACCGCGGCACCGCCGGCAAAAGGCTCCACTCGGCGAACGACATCAGATTGCGCTCGATAATCACGCCGGAGAGATCTCCGGATTGATCCCGGCACAATTCGACGCCGTCGACCTGGGCGGTGCTGTTTCGATCGAGCCCGTTCCGCCTCAAGCCTTCCGAATTCAAAAGCGCGTATCCTGGGGGTTCGCCCCAATATCCAAGCGCACCTGGGATATAAACCGGATGGCCCGGCGCAGCAGAGTCCAGTTCCTGCCTGGTCGGCAACCGTTTTTCTGCAATCTGTTCCAGCGGATCGAAATAATACGGCGGCTGTCCGATTGGCATCGTTGCGATCCACTCGCCTTGCGGGGTCGCAGCGGCCAGTTCGCGAATTTTGGCGAGGATATCCGCGACCGACTTGCAGTTCTCGAGCGACGGCCGCAGCAACATGGTGCCAAGCATCGCGGCGTGGGCGTGCGTGTCGTTGAAGCCGGGGATAATCGTGCGGTCGCGAAAGTCCTGCACATTCGTCCCTGGCTCGCGCCACTGCAGGATATCCTCCCGGGAACCGACTTCGACGATTCGCCCGTCGCGAATGGCCATTCCCTCCGCCACGGTGTTATCCGCATCGAGAGTCAAAATCTTGCCCAGAACAATGCTGTCCGCCCCCGATGCGCGCCGCGCCATCATCGACCCACCTTCATGCTCATGCAGAGTGATACAATTTATGTAAAAAGTGCACTTTCATAATTTACTGTCAAATGCATGCTGCGGCATGGCCTGAGGACACGGAACATTCGTCGTTATCGATTGTTTATGTTGGGATGGTTAGAAGCACCCGATGCGGCATCGCAGCAAATTTCGGACACATTGCTGAGGAATAAGGCCGCTCATCACATCATCGGGGAATTTATTATTATGGGTTTTCGCTGCCTACATGCTTGTCTTTGCTTCGCGGTCGCCGTCAGCGCCGCGGCAATGGTTGCGACGTCCGTTCAAGCTCAAACTCCGTATGATGGGCAATGGAGCGTGACTATCGTCACCAAGTCAGGCAACTGCGAACCGACAACGCGGTATCCCCTCACCGTGACCGATGGCAAGATCACCGCTCCTGGTGCGGATATTTCCGGCAAAGTTGGTCCGGCTGGAATGGTCAAGGTGTCGTTCCAGGGGGCTTACGCCAATGGCCAACTCAGCGGCAATGCCGGCTCTGGTAAATGGAACGGTGCGTCCGGCGGCATTCCATGCAGCGGGAACTGGCAAGCCTCCCGCCAATAGCGACGCAGGAACAAAATGATGTTCGGGAAGAAAAGTCGAAGTCTGGCTTTGGGATGGGCGATCGCAAGTGCGGTACTGCTCAATCTCGGGTCTGTCGCGACGGCACAATCTCCTGGAGCATTTTCCGGCATGGCAGGCGTCTGGTCGGGCAGCGGCACCGTTTCCCTCGATAACGGCCAAAGCGAGCGCATCCGATGCCGCGCCACCTATGCCGTCAGCCCTGACGGCGCCGGCCTCAATCAGACGCTGACCTGCGCCAGCGACAGCTACAAGTTCGACCTCAAAAGCAACGTGATCGCCAAAAGCGGCGTGCTCTCCGGCACCTGGGGCGAATCCAGCCGCAATGTCGGGGGCAGCCTGCAAGGGAAGACCCATGACGGGCATTTCGATGTCGTCGTGAGCGCCCCTTCCTTCACCGCCAATCTGTCGATGACCACCACCGGCAACAAGCAGCGCGTGACGATTCGGTCCGAAGGCGCATTCAAGAGCGCATCCATCTCGCTTTCCCGCTCCTGAGTGGCGCGCTTCCAAACCCGCTCGCCATCGGCATAGAGAGACACTATGCGGGTGATGGCCCTGGATCATCGCCGGCAAAAGCGTGATAGACGTTAGCGGACGACACCATCCCGCCTCGTCTCCCTCCTCTGATCGGCCTATGTCTCCCCGGCCCTCGACACCAAAAGCCGCGATGTGGATGGCCGGGTGGCTTCTGCAAATGCTGGTGATTTCCATCGCCGGCCGCGAGGCGTTGCGCGAAGTGAACGTCTTCCAGGTCATGGAATTTCGTTCGGTCCTGGGTGTTTTTCTGTTGCTGCCGCTGGTCTATCGCGCGGGTGGATGGGCTTGCCTTCGAACCCGGCACCTCCGCTCGCATATCACCCGCAACCTCGTGCATTACGGAGCCCAGGCGGGCTGGTTCTTCGCCTTGACGCTGATCCCGTTGGCGGAAGTCATTGCCATTGAATTTACCACGCCGATCTGGACCGCCATTCTGGCGACAGCCTTCCTCGGGGAACGGATGAACATCCGCAGGATTCTTGCCGTCATTCTCGGACTGATCGGCGTCCTTGTTATCGTTCGCCCCGGACTTGGCACCATCAACGCCGGACAGATCATCGCACTGTTCGCCGCGATCGCTTTCGGCGTCTCGGTGGTGATGGTGAAATCGCTCACCCGCACCGACACCACGCTTCAGATCATTTTCTGGATGACGGTGATTCAATCGATAGCGGGATTCGTCCCCGCCATCGTCGTATGGGCGTGGCCGAGCGCGAGCGTGTGGGGCTGGCTTCTCGTCGTGGCGTTCTGCGGAACCTTCTCGCACTACTGCTTGGCGCGCGCGTTACGCTATGCCGACGCAACCATCGTGGTGCCAATGGATTTCCTGCGGGTGCCGCTCACCGCGCTGGCCGGCTGGCTGATCTATGCCGAACGGACGGATCTGCTGGCGGTGCTCGGTGCGGCCATGATCCTTGGCGGCAACCTGCTCAATCTGCGCGGCTCGGCGAAGCCTCGACCCGCAGCCTGAGGTGCGTTACTTGCCCGTCGCCTTGCGCAGCGCGGCATTGATCCGGTCCTGCCAACCGGGACCATCCTCCCGAAAATACTCCAGAACGTCCTGATCGATCCGCAAGGTCACCTGTTCCTTCACACCGGGGATCGCGGCCTGCTGGGGAATCGGAGGCGCGAGCTTGGTGGTTGCCTGCTTGAACGCGGTTTCGGCCTCGGTGCGAGCATCATTCAGCGTGCGCGGGCGTCGTGGAGGTTGTGACATCGGCATGTCCTGGTTAGGGTCTGTTCGGATCGAGCTGTTTCCCGTCCCTTCAGATAAGTGACGTGGCAAGGTTCGTGCAAGCGGCAATCACGGACGATCACATTCGCTGCATCGTCTCGGGGTCGCATTAGAAATCGTAAAAGCAACGCATTTGCGTTGCGACATCGTCAAATACCGCAGTGTATTCTATGGGCGCAAATCAGCAGCAGAGGAGATCACGATGCGAGCCATTGCGGAATCCCTGTCCACCGCTCCGGTCCCTGCCGTGCCGCGCGAACGTGAGTTGCCGACCTGTCCGGTTTGTGCCGACACGATGATCGCCGCCGAAGCCTCGGCCTTCGTGTCTGACAACGTGGTCAGCTATTTGTGGGCCTGCGATACGTGCGGCTACGGCTTCGTGACGAAGCACGCGTTCAAGGCGATCATCTGCAATTGAACAGCCAGGTGCGGCGCTCAACGCGGCGCAAGATCGCCGTGCTGCCATGCTTCGTAGACCGAGGCGCTGAAGTCACCGAACACACCCCGTTCAATTGCGTCCCGAGCGCCCTGCATCAGGCTCTGATAGTAGGCGATGTTGATCTCGGACAGCAGCATCGCGCCGAGCGCCTCTCCTGACTTGATGAGATGGTGCAGATAGGCCCGGGAGTATCCGCGGGCAGCCGGCCATGCGCTTTCCTCATCGAGCGGACGTGGATCGTCGGCGTGGCGGGCGTTGCGCAGGTTGACCGGCCCGCGCCGCGTGAACGCCAACCCGTGTCGGCCGTTCCGGGTCGGCAGTACGCAGTCGAACATGTCGATCCCCCGCGCGATGGCGCGCAAGAGGTCGTCCGGCGTGCCCACGCCCATCAGATAGCGCGGCCGATCCTGCGGCAGATGCGGCGCGGTTTCCTCGATCATCCGCAGCATCACCTCCTGCGGTTCGCCGACAGCGAGCCCGCCAATGGCGTAGCCGTGAAACCCAAGATCGACGAGACCTTGTGCGCTGGCGTGCCGCAGAGCCGGCACGTCGCCGCCCTGCACGATACCGAACAGCATATGTCCAGCCTGCGAGGCCTCAAAGGCGCGCTTGCAGCGTTCGGCCCAGCGCAGCGACAATCGCATCGCGCGCTCGATATCGGCACGCTCGGCTGGCAACCGCACACATTCGTCGAGTTGCATGGCAATGTCCGAACCGAGAAGCCGCTGCACTTCAATCGCTCGCTCGGGAGACAACTCAACACTGGCGCCGTCGATATGCGAGCGGAACGTCACGGCGTGTTCGGTCACCTTGCGCAGTTGCGCCAGCGACATCACCTGGAAACCGCCGGAATCGGTCAGCATCGGGCCGTTCCAGCCCGTGAACACCTGCAAGCCGCCGAGCCCTGCGATCCGCTCCGCACCCGGCCGCAGCATCAGGTGATAGGTGTTGCCGAGCACGATGTCGGCGCCGCTATCGCGGATCTCGCGCCAGTGAATGCCCTTCATCGCGCCGGCGGTGCCGACCGGCATAAACGCAGGCGTCCGCACCAGACCGTGCGGCGTCGTCAACCGGCCGAGACGTGCTTCTCCGCTTTGGCCGAGCAATTCAAAATGATTGGGGACAGTCATCGACGGACGGAATCCGGAAACAGCAAACTGGCGTCGCCGTAGGAATAGAAGCGATAACCGCTGGCGATGGCGTGGGCATAGGCCTGCTTCATGGCGTCAAGGCCACTGAAAGCCGAGACCAGCATGAACAGCGTCGAGCGGGGCAGATGGAAATTGGTCATCAGTGCATCGACCGCGCGAAAGCGATAGCCCGGCGTGATGAAGATATCGGTGTCTCCTGAAAATGATCTGATGATTCCATCGGGGTCGGCCGCGCTTTCCAGCAGGCGCAGCGATGTGGTGCCGACCGCGACGATGCGTCCTCCGACGGCGCGGGCGGCGTTTAACGCCTTCGCGGTGTCCTCCGAAATGGTCCCCCACTCGGAATGCATCTTGTGCTCCGCCGTGTCGTCCGCCTTGACAGGCAGGAACGTTCCGGCACCGACATGCAAGGTCAGGCGATGGATCGCGATGCCGCGCGCCTGCAACGCGGCCTCCAGCGCCGGCGTGAAATGCAGTCCGGCAGTCGGGGCGGCCACGGCGCCTTCATTGACGGCGAACATGGTCTGATAGTCGTCGGCATCCTGCGCGTCCGGCGTACGCCGCGAAGCGATATACGGCGGCAGCGGCGGCGCGCCGACGTCGGCGATCGCCTGATCCAGCGTCGGGCCATGAAACGAGAACGTCAGCGTCACCTCGCCATTGTCGCCCTTGGCCTCCACCTGCGCGTCGAGATGGCCGAGCAGACACACCCTGCCCTCGTTGCCAAAACGAATGGTGTCACCGGCGATCAGTTTCTTGGCGGGCTTTACCAAAGCCTGCCAACGCGACCCGTCGAGCCGCTTGATCAGCGTCGCCTCGATACGCGGTTCGGCGTCACGCCCGATGCGGCGACCAGCCAGTTGCGCCGGAATGACCTTGGTGTCGTTGACGACAAGCTGATCGCCGGGCCGCAACACCTCCGGCAGATCGGACACGCGACGATCCAGCAAGGCGACGCCGGGCTGCACCACCAGAAGGCGCGCGGACTCGCGCGGATGCGCCGGCCTCAGCGCAATGCTTTCTGGCGGCAGTTCAAAGTCGAAAAGATCGGTGCGCATGATTCAACTGACGACGCGACGGGAAGAACCGCCTCCATCACTGGACCTTTAAGGCCGGAAACGTCAATGGCCGGATAATATCCGGCCATTGCACCTTCGTTGGAAGTCGGGGCCGATCAAGCGGCGTCGGCCGCCATCCGCGCCTTGACGATCTTGTCGGGGTTCTGCACCGGTTCGCCGCGCTTGATCTTGTCGACGTTCTCCATGCCGGAGGTCACCTTGCCCCAGACGGTGTATTGCTTGTCGAGAAAGCGCGCATCGTCGAAGCAGATGAAGAACTGGCTGTCGCCGGAATCCGGACTGGCGGCGCGCGCCATCGAGACGACACCGCGCACATGCGGCTCGGCGTTGAATTCCGCCTTCAGCTTCTGGCCGGAACCGCCGGTGCCAGTGCCGTGCGGGCAGCCAGTCTGCGCCATAAAGCCATCGATAACACGGTGGAAGACGATGCCATCGTAAAAACCTTCGCGCACCAGTTGCTTGATCCGTGCGACGTGGTTCGGCGCGAGATCGGGCCGCATCTCGATGGTGACCGGCCCTTGCGTGGTTTCGAGGATCAATGTGTTGTCGTCAGCCATTCCGTTTCTCTTTCCTTTGAATGAATTTCGAACGTCGCGATGGACGTCACTTGATGTCGGATGCGACCTGCACCTTCACCATCTTGTCGGGATCGGTGACGGCACCGCTCTGCACGCTAGGAGGCGCTTTCTTGAGCTTGTCCACGACGTCCATGCCGGAGACCACATTACCGATCACGGTGTACTTGCCGTTCAGAAATGAAGCATCGGCAAGAGTGATGAAGAACTGCGAATTGGCGCTGTCGTTGCTGTCGCCACGCCGCGCCATGCCGACCACGCCGCGCGTGAACGGCGTCTGCGAGAACTCGGCTTTGAGGTTCGGATATTTCGACCCACCGGTTCCGTTGAAATTCTGACCGTCGCCAGTCTGCGCCATGAAGCCGTCCATTACCCGATGGAACGGCACATTGTTATAGAACCCGTCGCGTGCGAGTTGCTTGATCCGCTCGGCATGCATCGGGGCGATGTCGGTTCGAAGCTGGATGACAATGCGGCCCTTCGTCGTGTCGATGACGATGGCATTGGCTTTGTCGAGCTTGGCGGGCAACGGCTGCGCCAGCGCGGGAGCCACGCAGATCAGCGCGGCGACAACGGCGAGAATACGGATCATGGCAACTCCGGAGGGAGGATAAGATTAGCTCTTGAACTTGGTCTTGAGGTCGGCGGCAACCGAAGCCGGCACGAAAGCCGAAACGTCACCACCCATCGCAGCGATTTGCCGCACCAGTGTGGCGGTGATCGGGCGAACGCCAACCGAGGCCGGCACGAACACCGTCTGCACGTCTGGCGCCATGGTTTCGTTCATGCCGGCAATCTGCATCTCGTAGTCGAGATCGGTTCCGTCTCGTAAACCACGGATCATGATGCGCGCGCCATGATCCCGCGCCGAGGTGATGGTCAGGCCGTCATAGGTGACGGCGTCGAAGCCGCATCCGACCTTGGCCGCGACTGGCCCAAATACGGCGCGCGCCATCTCCAGCCGCTCGTCGGTGGTAAACAGCGGTTTTTTGCCGGGGTGAATGCCGATGGCGACGATCAACTTGTCGCAAAGCCCGACAGCCTGCCGGACCACGTCCAGATGGCCGTTGCTGACGGGATCGAAGGAGCCGGGATAGAGCGCGATACGGGTCATGGTCCCGTCTAACCCGCCCAGCGATCCCCCGCAAGCCGCCCGGTTCCACCGAAATGCGTCGAAAACCGGGTTTTTATTTGTATCGATGAACCGAACCAAATGCCGGTTTCGTGCGTCTTTTAAGGGAGTGTGAGCTGGCTCACTGTTTCACGCAGCGTTTGCGATGAAACATTACGGCACCGGGACGACATCATTTTCGTCCGCCCACGAAAACCGGGG
Source organism: Pseudomonadota bacterium (assembly GCA_963204905.1). Taxonomy (GTDB): domain Bacteria; phylum Pseudomonadota; class Alphaproteobacteria; order Rhizobiales; family Xanthobacteraceae; genus 62-47. Next base: position 9,032 of record CAUJJN010000376.1, read on the forward strand.
GAAACCTGCGGGGGCTATCAAACGGTCAGCAAACACGCAGAAGGGTCGCAGGGCCCGCAGTACAGGGGAACGTCATGATCAAGGCTCTTTCAGCTCTGACCGTCGCGGCCTTCGTCGCCGCTGCCCTCACCGTCCTTCCCGGGTTCGCTCCCGAGGTTGAAGCCGGTGTTTCGACAGCGCCGCTCGCCAAAAGCGATCGGCTCGATCTGCGCTCTGAAGCCTGCACCCACCAAAACTGGCCGAACCTCGAAGCCTCCTGCCTGCGTGGAACCAGTTCGCGCGGCACCCTTGCTCCGGCGCGCGTCATTCGCGGCTGATCACGGATTTCACTTTTTGCCGTATGCCCACGGCGACCTCCAAGTCAGCAATAAACCAAGCGGAAAAGGGTCCCTCATCGGGACCCTTTTTCGTTGCTACTCATGCCTTTTTCAGAAACTCGGTGCGCAAGACCAGGCCCTTGACCTGCTTGGTGCTGCATTCCACCTCGGCCGGATTGTCCGTTAAACGGATTCCTTTCACCAAGGTCCCCCGCTTCAACGTGGTGTTTGCACCTTTCACCTTCAAATCCTTGGTCAGGATGACCGAGTCGCCATCCTGCAGGGCAGTTCCATTGCTGTCTTTTACAATCAAATCGTCTGTCACGTTCACCTTTCGAATGCCGTATCACCCGAGCGAGGGATCTACCCCTCGCCCTCGCCGCCGCCATTTCCGTTGTCGCCGTCGTCACCGATGTGCTCGACCGAAACGACATGCTCATCATCGGCGGTATTGAACACGATCACGCCCTGAGTCGAGCGCCCGGCGACGCGAATGCCTTCCACCGGACAGCGGATCAACTGGCCCTTGTCGGTGACCAGCATGATCTGGTCGGCATCCTCGACCGGGAACGACGCCACTAGCTTGCCATTGCGTTCCGAGACTGACATCGCAACGATGCCTTTGCCGCCCCGTCCGGTGGTGCGGTATTCGTAGGACGACGAGCGTTTGCCATAGCCGTTCTCCGACACCGTCAGCACCACCTGCTCGGCCGCCGACATTTCGATGTAACGCTCCTGGCTGAGCTGGATCGCGCCGCTGCTCTCCTCGCCGTCGACCTCGACTGGCTCCTCGGCCGTGCTGTTCTCGCCCGACACCGCGCGACGCATCTTCAGATAAGCGGATCGCTCGTCCGACGTCGCATCGACGTGACGCAGGATCGCCAGCGAGATCACCCTGTCCTCGCCGGGGAGCGCGATCCCGCGCACACCCATCGAAGTACGACCCGAGAAGACGCGGACCTCCGGAACCGGGAAGCGGATGCAATGCCCGGCAGCAGCCGTCAGCAACACGTCGTCATGCTCGGTGCATATCTGGACGTCGACGATGGCCTCGCCCTCGTCGAGCTTCATGGCGATGATGCCGGAGCGGCGGACATCGACGAAATCCGACAGCTTGTTGCGTCGAACATTACCGCCCGTGGTGGCGAACATCACATCGAGGTTGGCCCACGACGATTCATCCTCCGGCAACGGCATGATAGTGGTGATGCGCTCGCCCTGCTCGAGCGGCAGGATGTTGATCAGCGCCTTGCCGCGGCCATTCGGCGGCGCGATCGGCAAACGCCAGACCTTCTCCTTGTAAACCTGGCCGCGCGAGGAGAAGAACAGCACCGGCGTATGCGTCGAGGCCACAAACAGCCGGCTGACGAAATCCTCGTCGCGGGTCTGCATTCCCGAACGGCCCTTGCCGCCGCGCTTCTGCGAACGATAGGTCGAGAGCGGCACGCGCTTGACGTAGCCGAGATGCGACACGGTGACGACCATGTCCTCGCGCTGGATCAGGTCTTCGTCTTCGACCTCGCCTTCCTGCTCGATGATCTCAGTCCGGCGTGGGGTCGCAAACTCCGATTTCACCGCGCTCAATTCGCCCTTGATGATCCCCTGAATCCGCGCGCGAGAGCGCAGGATGTCGAGATAATCGGCGATCTCGATGGCGAGCTTGTCGATTTCGTCGGAGATTTCCTCGCGGCCGAGCGCGGTCAGCCGCTGCAGGCGCAGATCGAGAATGGCTCTCGCCTGCTCCAGTGACAGCCGCGCGGTACCGTCCGGATTGATGCGGTGGCGTGGATCGTCGATCAGCGCGATCATCGCCGCGACGTCGTTCGCTGGCCAGTCGCGCGACATCAATGTTTCGCGCGCGGTGTTGGGATCGGGCGAGGTGCGGATCACGCGGATGATCTCGTCGATGTTGGCGACGGCGATCGCAAGGCCAACCAGGATATGCGCGCGATCGCGGGCCTTGTTGAGCAGGAACTTGGTCCGTCGCGACACCACCTGCTCGCGGAACGCAATGAACAGCGTCAGCAGATCCTTCAGGTTCATCACCCGCGGACGGCCAGCATCCAGCGCCACCATGTTGGCGCCGAAATTGGTTTGCAACGGCGTGTATTTGTAGAGCTGATTCAGCACCACTTCCGGCACCGCGTCGCGCTTGAGTTCGATGACGACGCGGAAACCATCGCGGTCGGACTCGTCGCGCAGGTCGGAGATGCCTTCGATCTTCTTGTCGCGCACCAGTTCGGCGATGCGCTCCACCATGGTGGCCTTGTTCACCTGATACGGACTTTCCGAAATGATGATGGCTTCGCGATCCTTGCGCGCCGGCTCGATCGACACCTTGCCGCGCATCACGATCGAGCCGCGACCGAGGTGATAGGCCGAACGGATGCCCTGACGGCCCAGAATGATGCCGCCGGTCGGGAAGTCCGGACCCGGCACGATGTTGATGAGATCGTCGATGCCAAGCGCCGGATCGTCGATCAGCGCCACACAGGCATCGATGACTTCGCCTAGATTGTGCGGCGGAATATTGGTCGCCATGCCGACCGCGATGCCGCCCGCACCGTTGACCAGCAGGTTCGGAAACTTCGCCGGCAGGACCGACGGTTCTTTTTCGCTGTTGTCGTAGTTCGGTTGGAAATCGACAGTATCCTTGTCGATGTCGTCGAGCAGCGATTGCGCGATCTTGGTGAGGCGCGATTCCGTGTAGCGCATGGCCGCCGCCATATCGCCGTCCACCGAGCCGAAATTGCCCTGCCCGTCGATCAGCGGCACACGCATCGAGAAATCCTGCGCCATACGCACCATCGCATCGTAAACCGACTGGTCGCCGTGCGGATGATACTTACCGATCACGTCGCCGACCGTGCGCGCCGACTTGCGATACGGCTTGTTCCACTCGAAACCGTTCTCGTGCATTGCGTAGAGGATACGCCGGTGCACCGGTTTGAGGCCGTCGCGCGCATCCGGCAGCGCACGCGCCACGATGACGCTCATGGCGTAATCGAGGTAGCTGCGCTTCATCTCGTCGAGAATGGAAACGGGGCGAATATCCGAGGGCGCCGGCGGCTCCTCGGGGGTCTTGTCGTCGCTATCGGCCAAGGGTGGATTCCAGTCAGTTTTTACTGGGAATCATATAGCGCATCGATGCTTTGCAAGCCACCCCACAAGGGCGCCTAACGAGAATTTTCAGGCTGATTTTCCAGTAACTTAGCCGGTCGCTGGCCAGCCCGTTATCCAGCGCTCGAAATCGCCGCGAAATTCTTCAGGCCCTCGTGGATCGCGACCAGGCAATAGGTCTGCCGCGGGGGCGGCGAACAGGCCCGCTACCTGGTCCGTGCGGCGTTCGGCGGCGGGACCGGCGCTGAAGCCGAGGCGACGATAGCAGGCCAGATCACCGAGCACGAAGATGGCGAACCTCCGCCCTGCCACGCCTGCGCGATAGCCACGCTTATCAACGCTGCTCCGACGCCCTGTTTGCGGAGATCGGCGACCGCACGACTTGCCCGATCACGGTATCGCCCGCGACAAGCGAAGTCGTCGTATCGCCGTCACGTCGCAATCGAGCGAGCACCGCGCCTTGTCGCTACGCCCGATGGCGCGATTGACAACATTGTCGATGGTCTCAACATCCGCGGACCGCTCAGGCTGGACCATCACCACCGCTGTGATGCGATGGCCTGCCGCCACGTCGCCTCAGAACGGAATGTCGTCGTCAATATCCGCGTTGCGGCTCCCGCCGCCACCCACGGCAGCCCGACGCGGCGCGCCACCGGACGGCCCGCTGGAGCCAAAATCACCACCGCCATCGTCGCCGCCGAAGCTGCCACCACCGCCACCACCGCGACCATCGAGCATGGTCAGAGTGGCGTTAAAGCCTTGCAGCACGACTTCAGTGGAATAGCGTTCGGCGCCGCTCTGGTCGGTCCATTTGCGGGTCTGCAACTGCCCCTCAATGTAAACCTTTGCGCCCTTCTTCAGATATTGCTCGGCAACCCGGCACAGACCTTCGCTGAAGATCACCACACGATGCCATTCGGTCTTTTCCTTACGCTCGCCTGTGTTCTTGTCGCGCCAGGTTTCCGACGTCGCAATTCGCAGGTTGGCGATCGGCCTGCCGTCCTGGGTCCGCTTGATTTCCGGATCAGCGCCAAGATTGCCGACCAGAATGACCTTGTTCACGCTCCCCGCCATCGACGCCTCCACTCTCTCAAAACAAACGCCCGCCCGCGCTACCGTCCTCATGAACTGCGGAGCCGACAACCGGGCGCTCCGACCCGCGGCTTTGAAGCTATACTCCGTTCAAGCGCCAAGGGATGCCGTCGGAGCAACCTTATCCACACAGCGATAAGCCATTACGTTCTATTTTTGTTCCGCTGAAAAGGCGATTTATCACCGCCAGCGCAACCTCCGAGTGTAATCCCGGGCTGACGCAGGCTCACGGTCCCCCGCGAACCCCGGGCAGCATCTTCGTTAACGAAAACCCTCGATCTGTTAACGAAATAGCCGCGCTGGCCAAGTCGGCCGGAGCCAAGTTCTTGCTCCGGTGTTGCATTCGGGAGACGGCATTCCTCGCGGAAATGGATATATTGGGATCATCGATTTGGGGGCCTTGGCTTCCAACACAAGACACGCCGGAGACTTAAGATGAAATCCTTCCTTCTGGGTACGGTCGCCCTCGCTGCAATTGGTCTGGCGCTTCCCGCGAACGCCGCCGACCTTGCCGCGCGTCCCTACACGAAGGCTCCGGCCTATGTTCCGGCGCAGATTTACAACTGGACCGGCTTCTATCTCGGCGGTCACATCGGCGGCGCCTTCCGTGGCGACAGCAACAACATCTTCGCTGGCAGCCTCGACGGCACGTTCCTCGGCGGTGTGCAGGTCGGTTACGACAACCAGTTCGCCCCGAACTGGGTGTTCGGTGTCGAAGCCAACTACAGCTTCAAGGACACCAACGCGTTCTTCGCCAACCGTGGCCTCGGTTCGGTCACCGG
>CAUJJN010000377.1 GCA_963204905.1 Pseudomonadota bacterium
TGCCAGCCGGGCCCGGCTCGGCTTTGATCTCGGCGCCGGTGCAACCGGTCCGGTCGGCGTGAAACTCGCGGGACGCATCGGCGGTTCGGAGCGCGACAGCAAGATCGCCATCGATGCCGACCTGACGCCGCTCAAGCTCGACAACCTGTTGCCGGGCTGGACCAAGCCATCCGGAAAGGGCGCTCACGCCACTTTCAACGTGGTGCAGAAACCGCAATCGACGCGGCTTGAGGATATCGTCATCGATGGGGGCGGCATATCGATCAAGGGGTCGCTGGAAGTCGACCAGAATGGCGACCTGATGAACGCCAATTTCCCGACCTACTCGCCGTCCGAAGGCGACAGGGCTTCGCTCCGGGCCGACCGTACCAATGACGGAACCGTCAAGGTCGTGATGCGCGGCGACGTCTTCGACGGCCGTCAATTCATCAAATCCGCCATTTCCGGCAAGGAAGCCGACTCCAAAAGCAAAACCAAAAGCCTCGATTTCGATATTGATCTCAAGCTGGGCGCCGTGGCGGGATTCTACGGCGAGGCGGTGCGTGGCCTCGATCTGAAAATGTCACGAAAGAACGGCGCGATCCGAACCTTCTCGCTGGGTGGCAAGCTCGGCCGGGATACTCCGTTGTCTGGCGATCTGCGCCGGCCCGCTCAGGGCCGCGAGGTGATTTTCCTCGAAACCAACGATGCCGGCGCGTTCTTCCGCTTCACCGACACCTACGCCAAGATGATGGGTGGCCAACTCCAACTCGCGATGGAGCCGCCGACGGCCGATCCTCGCGCCAAGGAGGGGTTGCTGAATGTCCGCAATTTTTCCGTCAAGGGTGAGCCGAAACTCGATGAGGCCGCGGGTCTTCCCGCCGGCGGAAGTCGTTCGGGTGTCGCGTTCTCACGGCTTCGCGCCGAATTCACCCGCAACGCCGGAAAGCTCACCATTCGCGAGGGCGTCGTCAAAGGTCCCACGATCGGCGCGACGATGGAGGGCAACATCGACTATCAGGCCAATCAGGTGCGGATGAGCGGCACGTTCGTTCCGCTATACGGCATCAACAACATGTTCGGACAAATCCCGCTGTTCGGAATGTTGCTCGGTGGCAGCAATGAGGGCCTCATCGGCGTCACCTATGAAGTGGTGGGCTCGCCGGGCAAGCCTGATCTTCGCATCAATCCGATTTCCGTGATGGCGCCGGGCGTGCTGCGCAAGGTGTTCGAGTTCAATACCGGGCGTCAGCAGAATTATAATCCGACAGAGCTTCCGTCGCCTAACAATTGAATCGCTGCCGGCGATGCGAGGTGGCGACTACTCGCGCAGGGCACGCACCGTCAGGAACGGGATCATGCCGAGCAGCACGTTGACCAGCGCGAAGGCGATCACCGGATCGTAGCTTTGGCTCCAGTCGTGGAGAAATCCGCCGGTGAGAGCGCCGAGCGCGGAGCCGAGACCACTCCCGATCGAGATGGTTCCGAAGATGGTTCCGACGCGCCTGCCATGAAAGATGTTGATCGCCGCCGCCGTGATCAACGGGCCGCGTGAGCCGATGGTGCTGCCGAAACACACCAGAAAGCCGCCGAGCAGCCAGAGGTTCGGAAAGCGGCTGAGCAGCCACAGACAGACGATGCCCAGCGTCGTGAGTCCATAGCTGACCAGGATGGCGCGACGTCGACCGATCAACGTGTCGAGCCAACTCACCGTCAGCATCCCGATCACCAGAACCACGCCGCTCAATCCCCAGGCAGACGCGGCTTGCAGCGGGGAAAACCCGGATTCGATCAGATAAGCGACAACCTGCGCGCCGATGGTGTAGACGCCAATCGCCGTGAAGAAGAAGGTGCTGAACAACGCCCAGAAGGCGTGATGGCGCATCGCGCGCAACAAGGTCCATTCGATCTCGCGGACGGTCGTTGTCGTCTGCGCCGCCGTCGTGGCCGGCGTCCGAATGGTTTCCCGGGCAATACGTCGCCACGGCAGCAGGAGAAGCGGGACCAGCAAAAGAAGCAAGACACCGCCCAGCAGGTGATAGCTGTTACGCCATGCGAAACGATCGATCAGGACTTCCGACAACGGCACCAGCGTCAGTACGCCGGCGCCGTTTGCCGAGTAGACGATCGCCATCGCGGTCGGCAGCCGGTTGCCGAACCAGCGCCCCAGCAACAGCGAACTCGGAATGTTGCTGAGGCAGGCCATGCCGAGCCCGACGGCAATCCCCATGCAAGCCTGCAATTGCCAAAGCGTATTGGCGAACGAGGCCAACGATACGCCGGTGCCCAGCAGCAGCAGGCCGAGGCCGTAGACAGCGCGGGGCCCCGAGAAGTCGAACAGGCGTCCGACGAACGGCGACGACAGGCCCATCGACAGCGAGGCCAGCGCGTAGATCGAGATGACGTCGGCGCGCGCCCAGCCAAAATCGCGCGAGATCGGCAACAGGAAGACCGTGAAGGTTTCGCCCATGCCGCGACCGACCAGCGCCAGCACGAAGCATAGCCCGACAACCGCCCACGCGGCGCGCGTCGGTTTGACAGGAGCGATGGCGGGATGGGCGAATGACTGTTCAGCGGCCATGGCCCTCCATGGAGCGCATTTCGCCCATGGAGGACAACGTCATTCTGCGAATAGGCCTATGCGATCTTGAGCAGGACGTGGCGCTTCTTGCCCATCGACAGCTTGATCACGCCGTCCGGCGTGAGGTTGGCGCTGGTCAGCATCACCTTGTCGTCGCTCACCGCCACGTCGTTGACGCGCAGGCCGCCACCCTTGATCTGCCGGCGCGCTTCGCCGTTGGACCCGACAAGCCCGGCGCGCACGAACGCGCCAAGCACGCCAATGCCCTCGTTCAACTCGGCGGCGGCAATCTCGACTGTCGGCAGATCGCTGGCAATGGCGCCTTCCTCGAAAGTTTTCCGCGCGGTTTCAGACGCCGCCTCCGCTTGCGCGCGGCCGTGCATCAGCGCCGTCGCCTCGGTCGCCAGCACCTTCTTCGCTTCGTTGATGTCCTGGCCCTGCAGCGCCGCAAGACGTGCGATCTCATCCAGCGACAGCGTCGTGAACAGCTTCAGGAAGCGTTCGACGTCGGCGTCCTCGGTGTTGCGCCAGTATTGCCAGTAGTCGTAGGGGCTCAGCATGTCGGCGTTGAGCCAGACAGCGCCGGCCGCGGTCTTGCCCATCTTTGCGCCGGACGCTGTCGTCAGCAGCGGACAGGTGAGGGCATGCAACTGATGCGTCCCCATGCGGCGACCGAGATCGATGCCGTTGACGATGTTGCCCCACTGGTCGGAGCCGCCCATTTGCAGGTTGCAGCCGTAGCGCTTGGCCAGTTCGACGTAGTCGTAGGATTGCAGGATCATGTAGTTGAATTCGATGAATGACAGCTCCTGCTCGCGCTCGAGCCGCATCCGCACCGAATCCATCGTGAGCATGCGATTGATGGAGAAATGGCGCCCGACATCACGCAGCATTTCGATGTAGTTCAGCTTCGCCAGCCACTCGGCGTTGTCGGCCATCGCCGCATCGCTCTTCCCGTCGCCGAAGCGAATGAATTTGGCGAAGGTGCCCTTGATGGATTCCTTGTTGTCGTTGATCTGGTCGTAGGTCAAAAGCTTGCGGGTCTCGTCGCGGCCGGACGGATCGCCGACCCGCGTCGTGCCACCGCCCATCAGCGCGATCGGCTTGTTGCCGGTCTGTTGCAGCCAGTGCAGCATCATGATCGAGAGCAGGTGCCCGACGTGCAGCGACGGCGCGGTGCAGTCGTATCCGACATAGGCCACGGCTTCGCCCTTGGCGGCGAGGGCGTCCAGGCTTTCCGGGTCGGAAATCTGATGGATGAAGCCGCGCTGCTGGAGCAGGTTGAGGAAATCCGATTTAAATGCCGTCATGGGTATGAACTCAGGTCAGTCTTCTTTGACTCTTTCGCGCGATGGTCGCGCGAGGAGCGGCCGGCGGGCTGCCGAAGCCAGGGATGATGTGGCATTATAAGATGCGGCTGTCCGAGACAAGTTGGGCGTCCTCGCCCGAGACTTCCGAGAGTGACGCGGCCATGATGTTGCGGGCGATCGGTATGATGAGCGGCACCTCGCTGGACGGGGTGGATGTCGCCATGATCGAGACCGACGGCAAGCGGATCGCGGGC
>CAUJJN010000378.1 GCA_963204905.1 Pseudomonadota bacterium
CGACAAGATCGACGCCATCGTGCTGCTGTCGCATAACGGCATGGATGTCGACCTCAAGCTCGCCGGCAAGGTCAGCGGCATCGATGTCATTCTCGGCGGCCACACCCACGACGCGGTGCCGCAGCCGATCCCGGTGAAGAACGCCGGCGGCGTGACGCTGGTGACCAACGCCGGGTCCAACGGAAAATTCCTCGGCGTGCTCGATCTTGATCTCGGCAAGGGCAAGGTGCGCGACGTGCGCTATCGCCTGCTGCCGGTGTTCTCCGAACTGCTGAAGCCCGATGCTGAAATGCTGGCGCTGATCGAGCGGCTGCGTTCGCCGCATGTGGCGAGGCTGTCCGCCAAAATTGTCGCCGCGCCGCATCTGTTGTATCGGCGTGGCAATTTCAACGGCACCATGGATAGCCTGCTGTGCGACGCGCTGCGCCATCAGCTCGATGCCGAGATCGCGCTGTCGCCGGGCTTCCGCTGGGGCACCAGCGTGCTGGCGGGGCAGCCGATCACCATGGAGGACGTGCTGGCCGAAACCGCCACCACCTATTCCGAAGTCTACGCGCAGCCGATGAGCGGCGAGCAGATCAAGACCGTGCTGGAGGACGTCTGCGATAACCTGTTCAATACGGACCCCTACTATCAGCAGGGCGGCGACATGGTGCGCGTCGGTGGGCTGTCCTACGTCTGCGCGCCGAACGAAGGCGTCGGCAACCGCATTTCGGATTTGAAACTCGCGAACGGGCGCGCGCTGGAAGCCGGCAAGTCCTACAAGGTCGCGGGCTGGGCCTCGGTCAACGAACAGAAGGGCGAGCCGGTGTGGGACGTGTTCGCGAAGCATCTGCGCGCGGGTCAGCTGTCGGCATCGGCCGACGCGGTGAGCTTGCGCGGCGTCGAGCACAATCCCGGCATCACCGGGCAAGGATGAAGCCATGCGGAAGATGACGCGGCGGCGTGTCGGAGGCGTGCTGGGCGCGATGGTCGCGGCCGCAATGCTTCATGCCGCCGACGCGACGGCCGAGCCGAAGCCGCTGCCGGACAAGCCGTTCGCCGAGCATCGCGTGGTGCTGCAACTCTCCGATTCCGATGCGAAGAAGGAAGGTCTCGTCATCAGCGTCGCCAACAACCTGATCAAGGCTTACGGCCCCGACGCCATCGCGGTCGAGGTGGTGGCGTTCGGTCCCGGCATTGATGTGCTGCGCACCGACAATCCTAACCGAATCCGGGTGGAAAGCCTGATTTCACAGGGCGTCAAGTTCGATGTCTGCGTCAATACGCTCGACACCATCGAGCGAGAATCCGGCAAGCGGCCCGACATCATCCCCGGAGCGATTCCGGTGCAGGTCGGCGTCGGTCATATCCTGTCGCTGGTCGAGAACGGTTTTACGCTGGTGCGACCTTAGTTTCAGAAATGACAATCAAATGAAATCGTCATTGCGAGCGAAGCGAAGCAATCCAGACAGCCACGAAACAAGGACTGGATTGCTTCGTCGCTTCCGCTCCTCGCAATGACGGAGAAGCAGAAGCGATCCAGCGGTCATCTCGAACAAGGAGGTTGAAGATGCGGTGTCTCTTTCATGCGGCGGTGCTGGCCATCGTCGCGATGCTGTCGCTGTCGTCGCCGGGCCTTGCAGCCGAGGGCAAGCCTCATCGCCTCGCCATCCATGTCGACCAGAGCGATCCGGCGACGATGAATCTGGCGCTCAACAATGCCACGAATGTCATCGAATATTATCGCGACAAGGGCGAGAGCGCGGATATCGAAATCGTCACTTACGGCCCCGGCCTCAACATGCTGCGCGACGATACCTCGCCGGTAAAGGATCGCATCAAGCATATCAAGGAGCTGGCGTTCCCCGGCAAGATCCAGTTTTCCGCCTGCGAGAACACGCGCAAGGGCATGGAGAAAAAGGAAGGTCACGCCATCCCGATCATCTCCGATGCGACCCCGGTGCCGTCCGGCGTGGTGCGGCTGATGCAATTGCAGGAAGAAGGCTGGAGCTATCTGCGGCCATGACCAAAACAACCGCCATAGTCGTCGCCGCGCTGACCGCGCTCGTCGTTTCATCCGCCCGCGCTGATGACGCCGCGATGGTGACCTACAAGTCGCTGACGCCGGAGGTGGCGTTGCAGGCCGCGCAGGCGGCGATCAAGACCTGCCGCGACAACGGCTATCAGGTCTCGGTCGTGGTGGTGGATCGCTTCGGCCTGCCGCAGGTGCTGTTGCGGGATCGCTATGCGGGGCTGCCGGCCAACGACACCGCGACGCGCAAGGCCTACACGGCGCTGAGCTTCCGCGCCTCCACCGCCGATCTCGCCAAATCGATCCGCGACGGCGGCCTCGATCCAGGTCTGGCGCGGCTGCCGAATGTCGCGATGCTCGGCGGCGGGCTGGTCGTCGAATCCGGCGGCACCTTGCTCGGCGGCATCGGCGTCTCCGGCGCGCCGGGGGGCGACAAGGACGAAGCCTGCGCCAAGGCCGGGCTGGACGCCATCCGCGACAGCCTCGATTTCTAGGGCTTTCTGCTTTTGAGAGAATCACGGCGGTCATGCACGGACTTGATCCGCGCATCCATCCTGCTGAAAATAATGGATTGCCGGGTCAAGCCCGGCAATGACGTTCCGCCCAAACGGGAAGCGTTCTAGAGTTTCGCTGCGACTGATGCGCACTCGCTGTATGGAATGGTATTTTCCCGCGCCTATCTATCGGGCTATATTGTTCCATGAAAGGGCGTCGAGGCGATCATGATTTTCCGTCAACTGTTCGACAGCGTATCGGGAACCTACAGCTATCTGCTGGCGAGCCGCGCCGGCGGCGAGGCGCTGCTGATCGACCCGGTGCTGGAGAAGGTTGATCGCTATTGCCAGTTGCTGCGCGAACTCGACCTCAAGCTGGTCAAGGCGGTGGATACGCATCTGCACGCCGATCACGTCACCGGGCTTGGCGAACTGCGCGACCGCACCCAATGCGTCACCATCATGGGCGAGCAGAGCAAGGCCGACGTGGTGGCAATGCGCGTCGGCGACGGCGACAAGATCACCATCGAAGGGCTGGCGCTCGACGTGATGTACACGCCGGGGCACACCGATGATTCCTACAGCTATCGGATGGCGGATCGCGTCTTCACCGGCGATACGCTGCTGATTCGCGGCACCGGCCGCACCGATTTTCAGAACGGCAGCGCGCGGGCGCAGTACGATTCGATCTTCAACCGCCTGCTGAAGCTGCCCGAGGACACCATGGTGTTCCCGGCGCACGACTACAAGGGTGACACCGTCTCGACCATCGGCGAGGAGCGGCGCTACAATCCGCGCCTGCAAGTCGCTTCGGTGGACGCTTACATCGAACTGATGGGTAATCTCAATCTGCCCAACCCGAAGCTGATGGACGTGGTGATTCCCGCCAACATGAAGATCGGTCTGCATCAGCACGCGCTGGCCGAACAGGGCTGTGCGCTGCGGCCGCGCGATGCCATTCCGCGACTGGGGCAGCCGGACATCCTGCTGGTCGATCTGCGTGAACAAACCGAGCGCGCCAAGCACGGCACACTCGCCGGCGCGCTACATACGCCTTATCCCTCGATTGGCGACAGCCTGAAGACGGGCGGCATGTTGCGCGAGGTCGCGGCCGCCAGCCGCCGGCGTATCGTGTTCTTCTGTGCCTTCGGCGAACGCTCGGCGATGGCGGTGAAGGCCGCGAAGGACGCCGGCATCAGCGATGCGATGCATCTCGAAGGCGGCATCGACGCCTGGAAGAAGGCCGGAGGGCCGGTGGTTGCCGGCTGAGGCTGCCGCTTCGCCCTTGAGCGACGACGCGATCCATGTCGCGCCGCTGAGCGCCGTGCAGGAAGTCGCACGGCAGCTCCCATCCTACGATCTGCTGACGCTGCTGTCTCCCGACACCGACGCGGCGGCGCTTGCCGCGCTCACGCCGCGGCGGCGGCTGCATCTGACGTTTCACGATATCGTCGAGGCGCGCGAAGGATTGATCCTGCCGAGCGGCGGGATGATCGCGGCGATGCTGGATTTCAGTCGTGCGCGCGCGCGCGAAACGCCGTTGTTGATCCATTGCTGGGCCGGCATCAGCCGCTCCAGCGCGGCGGCGTATATTCTCGCCTGCGACGGTCTTCCAGGACGCGAGGCCGACCTTGCGGCCGCGTTGCGCGCAAGCGCGCCGTTCGCCACGCCGAACCGGCTGATGGTGGCGCTGGCCGACGATCTACTGGGACGCAACGGCGCGATGGTCGATGCCATTGCCGGTATCGGTCGTGGCGCCGAGGCGTTCGAGGGATTGCCGTATCGGTTCGGGCTGTAAGAGGAAGCTCGTCATTGCGAGCGAAGCGAAGCAATCCAGTCTTCTTCTAGGAGTCTGGATTGCTTCGTCGCTATCGCGCCTCGCAATAACGGAAGCGCCTACCCCAAGAGCGCCGCGACGCCGAGCAGGAAGCCGATCTCGAACGCCTGCTCGATGCCGCCCAGCACGTCGCCGGTGTAGCCGCCGATCAATCGTCGCGCCCACAGCGCCAGCGCCGCCGCGAGCGCTGCCCCGAGCAGCGCGCCGAACGCCACCGCCGGTGCGGAGATCAGCGTCAGCGGCAGGATCGCCAGCAGCACGAAGATCAGGCCGAGTTGCAATTCGTCAGCGCGCGGCCGCGATTCGATATAGGCGACTTTCATCGCACTGACGTCGCCGCTGTAGGCAAGGCGCATCATCACCCAGGCCGGCGCGGCGCGCGCCGCCGCATGCGCGGCGATCAGCGCCGCCATGCCCTGCCACGGCGTCAGCGCCGCCAGCGCCGCGATCCGCAGCGCGACGTTGAGCCCGAGCGCCAGCGCCCCGTAGGTGCCGATGCGGCTGTCCTTCATGATGGTGAGGCGCTTCTCCACCGTGAAGCCGCCGCCGAAGCCGTCGAAGGTGTCGGCGAACCCGTCCTCATGCAGCGCGCCGGTGAGCGCGATGCTGGTCGCCACCGCCAGCATCGCGGCGATGGTCTCGTTCCAGAGTTCAGTTGCGATCAGCAGCACGAGGCCCGCAACGACGCCGATGCCGATGCCGACCAGCGGCGAGTATTTCAGGCAACGCGTTAGCCAGTCCGGCGCGATTTCGCCGTGCGCGGAGCGCACCGGCAGGATCGTCATGAAGCGCACGGCGTTGCGGAAATGCTCCGTCTCGCTCATCGGATTGCTCCACTCAGCACATCGTCGAGGCTCGCAACATCGGTGAGGAGCCGTGCGGCGGCGCGCAGCAATGGCAGCGCCAGCAGCGCGCCGGTGCCTTCACCGAGCCGCATGCCGAGATCGAGCAACGGTGTCGCCTGCATCGCCGCGAGCACGAGGCCGTGGCCGCGTTCAGCCGAGCGGTGCGCGAATACACAATAGTCGCGTACCGCCGGGCAAAGCCGCACCGCCACCAGCGCGGCGGCGCTGGAAATGAATCCGTCGACGATCACCGGTCGTCGCGACGCGGCCGCGCCGATCGCTGCGCCGGCCATCATCGCGATTTCGAAGCCGCCAAATTCGGCCAGTACGTCGAGCGGCGTTGTGGCGTCGCTGCGCGCGGCCGCCTGCGTCAGCACGGCGCGCTTGCGCGCCAGTCCCTCGCTGTCCTGGCCGGCGCCGACGCCGATGCAATCGTCGAGCGGCGCGGGCGCGAGGCGGTGCGCGATCAGCGCGGCGGAAGCGGTATTGCCGATGCCCATCTCACCGATGGCTATCACATCAGCCCCGTCGCGAATTTCCTGCATGGCGATCTCGCAACCGCGCGTCAGCGCCGCGATGGCTTGCTCACGAGACATCGCGGAGGCGTGTGTCGCGTCGGCGGTGCCGTGCGCGATCCTGGCCTCGATCAGATCCGGATGCGGCGGCAGGTCGGCGGCGACGCCGGCGTCGATCACCCGCAGCCGCGCGCCGGTGGCGGCGGCGAAGGCATTGGCGCTGGCGCGGCCCGCGAGAAATGTCCTCACCATCGCCGCCGTCACATCCGATGGATATTGCGAGACGCCCGATGCCGTCATGCCGTGGTCGCCGGCGAACACCAGCAGCACGGCCTTGTCCGCACGCGGCGCGTCGGGATGCGCGATCAGGCCGAGTTGCAGCGCCAGCTCCTCGATGCGGCCAAGCGAGCCCGGCGGCTTGGCCTTGCCGTCGATCCGCGCGCGCAAGGCGGTTTCGTTGGCGCGGTCGAGCGGACAAATCGCCGGATGGGACCATCGCGCGGCGTTGGCATCAGTCATATTCATGTCCTCGTCGGGCGTCGCGCGGTTGACCGCACATTCGCCGAGGGCTAGCGTTCATGGCGATGGTCCTTCCACAAGGAAGGTGAAAAGGGAAGCCGGTGCGGAATTTTTCCAAGGCCGGCGCTGCCCCCGCAACTGTGAGCGACGAACCTCTGTTTCCGAGGAGCCCGACGCCGAGGCCACTGGAGCGATCCGGGAAGGCGGCGCAGGGCGATGACCCGCAAGCCAGGAGACCTGCCATCACGAACTGTGTTTTGACGGCGTCGGGGCGGGGTGCATCCGGCGAGCGCGCGTTGGCCCATCGCCAGCAGCACGGCCGGCAAAGCTCGCCTTGTGATCCGGGCCATCGATGCCGCATGATTCATCGCCGTCTGTTCCGCGCCCGACGCTGGTGCTGGGCGGCGCACGCTCCGGTAAATCGCGGCTCGCCGAAAACCTCGCTTGCGCCAGCGCATTGCCGCGCGTCTATCTTGCCACCGCGACCGCCGGCGATGCCGAAATGGGCGCGCGGATCGCGCATCATCGCGCGCAACGCGGCGATGGTTGGCGCACGGTCGAGGAGCCGCTGGCATTGGTCGATGCGTTGTCGCGGGAAGCCGGCGCGGATCGCGTCGTGCTGGTGGATTGCCTGACGCTATGGCTGTCGAACCTGATGCTGGCGGAACGTGATGTCGAGGCCGAAACCACCGCACTGGCGGAATGGCTGCGCGCGACGCGGCATCCGGTGCTGCTGGTGTCGAACGAGGTCGGTCTCGGCCTCGTGCCCGAAACGCCGCTCGGTCGCGATTTTCGCGACGCGCAGGGGCGACTGAATCAAGCCATTGCCGCGGCGGTTCCCAACGTCGCGTTCGTCGCCGCCGGATTGCCGCTGTGGCTGAAACGTGGATTCATCGAGGATGGAATATGACCGATCAAGCGGGCGACGATTCGCTCAACGCGAAACACAACGACAAGATGCGCAAGGTGAAGGCCGCGCGCGACCGCATGATGGAGACGAAGACGGTCGAGAAGGGTCTGCTCATCGTCCACACCGGCAACGGCAAGGGCAAGACGTCCGCCGCGCTCGGCATGGTGTTTCGTCACATCGGTTACGACATGCCGGTCGGTATCGTGCAGTTCACCAAGTCGGCGAAGTGGGACACCGGCGAGGCGCGCCTGTTGAAGCGGTTTCCTGATCTGGTGACGCTGCACATCATGGGTGAGGGCTTCACCTGGGAGACGCAGGATCGCGCCCGCGACATCGCAGCCGCGCGCGCCGGCTGGGAGCAGGCCAAGGCGCTGATCCGCGACGATCGTCATCAACTGGTGCTGCTCGACGAACTCAACATCGTGCTGCGCTACGATTACCTGTCGCTCGAGGAAGTGCTGACGTTCCTGCGCGAGGAGAAGCCGGCGGACAAACACGTCGTCATCACCGGCCGCAGCGCCCATGACGATCTGATCGCGATGGCCGATCTCGTCACCGACATGACCATGGTGAAGCATCCATTTCGCCAGGGCGTCAAGGCGCAGAAGGGGATCGAGTTTTGACAATCACGGCGACGCTTCATGTTGCGTCATTGCGAGGAGCGCGAGCGACGAAGCAGTCCAGAGCCATGATGAAGGACTGGATTGCGTCGCTTCGCTCGCAATGACGGAAGCAGAATGATGCGCCCCACGCCCGCGTTGATGATTCAGGCCACCGGCTCCAACGCCGGCAAATCGACGCTGGTGGCGGGTCTCGCGCGGGTGCTGGTGCGGCGGGGCCTGCGCGTTGCGCCGTTCAAGCCGCAGAACATGTCGAACAACGCGGCGATCGCGGTGGATGGCGGCGAGATCGGTCGCGCGCAGGCGGTGCAGGCGCGGGCGGCGCGGCTGCCGCCGAGCGTTCACATGAACCCGGTGCTGCTGAAACCCGAAACCGACACCGGCGCGCAGGTGATCGTGCGCGGCCGGCGCATGGGGACGCTGCGCGCGGAAAATTTTCTCGATAAGAAGAAGGATCTACTGCCGCTGGTGCTGGAGAGTTTCGCGCATCTCGCGCGCAACGCCGATATCGTGCTGGTGGAGGGCGCCGGCAGCCCCGCGGAAATCAACCTGCGCGAAGGCGACATCGCGAACATGGGTTTTGCGATCGCCGCCGATGTGCCGGTGGTGCTGGCCGGCGATATCGATCGCGGCGGTGTCATCGCCAGCCTGGTCGGCACGCATGCCGTACTTGAACCGGCGGAGCGCGCGCAAATCCGTGGTTTCCTCATCAACAAGTTTCGCGGCGAGGTGAAGCTGTTCGATGCCGGCCGTGACGCCGTGACGCGGATGACCGGCTGGTCCTCGCTCGGCGTGGTGCCCTGGCTGCCGCAAGCGGCGTGGCTGCCGGCCGAGGATGCGCTCGACCTTGAAAGCAACGTCGCGCGCGGGGATGCCGCCTGCGTGATCGCCGTGCCGATGCTGGCGCGCATCGCGAATTTCGACGACCTCGATCCGCTGGCGATGGAGCCCGGCGTGGCCCTGCGCTTCGTGCGGCCGGGCGAAGCGATACCCGCCGAGACTGATGTCGTGATCCTGCCCGGCAGCAAGTCGACGCTGGGGGATCTCGCCTTCCTGCGCGCGCAGGGATGGGACATCGACATCGCGGCGCATGTGCGGCGCGGCGGCCATGTGCTGGGTCTGTGTGGCGGCTATCAGATGCTCGGCAAGACGATCGCCGATCCGGACGGGCTCGACGGTGCCCCGGGGCGTGTCGAGGGGCTCGGCCTGCTCGATATCGACACCGTGATGCAGGGCGACAAATCCACCACGCTCACGCAAGGCGTTCATTGCGCCAGCGGCCTGCCGGTCGAAGGCTACGAGATCCACCTTGGTCGCAGCAACGGGTCGGACGGCATGCGGCCGATGTTGCGCATCGGTGAGCGATACGACGGCGCGACGTCTCGCGACGGCCGCGTACAGGGCACCTATCTGCACGGCCTGTTTTCCAGCGATGCGTTTCGCGCGGCGTGGCTGAAGGAGCTGGGCGCGACCTCCTCGCTGGCCTATGAGGCGCGTGTTGAAACGGCACTCGATGCGCTGGCCGACCATCTCGAGGCGCATCTCGACATCGACGCGCTATTGGCGATCGCGCGGGGGAGGAAAGGCGTTCGAGAATGAGATGCGCCAACGTCCACCGTCATTGCGAGGAGCGAAGCGACGAAGCAATCCAGTCTTTGCTTTCTGGCTTTCTGGATTGCTTCGCTTCGCTCGCAATGACGCACGATAGGTTCACAGGACAATGAGCGTCATTAGTATTGCGAATATCGCAAACTGAATCCCACACGCCATCAGCAGCATTCGCAGCGCGCGGCGGATGTCGGCGGGCGTGGCATCGCGGCCATCGGCGTTGAGGTAGGGATCGTCCACCAGTCCTTCGGCGTAGCGGCGCGGGCCGGCGAGCTTGATGCCAAGCGCGCCGGCCATCGCGCTTTCCGGCCAGCCGGCATTGGGCGAGCGATGGTGTCGGGCATCGCGCCACGTCGCTTTCAGGGCAGATGCGATCGATCCGCGCGCGACTGGCGCGGCGAGCGACAGCAGCAGGCCCGCGAGCCGGGCCGGCGCGAGATTGACGAGATCGTCGAGCCGTGCCGCCGCCCAGCCGAAGTCACGATATTTTTCACTGCGATGGCCGATCATCGAGTCCGCGGTATTGATCGTCTTGTAGGCGATCAGCCCAGGCAACCCGAGCAGCGCCAGCCAGAACACCGGCGCGGTCACGCCATCGGAAAAATTCTCGGCGCAGGATTCGATCGCCGCGCGACTGGCGCCGCTCTCATCGAGGCTGTCTGGGTCGCGTCCGACGATCAGGCTGACTGCTTCGCGCGCGGCTTTGAGGCCGCCTGTCGCAAACGCCGCGTGCACGCGCGCGACGTGCTGGTAAAGGCTCTTTTGCGCGATCAATGTTGCCGCCAACAGACCGAGCGCGACATTTCCGGCGATCCCGCGCGGCATCATCGCCTGGATGATGTATCCAAACAGCAAGGATGCGATCACCAACAGCAGGATGGCGGCGACGCCGGCGGCTCGACGTCGCCGCGGCGACCAGGTATCGCGATTGAGCGCGCGATCGAGCCGCGCGATGGCCCGACCGATGATCGCGACCGGATGCGCGAGCCGCCGCCACAGCCAGTCGGGATCGCCGATCACGGCGTCGGCGACCAGCGCCACCAGCGTGATGATCAGCGTGTCGTTCCACGACGGCATGTCAGCGTGCGGCGGAAGTCGTGCCGGTCTCGCGCTCGGCCCGGGTGATTTCGCTGACGATGCGGTCGAGCGCGTCGGCCACCATCGGGCCGCCGCAGACAGTCAGCCGCTCCGGGACTACGAGACGCTTCGCCGGCGGATAGAAATGCTCCAGCGCCGGGTGCAGCAGGAAGGCGCGGCCTTCATCCTCGGCGAAATTGCTGTCGTTCGACACGACGATGAAATCCGGTTGCAGCTTGACGATGGATTCAAGCGAGGCGAAGCCACCGAGTTTCAGGCCGAGTTCGCCAGCGGCATTGGAAAGACCGATTTCGGCGGTCAGCGAACTCATCAGGCTGCGGCTGCCCGAAACCCATCCGCGCCGCGAGATCGATAGCACGCGATAGCGCTTCCGGGCCGTGAACTGCCGTGCGCGCGAAAGCGCGGCATCGATCTGTGTAACGTAAGTCTCGGCGCGGTCGGGATGCTTCGTCACCTCGCCCATCTTGCGGATCTGCGCCTTGACCTCGTCAAGCGAATGCGCGACGTCGAACGTGATAACTTGCTGTCCCTGCTCTTTCAGCAATTCGCGGGTGGCGCGCTTGGTGAAGCTGCCGGCCACCACGACATCCGGCTTCAGCACCAGCACGTCCTCGGCATTGCCCGACAGGCGCGGATAGCGACGGGCGGCGGCGGCGCTCCACGAGCGGGTGGCGTCGCGCGAATAGGGGCCGAGACCGAGAATCTGCTCCGGGTCCGCCAGCGCCAGCAGCAACTGGTCCGTGCAGGCGTTGATGGAAGCGATGCGCGGCAATTCGGCGGCGTGAGCCGGAGCCGTCGCCGCGCCAAGCGTCAGCACAACGAGGCCGACGATGAAGGGCGATAATTTCTCGCGCATGACGTCGTATCGTGCCATGAGAGGCGCATGAAACACGGTGGCGATCTCGGCGAGGCAATCGCGCAGTTTGGCGGTGCTCCGGCGGCGTGGCTCGATCTGTCCACCGGTATCAATCCGAATCCCTATCCGATTCCGCCATTGCCCGGTGATGTGTGGCAGCGTTTGCCGTCGCGTGCCGATGAAGGCGCATTGCTCGCCGCGGCGCGCCGTGCCTATGCGGTGCCGGATGATGTGGGCATCGTCGCCGCGCCCGGGACGCAAGCGCTGATCCAGTGGCTGCCGCGCCTCGTTGCGCGCGACGGTGTCGCCGTTCTCTCGCCCACCTACAACGAGCACGCCGCCGCGTGGCGACTGGCGGGGCATGAGGTCGTTGCCATCGGGGCGATCGACGAGTTGCCGAAAACTGTTCGTTACGTCGCCATCGTCAATCCGAACAATCCCGATGGCCATGTCGTCGATCACGCCGCGCTGGCCCGTGTTGCGGAGGCTGTCGCGGCGCGCGGCGGCATTGTCGTGATCGACGAAGCCTTCGCCGATCTCGATCCCGCGATCAGCGCGGTTGCCTTGTGTCGGCGTTGGCCGGTCGTGGTCCTGCGGTCGTTCGGAAAGTTCTATGGCCTTGCCGGACTGCGGCTCGGCTTCGCGGTCGGTCCGCGAGAGATGGTCGCGCGCGTTCGCGAGGCGATGGGGCCGTGGATCTGCTCCGGCCCCGCGCTGTTCGCCGGCCGCGTTGCGCTCGACGATGAGCGGTGGGCGAACATGACGCGCGAAAAACTGCGCGAGCAGGCCGCGAAGCTCGATGTTGTGTTGCAGGCCGCCGGATTCGCGCCGGCCGGCGGCACCGCGCTGTTTCGTCTGGTCAGGCATCGCCATGCGTCAGCCTATCACGCGGCGCTGGCGCGGTGGCAAATCTGGTGCCGCCGCTTCGAATGGGCCGATGATGTGTTGCGCTTCGGCCTGCCGCCGGACGATGCAGCGCTGGAGCGCCTCGCGCGTGCACTGGCGGGCTGCTAGCGTCATCGCGCTCACACCCCGGCCCACGGCACGATGATCATGCGGTGCTCGTGGCCGGTGCGATAGGCGGTGACGCGGAATACGTCGGCAAGGATGGAGTCGGACAGCGCCTCGGCCGGTGCGCCTTGCGCCACCAGCCGCCCCTCGCGCATCACCATCACCATGTCGGCGTAGCGCGCGGCGAGGCCGAGATCGTGCGTGACGACGATGGCGAGGATGCCGCTGTCGGCGGCGGCGCGCAGGTTCTTCATCACCTCGATCTGGAAACGCGGGTCGAGCGCCGCGGTCGGCTCGTCGGCGAGGATCACCGGCGCTTCCACCGCCAGCACGCGGGCCAATGCCACGCGGCTGCGCTCGCCGCCGGAGAGTTCGGTGGAGGGACGGTTGCTGAACTGCGTCACGTCGGTCGCGAGCATGGCGCGTTCGACGGCGGCTTGATCGGTCGGCGACAGTCGCGCCGGATCGGTCGCTCCATGCGGATAGCGGCCGAGCGCGACGATGTCCCGCGCCGGCAGCGGCCAGTGCACCATGTGGCCTTGCGGCAGATAGCCGAATCGCTTCGCGCGCTCGCGCAGCGACAGGGATGCCAGCGCATCGCCACCGACATGGATCGTCCCGCGCGCCGGCAAGAGCCCGGCCAGTGCGCGCAGCAGCGTGGTTTTTCCGGCGCCGTTCGGCCCGACCAGCGCGACCAGATGCTGGCGCGGCAAGGCCAGCGAAATGTCGCGCAGCACTTCGCGTCCCGCGAGTGTGACGCCCAGTTTGTGCGCGGTGAGGAAGGCTTCCATCATCCGACCCCGCCCCCCAATGCGCGGCGCTCGCGCATGATCAGGTAGAGGAAGAACGGCACGCCGATCAGCGACGTCAATACGCCGACCTTGATGTCGCTGGTGGAAGGAATGATCCGCACAGCGATGTCGGCGGCGAGCAGCAGCGCCGATCCCGTCAGCGCGCTCGGCACCAGCAGCCGCGCCGGATCGTAACCAACCAGCGGCCGCATCAGATGCGGCGCGATCAGGCCGATAAAGCCGATCGAGCCGGTGACCGCCACCGCGCCGCCGACGCCGAAGGCGACGCCGAGGATGACGATCAGCCGCAATCCCCCGACGTTGACGCCGAGGCTTTGCGCGGTCTCTTCGCCGAGGCTCAGCGCCCGCAGAGCATTGCGTTGGCTCATCAGGATGATTGCGCCGATGACGATGAACGGCAGCGCCAGCATGACGTGGCGGAAGCTGCGGTCCTCCAGCGAACCGAGCAGCCAGAATGCAATCTCCAGGGCCACGAACGGATTGCTGGAGAGATTCATCGCCAGCGCGGTGGCGGAGCCGGCAAGACTGGAGATCGCGAGGCCGGCAAGGATGAGAATCAGCAGCCCGGCGTTGCGCCCCGCCACCACCAGCAATGCGAACACCGAGACGAACGCCATGGCGATCGCCGCGCCCGGCAGCGCGTAGGAGCGGACGTCTGCGAGGCCGAGCGCGATCACCAGCACCGCGCCGAATGCCGCCGCCTGCGGCGCGCCGAACAGTGACGGCGAGGCGAGGGGATTGCGCAACAAGCCTTGCAGCGCCGCGCCGGACAACCCGAGGATGGCGCCGATGGCCACCGCGAGGATGGTGCGCGGCAAGCGGATCTCCAGCACGATGACGCGATAGACATCGCTGCCGCCGCCGAACAGCGTCTCAAGCACCGTCAGCGGCGACATTCGCACGGGGCCGACGCCGAGCGAGGTCAGCGCCAGCAGCACGACCAGCAACGTCATGATGACGATG
>CAUJJN010000379.1 GCA_963204905.1 Pseudomonadota bacterium
GATTCGATCGCCGATCACCACGAGGCCCACGCCATGATCCGCGCCATGGGCGGCATCGAGGACGGGCCGGTGATGCGCAAGTACGGCAAGGGTGGCGAGGATTTCCAGCGGTTCGTGTGGTTCAACGGCGAGAACGACGCCGTGATCAAGCCTGGATATGTGAGAGCAGCTTAGCGATAGACCACGATGCGCGGCATGGATTTGACTTTGGCGCGTTCGCGGTCCCGTCGACACTGCCGACAAATGCGCCGTCCTAGCTTGTCGATGATGGTGTTGGTGTCGTCGAAGGAATGCCCATTCAGGCACGATGTCTTGGCGCTGTTGCTTTTGGTTTCGGTCGATGTTTTTGCGCGGAGTGATGCAAGGCTTCGACAAATGCGGCATGTCTGCCAGCCGCGCCTGATGTCAAGGTAAGTGTTCTCTGGTGTCAATGCGTGGCCGTTTTTGCAGTGCGTTTGCGCCGCAGATCGCCGTCGCGCATTTTCTACCCGTGTGACGACTTCGAGGTGGCTTGGGTTAACGCATATTCGGTTGCGGCATGCGTGATCAACTTCAAGATCATCCGCAACATGCCCTACGAATGTTGCGTAAGCGTAGCGATGAGCTTGAACCTGTCGTGTCCCATCGTAGAATCGCCCGTAGCCGCCGCCGTTTACCAATGAGAGCCATAGCCAGCAACCGCTGTTCGGCTCGAATGTAACAGCAGAGTAAAAGCGGGCCACCGGGTCTTTGTAGATTGTTTTTGTGCGCATGAGTGAACGCTAACACATGCCGGCGCGGTTCGTATCGCGCCACATTCGAACTATCAACAGAGGAGTACGTGTTATCTGTTTCGGCAAATCCAAATCCACCGCCACCCCGGCGCCGACCCCCGCCACAACGTTCCAGCCGATGCCGGCGGATACGTCCAACACCCAGCAGCGTCAGGCGGCGATCCTGTCGTCGACCGACAATGCCCAGACGCCAGCGCTCGGGACCGACCTCGGCACCGGCGGCGCCATGCCCAAGCCGACGGCATAAGGAGACACGCTCATGTGTGGTGGTTCAGCCCCTCCGACCCCGCAAGCCCCGCCGGCCCCGGTGCCGGTTCGTGACAGCAAGATCGCAGCCATGGGCAATCGCCAGGACGCAGCGCGCCGCGCTGCCGGTTCCGGCTACGAATCAACCATGCTGACGGGTTCGGGCGGTGCATCCTCGCCAGCCCCGGTCGCAGCCCCCGTGCTGGGAAGCTGACATAGATGGCTGACGGCTCGGGAAGCTCGGTCGGGATGATGCAGTCATCGCCCGACGAGGACCGCTATCGACTGCTCAAAGAGCGTTACGACGGCCTCAAGACCACGCCCGAGCGCGTCAACTGCGAGACCCACTGGCAGGAAGTCGCGGAACTGATGAGCCCGCGCAAGGTCGATTTCGTCGGCATTCGCACGCCCGGCGACAAGCGCATGACCAAGGTCTACGACTCGACCGGGATCGTGTTGAACGAAACGCTGGCCGCTGGCCTGCATGGCATGGCGACGAACCCGGCGAGCAAATGGTTCAGCCTTCGCATCGTCGGGACCAAGGTTCAGACCGAAGACGGCCAGATGGTCGATCTGGGCGAGATCCCCGCGGTGCAGAAGTACCTCGCCGATGTCGAGGAAGTGCTGTGGTCCCGGCTCTACCAGCCGGGCACCAACTTCACACCGACCCTGCACGAAATCTACCTTGACCTTGGCGCGTTCGGCACCGCGGCAATGTTCGTCGGTCAGCGTGACGACGGCGGCCTGCTGTTCGAAAGTCGGGCGCTGGCCGAATGCGTCATTGACGAGAACTCAGACGGCAAGATCGACGTCGTGTTCCGCGAGACCTCCTATACCATCCGCCAGATGATGCAGATGGCGAAGTCGTCAGGCTGGCAGGTGTCGGACAAGGTCAAAGACCTCTACGCTCAGGGCAAGTACAACGAGCGCGTGAAGGTCATCCATGCGGTCTATCCGCGTTCCGAGCGCGATCCGTCGAAGAAGAACACCGCCAATATGCCGTGGGCTTCCGACTACTTCGAGCACGAGGAATGCAACAAGCTCGCGAGCGGCGGTTTCCCTGAGTTTCCGTACCTGATCGTACGCTGGGGCCGCTACACCGGCGAAGTCTACGGCCGTTCGCCGGGCATGACCGCGCTGCCTGACATGAAGATGCTTCAGGCAATGGAACTGACCAAGATCAAGTTGATCCAGAAGGCCGCCGATCCGCCGATGTGGCTCAAGGACGATGGCGTCGTCGGCCAGACCCGCACGGTGCCGGGCGGGATCAACTATTGGCGTGGCAACCCCAACGACGGGGTGATGCTTCAGCCGGTATCGCTTCAGGGCATCCAGTACGTCATAGAAGATCAGAACATGTTGCGCGAGCGCGTGGCGCGGGTGTTCTTCGCCGACGTGATGCGGATGACCGACCGCGCCAACATGACAGCGACCGAAGTGGTGCAGCGGACCTCGGAACAGATGCGGTTGTTTGGCCCGCTGATCGGGCGTCTCGAAGGTGAATTGCTCGGGCCGCTGATCGAGCGGGTGTTCGGCATTCTGTCCCGGCTAAACCTGTTGCCGCCGCCGCCGCAGGAAATCCAGGGTCGCGAGTTCACGGTCGAATACGTGTCGCCGATCGCCACCGCACAAAAGCAGCAGTCGGCCGCCGGCATCATGCAGGCATCGCAAGTGGTGATGTCGATGATCGGGCCGGAGATGGGCGCCCAGCAACTCGCCAAGCGGGTCGATCTCGACAAGCTGTGCGACTGGGCTTGGGATCTGTTCAACAACGATCCGCATCTGTTGCGTGACGACGAACAGCTCGAACAGGCCAATCAGATGCAGTCGGCACAGATGGGCCTCGCCACGGCCAAGCCGGCAATGGACATGATGAAGCAGGGCGCCGGTGCGGTGCGCGATCTGGCCCAGGGCGACAGTGCCACCGATGGCGGCGTGTCGAAGATGGTCGAGATGTTGCGCGCCAAGATGGCCGAGAACCCCGAAGCCCAAGCGGGCATGGAGCAGATGCTGAATGGCGCAACAGGTCAAGCGGCGTAAGGCCGACATCGCGGTTGCCGATGCGTGGAAACGGTTTCACCAGACACCGGAAGGCAGGCTTGCTATCGCCGATCTGATGGTGTGGTGCAACGTCTATCACGACACCGGCACCACCGATCCGATCCAGCTGGCACGCGAGGCCGGCGAACGTGGCGTTGCGCAACGGGTAGCACAGCTGATCGGGCTCAAGCCCGAGGTGTTCCCGCAAGCGGCATGGGAAGATACCGACATTCTCGATGGGCTTTTGCGTAACGCGTGACGAACCTGAAACCAGACAAGGAACTTAGATAGATGACCGACGCCGCAGTTGCCGCCGCGCCAAGCGATACCGGCAGCACGTTGCTGACTTCTGGCATTCCTGCATCGCCGCCGCCCGCTGCCCCGCCGGCAGAAGGCGCCGCCGCCGCAGTCAAGGACGCGATGGACG
>CAUJJN010000380.1 GCA_963204905.1 Pseudomonadota bacterium
GATGTCGCGCAGGAAGATCTTGCCTTCGTTGAGTTCGTCGCGCCAGATGATGATGGCCTGGAACGTCAGCGGGCTTTCGCACAGCCCGGCGATCATCGCCTCGCGGCCGGCCTCGATGCGCTTGGCGATGGCGATTTCGCCCTCGCGCGACAGCAGCTCGACGGTGCCCATCTCGCGCAGATACATCCGCACCGGGTCGTCGGTGCGCTCGCCCGGCTCGGACTTCTTGGTTTCGGTGACGGCCTTGGAGGTGACCTCGACCAGTTCGTTGTCGGTCTCCTCGGCGTCGTCTTCCTTGTTCTCCTCCTCGGCGTCCTCGTCGGTCTCGGAGACGTTGATGCCCATGTCGGAGAGCATCGCCATGATGTCTTCGATCTGTTCAGGCGAGGTCTGGTCGGACGGCAGCACGTCGTTGAGCTGATCAAAGGTGACGAAGCCGCGCTTCTTCGCCTGCTTGATCATCTTCTTGACCGCCGCATCGGACAGGTCGAGCAAGGGGGACGGCGCGTCAGCGGTGTCCTTTTCCGGCGCATCCGCCGCCTTGTCGTCTTTTTCCTTGTCCTTGACTTGCAGCGTCTTTGCCTTGGTGGCCATTCAATGCTCCTGAAACGCGCCTGCGCCGGGGCGACGTCGCACGCCCCGTCATCTTTGATCCAGACGCGGAAAAGGCGGCGCCCCGCTCGCCACCCCCGCATCAGCTTTGCCGATTGTGAACTTTGGCCGGACCATGCGCCAAAGCCGTTAAGTCTCGCTTAACCCTGTATTTGCAGCCTAATTCCCGTCTTGGCGAGTCTTTTCGCGGTTCCTCCGCCTCACGTCCCGCCGCCGTCGTTCTATCCGTCACGTCGTGGTCTGGACCCGACCCGAGGATTCGCCGAATCCCTCGATCAGGGCTTCGGTTCCCTCCATCGATTCCAGACGGGCACTGACGTCCTTGAGCCAGGTGAAATTGGCGTCGGTCTGCGCCTCGCTCAGTGCCAGTTCGGCATCCTTCAACTCCCTAAGTAAGGAGTGCTCCTTGCGATGCAAGGTAACCAGTTGATGCCACGTCGAAAGAACGTCCTCGGCGGCGGCGCCCGGCTCCGCGCCCCACACGCTGCGGGTCGTCAAGGCAAGCTCAACCGATTGAATTTGCTTTGAATATCCTGATTTCTCGAGCCATGCCCGGAGCCGGGCGCTGTCCGCGGACGGATCGTCGACATGGCTCTCGTCGGCGAACGAGCCGATGATCCCGGCGCGCAGCCGGTGCGCATCCGGGTGGGCGAACTCCAGCGCCGCCACCTGCTCGAGGCGGTCGTGCAGCAGCCACGGGTGGTTGAGCAGGCATTGCAGGATCAGGGCCTCGCGGCGCGACAGCGCGCTGCGCTGGCCGCGCATGATCGGACTGCTGGCAAGGTGGGGACTGGCGACCTGATAGGGACCGCGACCGAGGCCCGGGACCAGCCCATTCCCCTGTGGACGGCGGCCCGGCCCGCCCGGCCGCATCCCGCCGCGCGGCGCAAATCCGCCCGCCGCCGGCCGGCCTGATTCGCGCCCGAAACCCCGGCCCGCGCCGCCATAGCCGCCGCGCCCGCCACCGTAGCCCGCCGGCGCGAACGCCAGCCGCAGCCGCTCCGCGAGATCCTGCCGATAGTAGCGGCGGACCACCTCGTTGCGGATGCCGGCGGTCAACTCTCCGATTCGCGCCTCCAGCGCCGCGCGGCGTTCGGGCGTTTCGAAATTGCCTCCGGTCACTTCGCGCGACCAGATCACATCGACCAGGCCGCGCGCCGCGCCAATCACCTCTTCCACCGCGCCACGACCGCCGGAGCGCGCCAGATCGTCGGGGTCCTGCCCTTCCGGCAGCATGGCGAAGCGCAGGCTCTTGCCGGGCTCGAGATGCGGCAGCGCCAGATCGGCGGCGCGCCACGCCGCTTTCTGCCCGGCGCGGTCGCCGTCGAAGCACAGGATCGGCTCGTCGACCATCTTCCACAACAGGCCAAGCTGATCCTCGGTCAGCGCGGTGCCGAGCGGCGCGACCGCGGCAGGAAAACCGGCGCCAACCATGGCGATGACATCGACATAGCCCTCGACCACCACCACCGGCGCGCCGTCATGCGCCGCCTTGCGCGCCGCCGCGCCGTTGTAGAGGTTCGAGCCCTTGTGAAACAGCGGCGTTTCCGGCGAGTTGAGATACTTGGCCGGCACGTCCTTTTCCAAGGCGCGGCCACCGAACGCGATGATGCGCCCGCGCAAATCGGTGATCGGAAACATCACGCGATCGCGAAAGCGATCGTAGGGCACCGGGATGTCCTCGCCGCCAATCAGCAGCCCGGCCTCGACCATGTCGCCGACCGGCACGCCCAGCGCGCCGAGATATTCCTTCAAGGCGAAGCGCGCGCTGCGATCGTTGGAGCCCGGCGCGTAGCCGAGGCGAAACTGCAATTGCGTCTGCGGCGTCAAACCGCGATCCGCGAGATAGCCGCGCGCCTTCGCGCCGCCGCGCGAGGCCAGCGTCTCGGCGAAGAATTTCGCCGCCAGCTCCATCACGTCGTAGAGCGACTTGCGGCGCTGCTCGTGGCGCGCGGCGTCCGGCGTCGCCGCCGGGATCGGCAGACCGGCCATCTGCGCCAGCCGCTCCACCGCCTCGACGAAGGGCACGCCCTCCGTCTCCATGACGAAATCGAAGATGTTGCCGTGCTTGCCGGTGGAGAAGTCGTGATAGAATTGCTTCTGGTCGTTCACCGTGAAGGACGGCGTCTTTTCCTGCTGGAACGGCGACAGCCCCTTCCACTCCCGCCCCGCCTTCTTCAGCTTGACGCGTTTGCCCACGACTTCCGACACCGGAAGCCGCGCGCGCAGCTCTTCAAGGAATTGCGGGGTGAAACGCATGTGTATCGCGAGACCTTTGCCAACCGGCCATTCATATAGGGGCGGCGCACCGCTGACCCAAGCCGCGCCGGATTGTCCCGGCTATCCACAGGGCCTAACGACGACCACGAGGCTCTATCGATACGATTCTGGCCCGCCCGCGGTCGTCATAAGCGCGTCCGGTCAGGACCGGCTCGCATCCCTCGAGATCGTCCTCATCAAAAACATGCTCGACCACAGCGTAAGGAGGGCCGTCATACCACGTCGGATCGTGATCAAGATCAAGCTTGATCGCAACAACGACTCGGGTCCCGATATCCGTGCAACGCCAATACCCGACTTCAGTTCTAAACTCCGTTCCAATTTTGAAATCCGAACGCTTCATTACGCATCACCTTCATCGGCAAGATCAATATCATTTCAGAACACCGCGAATTCAATATGATTGGTGTCAGTCAACCAGATCACCTCTAGAAGGAAAAATTCCATGGCCCCCGCCCCGAAATCGCTGTTGCAGATCGCCGGCGCGCCGCTCGATCCGAGCCCGCTCAACGCGTCCGTGCTGGTGATCATCGACGCGCAACTGGAATACGTCAAAGGCGGCCTCCCGCTTCAGGGCATCGACGCCGCGATCCGCGAGGCGGCGCTGCTGCTGGCGGTGGCGCGCAAGATCGGCATGCCGGTGTTTCATATCGTGCAACACGCGCCCGCCGGTCGGCCGCTGTTCGCCGAGGACGGGCCTTACGCGGCGATCGTGCCGCAGCTCAATCCCGCGCCCGGCGAGATCGTGTTGCGCAAGACGCTGCCGAACGCCTTCGCCGGCACCGACCTGCATGAATTGATCAGGAGCACCGGCAAGAGCGAGATCATCTTCGCGGGCTTCATGACGCATATGTGCGTCTCCGCCAGCGCGCGCGCCGCGCTCGACCTGAAATACCGCTCCACCGTGGTCGCCAATGCCACCGCAACGCGCGACCTGCCCGATCCGCTCGGCGGCGTGATCCCCGCCAGTGTCGTGCATCGCACCGCGCTGTCCGAACTCGCCGACCGCTTCGCCATCGTGGTGAAGGACACCGCCGCCCTGCTGCCGCAGCAGGCGACGGCGTGAGTTGCCTTGTCAGCGAGGCTGTCATGCGCGGGCTTGACCCGCGCGGCCATCTTCTGAAGTAAGATGGATGGCCGGATCAAGTCCGGCCATGACGTGAGTAAATACCTCAATGCCCCTCCAGCACACCGCTCCCCTGCTCGCCGGCGACGAACCCGCGCCGGTCATCGCGCGCAACGCGGACGGCGCTTCGCCGTTCTTTCTGACATGCGATCATTACGGACGCATGATTCCCCGCGCGCTGGGCGATCTCGGCATCGACGAGCGCGAACGCGCGCGCCATATCGCATGGGACATCGGCATCGCCGGTGTTGCCGAAGCGGTGTCGGACGCGCTCGGCGCGCACCTGATCGCGCAACGCTATTCGCGGCTCGTGATCGACTGCAACCGGCCGCTGTCGGCGGCGAGTTCGATCCCGCCGGTCAGCGAGGCGACGGCGATTCCCGGCAATCAGGGATTGACGCAACAGGCGGCGCTCGAACGCCAGCAACGCATCTTCGCGCCGTATCACCACGCGATCGCCGGCGCGCTGGACGCCCGCGCGCAGGCGCGCCGCCCGACGATTCTCGTCTCGCTGCACTCCTTCACGCCGATCTACGCCGGCGTGGCGCGGCCGTGGCACATCGGCACGCTCTACAATCGCGACCCGCGGTTGCCGAAACTGATGCTGCGCGAACTGCGGGCCGAACCGGCGCTGGTGGTGGGCGACAACCAGCCTTACGCCGTCAGCGATATCACCGACTACACCATCCCGGTGCACGGCGAGGCGCGCGGCCTGATCAACACCGGCATCGAGATCCGTCAGGACCTGATCACCGAGGAAGCCGGCCAGCGCGAATGGGCCGCGCGGCTGGTCCGCATCCTGCGCAGGCTGGAAGCGGAATTGATCGCATGACGCGTCCGGCTCAGGCGCGCGTCGCCAGGAACGCCGCGAGCGCCCAGAGGCCCAGCACGCAAATCCAGATCACCCACGCTCCCCGAATCCGCGGCTGCAACACCGACTCGGACGGATTGGCGGGGTTGACGTAGACCTCGACGAGCTGCCCGTCGCTGTAGGACGGCAGCCAGCGGCGCACCATGCGACTCGACGACGAGATGACGTCGCTGCCCGGCGCCACCACGATGCCGGTATAATCGACGCCGTTGAACGCATAGGTATAGCTGGTCTGGCCCTTGTACATCATCGGCCCACGCCGCCCGTCCTCGGTCAGCGAGCGAAACTGCTCGAGCCCCGATGTGACGATGCGCCCTTTCACCACCGGCCAGCCCCGGGCGCCACGGGCGTGACGCTGGAGCGCGAGGCCGATCCATCCCGCCACCAGCCCGAACACCACCAGCGCCACCACCAGCGGCGCGTTGGCGGCATGCAGGGTGGCGAACGCGGTCAGTTTGTGGAGCCCGATCGCGCCGCCGAACACCAGCAGCAGCGAGACCGCCACCATCCACCCGAGGCAACCCCACATGCCTTGCGGGACATCGCGCTCCAGCACCGCCTCGTTGCGGCGGCGCGGATCATAATAGACCGTCACCGCCGTACCGACCGGATAGCGCGCCAGCGTCTCCGCCACTTCGAAATTGCCGCGATCCTCGCCGATGCTGACGCGGTTGTTGCGATAGGTCTTGCCGGCGACGACGTACTGATAGACGACGTTGGCGAAGTTGCGCTCCTCGTAACGATGGCCGGCGGCGCGATCGCTGTCGAGAATTCTGACCTTGCGCACCTCGGAATGCGACGCCACCACCTTGCCCGGCGCGCTCGGCCAGCGGCTCGCGGCGCGGACCTCGAACGACTTGTAGATCGCGGCGAACAGGATCAGCCCCATCGGGGCGAGCAGCATCGCGTAAACGATCCAGGGAATATCGGGCAGCATGACGATCTC
>CAUJJN010000381.1 GCA_963204905.1 Pseudomonadota bacterium
CGCTTTTGCGGCCATGTGCTGCTCCTGCGTCTACGCGGTGACGGCAAGTAAAGTGCAATTCTTTTCCGTGATTGTCCATTTGTGCGGCGTGCACTCCCTTCTATCCTCGACGAAAAGATGAGGAGGAACACGATGCCCGAAACTGCCAAGACCGAATTCTGGCGTGACCTTAAGCCGATCACGAAGGTGTTCCAGCCGGACGCCAGGCCGGAGGTCTATCTTGCCAATGCGCCGACTGACGACGAGCGCTACTACGTGCCATTCACCGACACAGTGTCTTCGCGCCCGTTGTGGATTTCGCCGTCGCAGAACAAGTGGTGCGATATCCTGATGGCGAAGAAAGCCGGGCTGGTGAACCGCCATTATCACCCGCACGAGGTGTTCGCCTACACCATCTCCGGCAAATGGGGCTATCTGGAACACGACTGGACCGCGACCGCGGGCGATTTTGTTTACGAGACGCCGGGCGAGGGACATACGCTGGTGGCTTACGATCATGAGCAGCCGATGAAGGTTTTCTTCCAGGTCAAAGGACCATTGATCTGGCTCGACGAGAACGGCGAGCCGGACGGCTATTTCGATGTCCACAACTACATCGCGCTGTGCCGCGACCACTACGAGAAGGTCGGCATCGGCGCGGCCTATGTCGACACGCTGTTTCGCTGAGCATCGTCACACGCTCATGCCGCCGTCGATCATCAGCGTGGTGCCGGTGGTGAAGCTGGAATCGTCGCACGCGAGGTAAAGCACCGAGCGGGCGATTTCTTCGGCGGTGCCGTGGCGGCCGAGCGGAATCATCGCGTTGAAGAACGCGGTGCCGTCGATGCCCATGGCGTGGCCGAGACCTTGCTCGACCGCCAGCTGAAAGCTGTTGTCGACCGGACCCGGATGAACGGTGTTGACGCGGATGCGGCGCGGCGCGAGTTCCTTGGCGAGGCAGCGCATCAGCCCGACCTGCGCGTGTTTCGCGGTGATGTAGGCATGCACGCCGGCATCACCGCGAACGCCGGCGACGCTGGAGGTGATGACGATCGCGCCGCCGTCATTCATGTGCGGCACGGTGTGCTTCGCCGCGAGATACGCGCCGCGCACATGCACCGCCATCACGTCGTCGAAGACGTCGTCCGGATAATCCGCGATCGGCGCCACCATGCCGAAATTGCCGGCGTTGGAGAACAGCACGTCGATCCTGCCGAACCGCGCCACCGCAAGACTCACATAGTCGCGCGTGGCGTCGGCGTCGGCCACGTCCGCGCACGCCGTGGCGACGCGGTCCGCCGACAGCCCTTCGGTCGCGTCCGCCAGCGCAGCGGCATCGCGATCGACCAGCAGCACCCGCGCGCCGTGGTCGAGAAACAGCCGCGCCGTGGCGCGGCCGAGATTGCCCGCGCCACCGGTGACGATGCAGGTCTTGCCGTCGAGCTTCTTCACGCCGCGCCTCTCAGATCGGGTAGTGGATCGGCCCGTCCTGAATGGTGATCCAGCGCAGGTCGGTGAATTCGGCGATGCCGGCCTTGCCGCCGAAGCGGCCGTAGCCCGATGCCTTGACGCCGCCGAACGGCATTTGCGCCTCGTCGTGCACGGTCGGGCCGTTGACGTGGCAGATGCCGGATTCGATGCGCCGCGCCACCGCCAGCGCGCGGTTGACGTCGCGGCCGAACACCGCCGCCGACAAGCCGTATTCGGTGTCGTTGGCGACGCGCACCGCCTCATCGACGCTGCCGACGCGCACAACCGTCACCACCGGGCCGAACGATTCCTCGGCATAGATTCGCATCGAGCTGCGAACGCGGTCCAGCACCGTAGCCTGCACGATGGTGCCATCGATGCCGCCGCCGGCGGTCATCGTCGCACCCTTGTCGACGGCGTCCTTCACCAGTTGCCCGATGCGGCTCGCCGCCGTCGGATCGACCACGCAGCCGAGCGGCGTCTTGCCGGCGACCGGATCGCCGGCCTTAAGGCTCCTGGCCTTCTCGGTGAGTTTGGCGACGAAGGCGTCGGCGATCTTTTCATCGACCACGATGCGTTCTGTCGACATGCAGATCTGGCCCTGGTTCATGTAGGCACCGAACGCGGCGGCGGCGACGGCGGCGTCGATGTCCGCGTCGTCGAGCACGACGAGCGGTGCCTTGCCGCCCAGTTCCATCAGCGCCGGCTTGAGGTGGCGTCCCGCGGATTCGGCGATGATGCGGCCGACACGGGTCGAGCCGGTGAAGTTAACGCGGCGCACGGCCGGTTGCGCGATCAGGGTTTCGACGATCTCGGCGGCCGTCTCCGGCGCGTTGGAGACGGCGTTGAGCACGCCCTTGGGCAGCCCGGCTTCGTTGAGCGCCTCGACGATCAGGCGATGGGTGCGCGGGCAGATCTCCGAGGTCTTCATCACCACGGTGTTGCCGCAGGCGAGCGGCGTCGCCAGCGAGCGCACGCCGAGAATCACCGGCGCGTTCCACGGCGCGATCGACAGCACCACGCCGGCGGGCTGCCGCACCGCCATCGCCAGAGAGCCGGGACGGTTCGACGGGATCACTTCGCCCGCGATCTGCGTGGTCAGCGCCGCCGCCTCGCGCAGCATGTCGGAGGCGAGGCCGACATTGAACATCGCCCAGCCGGCGGTGGCGCCGATCTCCGCGCCCATGGCGGCGACG
>CAUJJN010000382.1 GCA_963204905.1 Pseudomonadota bacterium
CTCGACCAGCGCCTCCCCGCCGCCTTGCAGCACAGCCTCGTGCCGGCTTCGTAACGTTTCCACCAGCGCCTCAAATCGTGATGCAGTCATCCGCCCCTCTCGTCGGCCGATCGCGGGTCCTGGCTTGCCGCCAGCCTCCCAATCCGTTATACCTAACAACTGTTAGATAGGGAAGCTGGAAACCCCAATTCCGCCGATCGGGCCCCGCCGACGCGTCGATTGATCACGGTCAATGAGGAAGATCGCAAATGAACGACCTCGCGCGAATGTCGTCGCCGTACTTCAGCACCGAACACGAGATGCTGCGCGATCAAATCCGTCGCTTTGTCGAGGAGGAGATCAAACCGCACGGCGACGCATGGGAGCAACAGGGATTCACTCCCCGCGAGGTGCTGCGGCGCATGGGGTCGCTTGGTTTCTTCGGCATCCGCTATCCGGAAATCTACGGCGGGTCGAACATGGACACGCTGGGCAGCGTCGTATTGGCGGAAGAGCTCGGTCGCTCGACCTTCTCCGGCGTCGCGATCACCGCTCTGGTCCATACCGACATGGCATCTGTTCACGTCTTCAATGCCGGGAGCGAAGCCCAGAAGGCGCGATGGATGCCGAAGATCGTGTCAGGTGAGGCCATCTGCGCGGTGGGCGTCACGGAGCCGGACGCGGGCTCCGACGTCAAGGGCATCCGCACCATGGCGCGCAAGACCGACGCCGGCTATGTGCTGAACGGCGCCAAGATGTTTATCACCAACGGCGTCCACGCCGATCTGTATTGCGTCGCTGCGAAGACCGGCGAAGTGTCCGGCGGCAGCAAGGCGATCACGATGTTCCTCATCGAGAAAGGAACGCCCGGCTTTCGCGTCAGCCGCGCGCTCGACAAGCACGGCTGGCGTTCGTCCGATACCGCCGAACTGGTGTTCGAGGACTGTCTGGTCCCGCACGACGCCGTGCTCGGCGAGGAAGGCAAGGGCTTCTACGCCATCATGCGCAACTTCCAGAACGAGCGCACGGTCATCGGCGCGATGGCGATGGGTGAAGCACAGGCCGCGCTCGATCTGACGGTGGCTTACCTGAAGACGCGCCGGGCCTTCGGTGCACCACTGTGGGATAAGCAGGGCATCCGGCAACGGATCTCCATGCGCGCCGCCGAGGTCGAAGCCGGACGGCAACTTGTCTACGCCGCCGCGTGGGGCGATGCGCAGGGGCGCGACGTCACCCGCGAAGTCTCGATGGTGAAAGCGTATTGCGGCGAGCTGGTCAACGCGGTGATGTACGATTGCCTGCAATTCCATGGTGGCGCGGGCTTCATGCGCGAAAGCGTTATCGAGCGAATGACGCGCGACGCACGCGTTCAGTCGATCGGCGGCGGGGCAACCGAAGTGATGCTCGAAGAAGTCGCAAAGCGGCTCTGAGAGTCGCGACCCAATTGACAGAAGCGGGAAAGACAGCGCGCGTCAAAATATCAGGGTCTGACCAATATCGATCAAGTGTCGATCAGGTCCGCCGCGCACCGAAAGCGATTTGCGCGAAATCGCTGGCGATCTTGTCGATGGGCACGCGACCCGGACGATACCACTCTCCGGCCCAGTTCACCGCGCCGAGCAGCATCAGACGCGCCGCATCGAGCGTCACCTCCTTGGGGAGATAGCCCGCCTGAGAAGCATCCCGCATCAAGTGTTGCCAGATGTCCTCATAGCGCCGCCGTTCGACGCCGCAGGTCTTGCGCAGTTCCGGCGGGAGGAATGCAAAAGCCCGGATCGACGCTGATGTATAATCGCTGTGCTCCAGGGATGACAGCAGGTGAGCCTTGATCGCGGCCTGCAAGCGATCGCGCGGCGTCGCCTTGTCAGGCAGCGCATCCAGGGCCGCGGTAACCGCTTTGTTCACAACGAGCACACCCTCGTTGATCACGCGTTCGACGATCGCGTCCTTCGACGGAAAATGGTGATAGATGCTGCCAGCCTTGATGCCGACCCTTTCGGCAATTGCGCGCGTGGTCGTCGCCTCGTAGCCGCGATGACGCAGCAACCATGCCGTGGCATTGAGGATTTGTCGGGCCCCACCGTTCTTATCCGACGTTTCGGACTTGGCGGCGGACGCCTTCGCGGTCCGTGCGGCTGCCTGGCTAATGGTCACCTCTCCTTGCGGTTAAACGCTACCCCACTTCGCTTTCTCATGCCGCGTCTTCCGCATCAAGAGGCGTGCATTACCTTCCTGGAGCGCCTTATCGTTTTCGTCGACCAACGCAATGGACAATCCCAGCAGGCCATGAGCCGGGTTGCTGACATTGCGGGCTTCGACGACCTCGATCATAGCGCGGATCGTACTGCCCGGTCGCATCGGCGCCTTGAAATCCCAAGTGACGCCGAGCAAGGCGACCACCGTACCGTCGATCAGGTCGAGACGCGAGGCAAGGCCGAATGCAATGCCGATGCCCATCGGGCCGTGAGCGATACGCCCCCCGAACCCTGTCGCCGCCGCGAAAACCTCATCGGTGTGGACCGGATTGTAGTCGCCGGTCAAACCCGCGAACGTACCGATATCTGCCTCTGTGATGGTTCGGGACGGCGTCTCGAAACGCTGACCGACAGTGAACTCGTCAAAGAGGCGTCCCATCAATTTTTCCTTCATACGGTCGCGGTGACCAAAGCCGTGCAAGCAACTACGCTTACCTGATCGCGGCCCTCGCCTCGTCGCGAAGATCCTTGCGGCGAATCTTGCCGGTGATCGTCATCGGCAACGCGTCGCGAATCTCGATCTGCCGCGGATATTCATGAGCCGACAGGCGAGCCTTGACGAAGCGTTGCATATCTTCCCGAAGCGCCTCATCGACCGTCGTCCCCGCGCGCGGAACGATAAACGCCTTCACCACTTCGCCGCGAACACTGTCCGGCACCCCGACAACGGCGACGAGCGCAACCGCGGGATGCTGCATCAGGCAGTCCTCGATCTCAGTCGGCCCGATCCTGTAGCCACCGGATATGATGACGTCGTCGTTGCGGCCATGGAACCAGAAATAGCCATCCGCGTCACGATGGCCGGTGTCGCCCGTCATCAGCCAGCCATTGCGGAACTTTTCGGTGGTTGCTTCGGGCTTGTTCCAGTAGCGCAGGAAGAACACCGGATCAGGCGCCTTGACGGCGATGGTCCCGGTCTCACCGGGCCCGACGGGATGTCCGTCATCGTCCACCACCTCCACGACATGACCGGGCATCGCCCGACCCATCGATCCCTCCTTGAGCGACATGATGGAGGCGCAATTTCCGATGGTCAGATTGGCTTCGGTCTGCCCGTAGAATTCGTTCATGGTCAGACCGAACACATCCCGGCCCCAGCCCAGCATTTCCTCACCGAGCCGTTCGCCCCCGCTCGCGATCGAGCGCATCGCGTAAGAAAAGCGCTCCCGCGGCCGCGTCACCTGACGCATCATCTTGAGTGCCGTCGGAGGCATGAAGGCGTTTCGCACACCATGCCGGCCGATCAATGAGAACGCTTCCTCGGGGTCGAATTTCTTCAGGCGCTTGGCAAGCACAGGGATGCCATGAAACAGCGAGGGCAGCAGGACGTCCATCAGGCCGCCTGCCCAGGCCCAGTCCGCCGGCGTCCACATGCGATCACCCGGCTGGGGAAAGAAATCATGCGGAAACTCGACACCCGGCATATGGCCCAGCAAGGTGCGATGCGCATAGAGCACCCCTTTCGGATTTCCTGTCGTGCCGGACGTGTAGACGATGATGGCAGGGTCTACCGCTGCGGTGTCGACCATCGTGTGATGGGTTGACCCGGCCTCGATCAGCCCCGACCATTCAAGTGTCGTGGCGTCAACACGATCGTCGATCGCGATCAATATCGGGTGGGCCGGCAGTTGATCGCGCAACTGGATCAGTTTCTCGATACCTTCGGTGTTCGACACCACGACTTTCGCACCGCTGTCGTTGAGCCGATAGGCCAGCGCGTCCGGTCCGAACAAGGTGAATAATGGCAATGCGACCGCACCGATGCGATACGCGGCGAGATGCGTGATCAACGCTTCCGGGCATTGCGGCAGCAGGATGCCGATCCGGTCACCACGATGGATGCCCTGCGCCGCCAGCGCGTTGGCCAGCCGCCGCGAGTACTCCTGAAGCACTTCGAAAGTGAAATTGGTAACAGCCCCGTCCGTCGCCTCGTGAATCAAGGCGGTGCGCCCGGTCCCGACATGCCGGTCGCAAACCGCCTCGGCAATGTTGAAGCGGTCCGGGATATCCCAGGAAAAGGCTCCGCACACGTCTTCGTAGGATCGTCCGGCGAGCGACATAGAGAACGGCTCTCATGATGTACCTAACGATTGGTAGGTATACCCGAAAGCGTTTCCCTCAGCAAGTCATGAGCAAAATTGCTTGATTGTCGAACCACGTACCGGGGAATGGCCACGGAGAGGCAGCGCGGCTCGTCAGGCGATGGCGACGGGCCGGATCGGCGAACCGGTGGCGCCGGTCAGGCGCAGTGGCAGCGCCACGAACAGAATACGCAGCGGACGTTTCTTCGCAATGTGTTCGAGATTGAGATTCTCGATGATGTGAATGCCGGCATCAACCAGCAAAATGGCGTGGACCGAAACGCCGGGCGTCGGCAGGCATTCGAAGCCGGGCGTGTCCGATCCCATCAAGGTTGCGCCGCTCGATCAGCCAGCGCGTCGCCTTCTCGCCGGGGCCGGGCATCCCGCCACGCCGGCCGATGAACGTCTCCGCGTCCGTCCAGTATTTCGACCAGCCGGTGCGGATCAAGAGCGCATCGCCGGGCTTGATCGACGCGCCGCTTAACGCCAGCGAAGCCTCGAGATCGGCGATGGTGATTTCTTGCGCGGGTGCGAGACACTCGACGCCTTTGGCGGCGGCAACGTCCAGCACCACCGCGCCCTGAATGATCGGCGGGATATCAGCCACCGAATGCGCGCGGTAGCCGTCGCGGGTTTCGACATCGGTCACGCGAACATCACCATGCAGGCAGCCGTTACGGGAGAAATGGCCGAGCGCATCGATATGCGTGCCGGAATGGCCGGACGTCACGATAACCTCGTTGGCGAAACTCGAGCCATCTTCCCGCTTCACCGGATGCGGATCGCCGTGGCGGCGATGCAGCGCGAGCGAATACGGAATGTGCTGGTGATAGACCGGCATCGAGGGCGCCATTGCGTGCGACAGCTCATAAAGCTGCGCACCGGCGGCGACCGCGCCGAGAATGCTGGCATCAAAGCGCGGAAGCTTGCTTTCCATTGCCGTCTCCCTCTGCGCCGCTCAGCCTAGACGCCGATCTTCGGCGCACGATGCTTGTCGAGACCGATGGCGATGTTCTTCTGCTCCATGTAGATCTCAAAAGCATAGTCACCACCGTCGCGACCGATGCCGCTGGCCTTGACGCCGCCGAACGGCGTCGGCAGATGCCGCACGTTCTCCGAGTTCACCCATACCATGCCGGCCTCGACGCTTTGCGACACGCGATGAGCGCGGCCAACATCGCTGGTCCAGATGTAGGCGGCAAGGCCATAACGCACGTCGTTGGCGATGCGCAGCGCATCAGCTTCGTCGTCAAACGGGATCGCAGTCAGCACCGGCCCGAAGATCTCCTCCTGCGCGATCTTCATCGAGTTCTTCGCGTCAGTGAACAGCGTCGGGCACACGAAGTTGCCCTGTCCTTCCATCGCACGCTTGCCGCCTGTAGCGACGGTGGCGCCGTCGGCCTTGGCGTGATCGGCATAGCTCAACACTTTCTCGACGTGTCGCTTGTGGATCAGCGGCCCGATCTCGGTGGCGGGATCGAGCGGATGGCCGACTTTGATCTTCTCGACGCGCGCCTTCAGTTCCGCAGTAAACTTGTCGTAGATCGAGCGCTGCACCAGCGCGCGGCTCGACGAGGTGCAACGCTGACCGTTGAGGCTGTAGATCATGAACAACACGGCGTCGCGTGCGCGGTCGAGATCGGCATCGTCGAACACAATCACCGGGTTCTTGCCGCCGAGCTCGAAATGCACGCGCTTCAAGGTCGGCGCGCCCTGCGCCATGATGTGGCTGCCGGTAATCGACTCGCCGACGAAGGCGATGGCTTTGATCGCCGGATGCTCGGTCAGCGCCTTGCCAGCGCTTTCGCCGAAGCCATGAACCAGATTGACAATACCCTTGGGCAGGCCCGCACCTTCAAACACCTCACTCATGATCTCCGACAGGATCACGGCGGAGAGCGGGCTCCACTCAGCCGGCTTGTGCACGATGGTGCAACCGGCCGCGAGCGCTGGCGCGATCTTCCAGGTCGAGAGCATGAACGGCGTATTCCACGGCGTGATGACGCCAACCGGACCGATGGGCTGGCGAATGGTGTAATTCAGATGCGTTTCGGTCGGCAGTGACAGGCCGTCATTGGCTTCCGGCGCTTTATCCGCATAGAAACGGAAGTTCTCGGCGCCGCGCAAGGCCGCCTTCGCCATGTAGCGAATCGCCTGTCCGCTATCGATACTCTCGATCAGCGCGATTTCTTCGGCACGCGCCTCGATTTTGTCGGCGATTTTATGCAGCAAAGCTCGACGCTTCTCGCCCGGCACGGTGCGCCAAACCTTGAATGCTTCTTCGGCCGCGCGCGCCGCACGATCGATCTCCGCCACGCCGCCCGACGACACCTGGCACAGTACCGTGTTGTCCGCCGGATCCAAATTCTCGAACGTCTCGGCGCCGGTTACGCTCTCCCCGGCAATTCGATGCGGCACTGGGCCGCTTTTGAAGCGAGCCAGATAGGTCTGCGCCTTGCGCAAATTATCGCTCAGGACATCGTTGGCGAGAGGCTTGTTCATGGTGCTCTCCTGTGACGATCAGCAGATCGAATGCTTCAACGGGATAGCCGCGGCGGGATGGTCCCGTCTGGCAGGTGAAATACATTTAACATGTTAAGTATATCTCCGCAAGACCTTGGATAGCAGCCGCTGCGGCTTATTTTGCAGTCAACGTTCCGTCCGAAAAGACCGTCTCGCCGCCTATCAGCGTCAGCCGCGCCCGCGCCTGTTCGATCGCCTCTGGCGGAAGCTCCAGAATATCGCGATCAAGCACCGCGAGGTCGGCATACTGCCCCACAGCGATGCGGCCGCGGCGCTGCTCGTGTCCCATTGCGAAGGCCCCGCCTTCGGTATAGGCGGCCAGCGCCTCAGTGGCTGTCAGCGA
This sequence comes from Pseudomonadota bacterium, assembly GCA_963204905.1. Lineage (GTDB taxonomy): Bacteria > Pseudomonadota > Alphaproteobacteria > Rhizobiales > Xanthobacteraceae > 62-47. The sequence goes on from CAUJJN010000382.1 coordinate 7,182, forward strand.
CTCCCTGGCGTTGAGAACCAAACCATTGGAAGCCTTGCGATCCATCGCAGCAGCGATGCCAAGATAGGGCGAAAGCGGTCCAATCGGATGATCCGAGCTGCCGGCAACGACGATGGCCGCATCCCGCAACGTCCGGCCGGGATAGAGCCGCTCAGCACGGGCCTCTCCAACTGCTTCGGCAAAGGATGCGCCCAGCCGGCGCAGGAAGCCGTACTGCGGCACGACCACCGCGCCGAGCGCCTGCACTTGCGCCACAGCCCTGCGACCGCGTACCGCGAAATGCTCGATGCGGTGACGCGCGTCATCCCGTGGCCATGCCTTATGCGCGGCTATCAGACAATCCAGCCAATGATCGATGCCGCGATCGCCAATCACATGTGCGGCGAGCTGCCATCCGCAGGCATGGCCATCGATTACCTTGGCGCGCAAATCCGCCGCCGGCTCCATCAGCAGGCCTGCCGTGTCGCGATCGGCATAGGGTTCAAAAAAAGCCGCGGTACGCGCGCCGATGATACCATCGACAAAGAACTTCAACGTCCGCACCTGCCAGCGATCGTCGATGCCGGACGGCGCCAGACCATATTCTCGCGCCTCATCTGGATCGATCCGCAGCATGAAGCCCATGCGGAGCGGCAATCCGCCCTCGCCACGCAATGCGTTCCAGATGTCCCACTCGACTTTAAATCCGTTATTAAAACCGACCGCCGCCTCGGTGACGGCGACGATGCCATAACTCAGGCACTCGTCAGCGACCTTGCGGATGGCGGCGATGGTACGCGCCTGCGACGGCGGCGGGATCAGAGCCGCGACGATATCGGCGGCGTTCTCGGTCAGAACACCGTTGAGTCGACCGTTGCTGCGCTCAATCGTGCCGCCGACGGGATCGACTGTTGCCTCGTCGAATTGCGCGCGCTGCAAGGCGGCCGAATTGGCAACCGACAAATGGCCGCCGGTGCGCCGCAGCAGCACCGGGCGCCCGCCGGACACGGAATCCAGTTCCTCGCGGGTCGGATGGCGGCGCTCGTCGAGGAATTGCTCACTGTAATCCGCCGACATCACCCATTCATCAGGGGCGGCGGCTTCGCAGGCTCCGCGCAGACGTTTCAGAAGTTCCGCGATCGTGCTGGCGGTGGGGCCGAGTTGCAAGTTCAGCAACTCCTGGGCCCGCATGAACAGATGGGCATGGGCATCGGTGAGCCCCGCGACGATACGGCTGCCATCGAGATCGATGATGCGGCCGGCACGCGGTGCATCCTTGGCCGCGCCGATCCAGGCGATACGGCCGGCCTCGATCAGAAGACTATCGGCATCACGTTGCGCGGCGGTCGCAAGGCGTCCACCGCGCAACAGTATCGTGGTCGCCTCAGACGGCATCCTTCACCACGGCGATCATGTCGATCTCAATCTTGAGGCCTGCGCGGGCGAGATGCGCGACGCCGACGGTGGTGCGCGACGGCGGATCTTTCGGGAAGAATTCGCGGAACACCTCGTTCATCGCAGCGAATTCATTCATCATGTCGGTCATGTGAATGGTCATCTTCAGCGCGGTATCGAGCGACGCGCCGCCGGCTTCCGCAAGCGCCTTGACGTTCTCGAGCGCGATCCGGGTTTGCGCCTTGATGTCTTCAGGAAATTCACGCGTCACCGGATCGGAACCGGTCTGGCCCGAGACGAACAACAGCTTGTCCCAGCGAATCGCCGGCGAATATGGAATGCCTGCACGAAGGCCGGTAGGTGGAACGACAACAGTACGTGGCATATTTCTTCCTTCTTCTATGGGAGAGATGATTCAAGTATCGGTCATTGCTTCGCGATAGCGGTCGCCGGCACCGAGATAGGCCGCAAGCACACGCGGGTCCTGGCGGAGCTCTGCGGCCTCACCCGAAGCGACAACATTGCCGACCTCGAGCACGAAGCCGCGCTCGGCCACAGACAGCGCGAGGTTGGCATTCTGCTCGACAAGAATGCCGGTCATGCCGGCGGCCTTCAGCCGGTCGATAGCCTCGAAAATTTCTTCGGTGATACGCGGTGCCAGCCCGGTGGATGGCTCATCGAGCATCAGAAGTTGCGGCTCGGCCATCAGCGCACGGCCAACGGCGACCATCTGCTGCTCGCCGCCGGACAGCGTGCCAGCGAGTTGCTTGCGCCGCTCCTTCAGCTTCGGTAGCAGCGCGTAAATGCGCTCCAGCGCGGCAGCCATCTTCGCGCGGCCTTCGTGACGACGCAGGAAGGCACCAAGTCGCAGATGATCCTCGACGCTGAGTCCAGGAAACAGTTCTCGCCGTTCCGGCACGATGACGATGCCTCGCGCTACGCGCGATTCGGGCTTGAGCCTCTTCAAGTCTTCACCAGCAAACGTCACGGTGCCGGACGTCTGCTGCAATACGCCCATCAGGCTGTTGAGCAACGTCGTCTTGCCCGCGCCGTTCGGACCGATAAAGGTGATGAATTCGCCCTTCGTCACCGAAAAACTGATGTCATCAATGGCGACGGCTTCACCGTAGCCGACGGTGAGATTCGCCACCTCAAGCAGCTTTGTCACGGCCACCTCCGAGGTATGCGGAAATCACCGCGGGATTGGCCTGCACATCCTTGGGCGATCCCTGTGCAATGGTGCGCCCACGATCGAGAACGACGAGACGTTCGACGCACCCCATCACCAGCTCCATGTCGTGCTCGACCAGCAGAATGGTGACATGTTCTGCCTGCAACTGCCGAAGGATTTTCACCAGGGTCAGCTTCTCGGAGAAGCGCAATCCAGCGGCTGGCTCATCCAGCAACAGAATTTGCGGGTCAGCGACGAGGGCACGCGCGATCTCGACGATGCGCTGCTTGCCGAGCGGTAGACTACCGGCGGCGAGATCAGCCTCCATCGCAAGCCCGACGCGCTCCAGCGCAGCACGCGCGCTGGCGAGCGTCCTCCGGTTCTCTTCACCATCAAGCGCCAACAACCCACGAATGAAACCTGCGTCGGTACGGCAATAGGCCCCGAGCGCGACATTCTCGATGACGGATAGCTCCGGTATCAGTTGGACATGCTGAAACGTGCGCGCCATGCCGCGACGGACGATGTCGTGGCCTGCGGGAAGCGGTTCGCCGAACAGGGTCACCCGACCGGTGGTCTGCCGCTGTAATCCGGAGATGATGCTGAACAAGGTGGTCTTGCCGGCGCCGTTGGGGCCGATCAGCCCAACGAACTCGCCGCGCCTCAACTCCATATCGATACCGTCGAGTGCCTGCAGCCCGCCGAACCGGATGCCGATTCCCTCAAGACGTAACAACACCTCGCTGCGATTTTCCGTCAGCGTCGTGCGCGGAAGATCTTCGCCCGCCCGGCTGCGCAGCGTCGGTCTCGGCAGAAAACGTTCCACTGCCGGCCATAGCCCTTGCGGCCACTTCAGCAACATCACCACGAGGATGACGCCGAACACAATCACCTCGAGATTGCCGGAAAGTCCCCAGCGGGCCAGAATGTCCTGCAACGTCCACTGTGCGCTTTCGAGCGTCAGTGCGCCGATGACACCGCCGGCCGCGCTCATCGGTCCACCGACGACCGCCATAATCAGCAGCTTGAACGAAGTCAGAAGCGAGAATGGCGACGGACTGACGAAGCGCAAGAGATGCACGTAAAGTGCACCGCCCAACGCCGCGAGGACGGCTGAAAACACGAACACCTTGACCCGCAGCAGCGTGGTGTCGACACCGAAAGCCTGCGCCAGACCGTCGTGGCCCTCGAGCGTCGCGATCGCACGGCCCGTCCGCGAGATTCGCAGCCGCGACAGGCCAAGCACCGCGAGCAATGTAATGGCCCAGATCAACTGGGTGTAGATGCGGTCATCTGTCAGCGCGAAGCCGAAGAACGACAGCGGCGGAATCTTGTCGAGGCCGGATGCACCACCGGTCACCTCATGCCAAGCGGTGAAGACGCTGGCGAGCGCGATACCGTACGCCAGCGTCGCCAGCGGCAGATAGTGTCCGCGCAACCGCAGCGTGATGAAACCGATCAGCGCGGCGACCAGTGCGGTCGCGCTGACGCTGAGAACCAGCGTCACCAGCGTATCGATGCCATAGGCCCGCGCCACCAACGCCGATCCGTAAGCGCCCAGGCCCATGAAAGCGCCTTGCCCCAACGAAATCTGTCCAGCCTGCAACAACAGAACCAATCCCACCGCAACGAGCGCGTAGATTCCGGCATAGGCAAAGATACCGACGTAGAACGACGGCAGCACCCATGGCACCGCCAGCAGAACGAAGCTAACAGCAAGCGCAAGCGTGGTCCGGGCACTCATCATCTCGTCTCCACGCGCGAACGCGCGTTGCGCCAGAGCAAAATGGGAATCAGCAGGCTGAACACCAGCACGTCGCGGTAGGCGCTGGCGACATAGGCCGACGTGGATTCCAGAGCGCCGACGATCATCACGCCGGCCAGTGACAGCGGATAATCGATCAGCCCTCCCATGGCTCCACCCACGAATCCCTTCAGGCCGACCATGAAGCCCATTTCATAGTTGGCGGTGATCAGCGGTGCGAGCAGCATTCCGCTCACCGCGCTGAACGCTGCCGCCAGCAGGAAAGCCAACGCGCCGGTGGCATTCACGGGGATGCCACAGAATTGCGCGCCAAGCCTGTTCATCGCTGAGGCCTGCAACGCCTTGCCGACCAGCGTGAACTCCGAAAACAGATAAAGTCCGCCCATCGCCAGCAACGCCGTGATCAGGATCGCAAAACTCTGATACGGAATGAAAACCGGCCCCATCATCACGCCCCCGGCCGCGATCGGGTCGACTGGATACGGGTTCGCGCCCCAGATCAGAAGGCCGAGCCCCTGCACGCTCATTGACACGCCCACCGAGATGATGACGAAGACGATGGTGGTCGCATTCGGAATTGGATGCACCGTGAAGCGGTAGATCAATGCGCCGAGCGGCGCCACCAGAAGCAGCGCGACCGCCATCATGGCGATGACCGGCAGATGCAATGCCAGCGCGCCTTGGGTGAGCGCCAGCGCGGCGACCCCCGCCGCGATCAGCCCCCCCGTGTAAAGCGACGCCTGCCGCCAGTCGCGCCGCCAGCGGCCGGCGTCCAGGACAGCACACAAGGCGAGCCCACCGATCAGGAGATACAGCGTACCGGGCATCCGGCCCTGCAAAAGATCGGCAAGCGTGAGCGCGCCGAGCATCACGTACTCGCCTTGCGCGATGTTCACCACACGCGTGACGGTGAACACCAGCACAAGGCTGAGCGCGAGCAGCGCGTAAACAAGGCCGTTGGTCAGACCATCGACCAGCAGAAACAGAATGGTGTCAGTCATGCCTTACTTGGATTCGTACAGGCGGAACTCACCGTTCTTGACCACGGAGATGAAGGTGCTCCGATGGTCGAGACCGAGGTGATCGGTCGGGCTGTAGTTGAAGATGCCGCCGACGCCGACAAAATTCTTCACGCCCTCGATCTTGTCACGCAATGCCGCGCGGGAGGCATCGAGATCGTCGAGCTTGACCCCGGCCTTCACGGCCTCCTCGGCAGCCTTCAGCGTGATGTTGCCCGCGTCCCACGACTGCCCGGGGAAGATGTCGACCTTCGGCACGTTGAATCGCTTCTCGTAGAGCGCGGCGAACTTGGCGATCACGGGCTTCAGCGGATTGCTGTCCGGCATGTCGGTGTAGACCAGCACGGGAGTGGTGCCAAGCAAAGCGCCCTCGACATCCTGTTTGCCGATCGAGAGGAACGCGTTGTTGGCGGACCCGCCGGAGTGATAGATCGGGCCGGTATACCCGACACGCTTGAGCGCCTGATGCACCAGCGCCGAGGACGGCGGAATGGCGTGGATATACACCGCGCCCGGGCTGGACTGCCGGACCTTCAATGCTTGCGGCGTGAAGTTGGTATCGGTACGCGAGAAGCGCTCGGACGCGACGATATCGACACCCTTGGCCTTGGCAACGCTCTGCAGCGCGATCCAGCCACCCTCACCGAATGAATCTTCAAGGCCGAGGAAAGCCACTTTTTTGATGCCGCGCTTGACCATGTCATCAACAAGACCGGTGACCTGAAGCTGGTCAGTGCTCGGCGTCTTGAAAATCCAGTGCCGTTCTTTCACCGGCTCGATCACGCTCTGACCGAGCGCGAGCGAAATATTCGGCACCTTAGCCTGCGTCACCGTTTCCAGAATCGCCATCGAGGTCGGCGTGGTTGAGCAGCAAATCACCACATGCGCGCGATCCTCGGTGATCAGCTTGCGGACGTTGTTGACCGCCTTGGTCGGGTCCGACCCATCATCATAGGTGATGAATTTGACTGTGAACGGCAGGCTGGTGTCCTTGGCAAGCTGTTCCTGCAGCAGTTCCAGCGCGTTCTTTTCCGGCAAGCCGAGAGCTGAGGCAGGGCCGGTCATCGCAACTACCGAGCCAATGCGCAGTTCGGGTTTGTCGGCCGCGTATGCCGAAGCCGAGATCGCCAGCGCGACCGCAGCCGTAGCAACTGAAAAAATTCTCATATTCCACTCCCCTATAACATCGACAAAACGAGATGATTTACGGGAACAGCACGTCCGGATCATAGCGGCTGCTCACGATGGAAGGTTGTTGTTGATTGCTACTTCTCTGAGAGCTTCAATCAAGAACGTAGGTCGGGATCGCCGGCAACAGCGCTGGTTTAGTGTCTTTCATGCCGGCACCATCGAAAGTTTCCACCGCCATTGCCTCCTCGAACCACCGTCGCGGTGGCGGAGCACCCCACAACGTCTGCCGTACCGGATTGTTGAGATTCCAGCGGATCGGTTCGCTCGTGGTGTTTCCGGTGAGATAATCGCCGGTGTAAAGTTCGAAGCGATTGCCGTCAGGATCGCGCACGTAAACGAACAGCGCATTGGAAATGCCGTGGCGGGCCGGGCCGCGCTCGATCGAGTCATGATAGCCGGCACCCGCCAGCATATCGCAAGCGCGGATGATCGCGAGCGGATCGGGCAGCGAGAAGCCGACATGATGCGCAGCCGGCCCCGCTCCTGTCATCACGGCAATGTCGTGCACGGTCGACTTGCGGAATAGCCAGCTTGCCCAGATGCGCTTTTCCGGCGGATCGGACTCGGTCAATTCAGCGCAGCCGAAGCCGAGTTCTTGCGTGTACCACTCATAGCCCGCCTGTGCGTCCGGCGTCAGTACGTTGGCGTGATCGATGCGGGTCGGCGACGCTCCCTTGTGCAGATGATATTGCTGCACAAGCCACGGCACCTGCGCGATCTCGGCGTAATAGTCGATAATGAAGCCGAACGGATCCTGGGTGCGGAGCGTGCGACCCTGACCCAGCATATCGTTGCCGGCCCAGCGGGTTGACAGACCCAACTCCTCGAACCGGACTTTCATCCGGTCGAGGTCGCCCTCCTCGGCCACCACGAAGCCGATGTGGCCCACGCCGGCGGACTCAGCCTTGCGCAACACGAAGGTATGATGCTGCTTGTCTTCAGTGCACCGGAGATAGATGCGGTTTTCGTCGCGGGCGGTTTCGTGCAGTCCGACCAGGTTGACATAGAAGTCCCGCGCCCGTTCGAGATCGGTGGTGCGGAACTCGATATGTCCCAACTTCTGGATATTGGCGATATCCTTGATGCGGCCAGTGCTCACGGTCATCCCTCGCTCGTTTCGACGCGGTTCTGGATGTCAGGTTAGCGGGCGGCCGGGGCGCGTCTGTATCAGCCGCTACCAAGCGCCGACAATCTTTGCCGCAGCCGCCCTCCTGGCCGGACCACTATTTCGGCACGTAGGCCACCGCCTTGATCTCGATGACGAGGCCCGGCCGGGCCAGACCCGCGATCTCGAGGATGGTCCAGGTCGGGAACGGCTCGCGGATGTAGCGGCTTTTGATTTCAATGAATTTGCCGAGATGGTTCTGCAGCCCGACGTGGTAGCTGACCAGTTCGACGATATCGTCGAGCGAGGCGCCAGCCTCCTCCAACACGATCTTGAGCCGGTCGAAGGCATTGACGATCTGGCCTTCGTCGTTCGCCGGCATCGAGCCGTCCGGATTGAGGCCGATCTGGCCCGCGACGTAGAGGAAATCACCCGCGCGCACCGCCGGCGAATAGCCGAACTTCTTGAAGATTGTCGATCCGTCGGGCGTAGCGAAGATCGGATTGGTGGAGTTGATAGCCTGTTTCTTCATTGTGGTCTCCGGTGAACGAAATCAGATGCGGGCGGTCGGCGGGAGCGGCAAGTCGAGCAGCAGACGGCCATAGGGCTCGCCGACGGCATCGGGTTGCAGCAGCATGTGACTGCTCATGGCATGAACGTCGCGGAACAACCGCTCGATCCGGGCGCCACACGGCAGTACTGAGCCGCCAAGCGCAGCAAACAGTCGCTGTGTGGTCTGCAAGGCGAGCCGCGAGGCGACGGCGAAGCGGGTGCGCATCGCCGCGCGTGCGATCAAGCTGACATGGCCCGCCTGCGCAGCTTCAAGAATTTCGTCCGCATCATCGAGCAGCGAACGGCGCAGGATCGCCAGTGTCGCCTCGCTGGTCGCCGCCTCGATCTGCGCGACGCGATCTTCCACCAACGCCTTCTGCGCCGCCGGGCTGACTTTTGCTTTGGCGATGGCGCGAAACTCCTCCACCACCGCCGAAGCGACGCCCAGTGTCGGCGCAAGCGTGGACATGGCGTTGATGGGATTGAGCGGCGTAGCGGTGATGGCACCATGCTGCGGACAAGTCGGGTGACAGCCGCCATCCTGCAGCACCTGCCAGCTCATCCAGCGATGCGCGGGCACGAAGGCTTTCGTCAACGAAATATCCTTGCTGCCCGTACCGCGCATACCCAGCACGTTCCAACTCGCCTGATCGATCACGAAGGCATCCGCCGGCACCAGCACCACATGCGGCATCATCTGTCCATCGATCGGAATCGGGACCAGAAGACCCGCCCAGGTCGCGACATCAATGCCGGAGGCATAGCGCCAGCGGCCGCTGAGCAGGACGCCGCCCTCTACCGGTTCAGCCACCAGATCCTGCCCGACACCGCCGGTCAGGAGCGAGACGATGGTCGGCTTGCCGGAGAGAAAGACGTCGCGCTGGGCTTCCTCTGAGAATTTGCCGATCATCACGACGTTGGCGCTGGAGAGGCCGAGAATCCAGGCCGTGGACGAGCAACCGCGCGCAATCTCATAGGTTGCTTCCCAAGCAGCTCGCGGATCGAGCCCGAGCCCGCCATAGAGGCTCGGCTGGGTGATGCGAAACAGGTCATTCGCCACCAACCGCTCGACCACTTCCGGCAGAAGACTGCGGCGCTGTTCGATCTCGACAGCCTTGCCTTGCAGCCAGTCTCGCATTCCCGCTGCATTGGCTATCACGGTTGCGGAGCTGACGCTGCCGTTCTCCGCTGGTCGGCTTTCCGTCTGCGCAAGTGCCATTGACGCCATCGGCTCCATCCGAAAAACTAATGCTGTCAACGCTAGACCGGTCGATTTCGCCGGGCTGTATCGCGCTATACGAGATAGCGTATCTTTTCCGTTCAATCTGGGATCATGCCCCGGACATCACATTCCATGTCGAAAAAGAAGCTCGGCACATGGCGCATCGATCGGCAGCTGGTCGAACAGATCAGCCGACACGCCGCCTTTGGTCGCCGCCGCAAATTCAAGAAAAACAGCGTCCTTTACGAGCAGGGCGACGTCTCGACACGATTCTATTTCGTGCTGAAAGGACTGGTCCAAATCTCGATCTTCCGCGCCGACGGCTCCGAGGTGGTGCTGGAATTGATGGGGCCGGAGACCATTTGCGGCGAGGGTTCGGCGTTCGACGGCCTGCCGCGCTTCTCCAGCGCCGCCGCCATCGAGGACACCGAGGCGATCGAGTTCGACACCTCGAAGATGACGGAAATTTTCCGCGCCCATCCGGAATTCGCAACCTCGCTGTTGCGCGTCACCAGCCTGAAGCAACGTGTCGTCGCAATTCGCCTCAAGCACCTCGCCTCCCGCGAACCGCGGGACCGCATCATGGAGTTATTGACCCGGCTTGAGGAAATGTTCGCGATTGATCATCCGAAAGGGCGGCTATTGGTCACGCATGTTACGCACGAGCAGATCGCGACGATGACCGGCACGTCGCGCGTAACCGTGACGCGCACCCTGCAGCGGCTCCGCGAGCAGGGCCGTATCGACGTCATCGAAGGACATATCCTGCTCAGACGCCGACGGTATGACAACTAAACTGCTGATCTATCCGTACGCTCCATCGGGTGCGGATGCATTATGCTATATCGACCTTCGTGATAGAGCAGTGGCTGCCTTGCTGTATCGGGACCGACAATCTCCCGCACGGCCCCGACCACGATGGTGTGATCGCCCCCGGGATAGGTGCTCGACACCTCGCAGAACACGACCGCGTTACAATCCGGGATCGAAAACCATTCACCATACCGCCGACATGCATCGACGTTCCAGCCTTCGGCCTGACCCGCGAAGTATCCGGAGACATGCCGCTGCGTATCGGACAGAATGTTGACCGAGAACGATCCACTGGCGATTACCGCGCGCCCCGCCCTGCCTTCATTGCGCGCGCAAAACAGGAGAAGCGGCGGATCAAGACTGAGAGAGGTCAATGAATTGACCGTCAGTCCGATCGGCCCCTTCTCGCCCGCCGTCAGCACCACCGCGACACCGGTGGTGAAACGGCCCATCAGCCGACGAAACATCAAGGCAGCAGGATCGGTCATCCGCGTCGTCCGGTTGTTGCATCGACCGGAACATGACGGATCGGATCTGGGAATGTCGTATCGCGGTACACAGGCTGCGAAGGCTAAATCACGCCTGCGCGTGTAAGCCACCCGCAAGTTTTGACCGCACCAGTTCGTACTGGCCACGCTGGCAGCGCACCGCGCCGCCGCGCCGCAACTTCTGCATCGCGCGTGTCACGGTGATGCGCGAGGCGCCGATCAGATTTGCGATCTGCTGATGGGTCAGAACGATCGTCGGCGCATCGGGAGTCGTGATCTGCGAGAGGAGTTCGGTAATCCGAAACTCCGGGGAGGCCTGCGTCACCTGCGCAAGGCGCGTCGCCAACATTCGCTGCTTCAATGCAATGGTCTGCACCACCAATGGCGAGAGCTCCGCGTGCGCGGACATCAGCTTGCAAAAATCCGTGGCGGAAATCACCAACACTTCACAATCTTCGAGAACAGACGCGCTGGAGAACCGCGGCAAGCCGTCGAAGGCGGCACCCTCGCCGCACAAAGCTCCGGCACCGACGATATCGATCAGCAACTCCTGCCCATCGGAGCGCAGCATGGTGATACCAACACGGCCCGATACCACGACGAAAACCCGATCGCTCACCTCATCCTGCCGGTAGAGCACCTGCCCCTTGCCGATCCGACGACGAGCCAGAGCCGGCACAATGCCGAGAAGGTAGGCCAGCATGGCCTGCGGAACACGCAGGGTTTCGCTCACGCCCGCGCGGATACCTTGGGAAACCGCCTGAACCTGGGACATCCTGTCATTCCTTACGACACGATCGGGAAACCGACCTGCTACATAGCTCGACGGCTAGTATATCATCGCGCCGTCTCGCGTAGCCACAGCGTCATTGCCTCATGCTCGGCCTGGGCCGCTTCGCACACCGTACGGGCGCGCACAAAGCCGTGAATGAGTCCTCGACCGGGCCGGAATGTCACGGGAACACCGGCAGTCCTCAGCCGCTCGGCATAAGCGTGGCCATCGTCACGCAGCGGATCGTGCTCGGCCACGACAACGAAGGCCGGCGGCAGGTTCGACAGATCCTCGCAACGCATCGGAACGGCAAGCGGATTCCTGCACTCTCCGGTGTCCGGGCAATACTGATTCCAGAACCAGATCATCTCCGCCGCTTTCAGGTAAGGCGCCTGTGCCTCGCTGATGTAGGATGGCCGTTGGAAATCGACATCGACGCAGGGATAAAGCAACAGTTGTCCGCGCAACCGCACGGGACCGTCGCGGAAGGCGATGGTCATCGCCGCCGCGAGGTTGCCACCTGCGGAATCGCCACCGACGAAAATAGCGGCGGGATCAGCGCCGATCGCTTCGGCATTGGCGAAAACCCAGGCGACGACCGTGCGGCAATCTTCCATCGGCGCAGGAAACGGATGCTCGGGCGCACGCGCGTAGTCCACGCTGACGACGACGCAAGGCGTATCCGCGGCAATCGCCGCGGTGATCGAATCGTGGCTGTCTATACTGCCGATGACCCACCCGCCGCCGTGCATGTAAACCAGCACGGGAAGCGGCTGCGACGCGCGCGGACGATAGATGCGAACGCGCACGGGGCGGGGTCCATCAATGATCCGGGTCTCGACGTCAAGACCGTCGGGATAAGGTGCACGTGCCGCCGCAGACAACCGCTCGACACGCTCGCGCCACACATCAACCGGCAGCGAAAGGACCGGTTCCGGCCATGCTTCTTCAAGTCGCGCAATGAATGGAGCGAGTTGTGGATCTATGGCCATCGTGTTGCCCCGAGGAGTTGAACTAGAAGTTGCCGTGAACGAAACGTCCGCCAACCATGGTGGCGAGGCAAGACAGCGTCTCGAGATCCTCGCCCGGCATCGTCAGTGGGCAGCCGCTGAGCACGGCGAGATCCGCGAAATAGCCCGGCAAGATACGGCCCTTGACATTTTCCTCGAAGGAGAACCACGCGCCGTTTTGCGTCATCGCGCGCAGTGCCAGTTCGGGGGAAGTTCGCCCACCCACCCCCAACACTTCGCCCGTGGTGCGTTCGCGGCGGGTGCGCATCGCCCGCATGGTAGCCAATGGATTGAACGGGCTGTTATCGGTGCCGCACGCGACCGGAATACCGAGCGCATCGAGTTGCGCTGTCGGCGAAACCAGTTCCCGGTTATCCTCTGACAGGGGAAAGAAGCGCGTGCCGACTTTCCAGATGTGATAATCCGGGATCAGCGTGACCCCGATACCGAGCGCCTTGAGCCGCGCGAGATCGGATGCCGCCGCATGGCTCATGTGTTCTACCACCCATCGACGGCGCGAGATGTCGTGAATGGCGTTAACACGCTCGAAGATCGGCAGCAGTTCGTGCAGCTTGTCGACAGCGATGGTATGTATGCGCAGATCGTACGCGGCCGCGAGCATACAGAGCTTTTCAAACTCCACCGGTTCATTGGCATGTTTGATGTAGCACGACCAGCCGAGGTCGGCCGGATCCATCCGCGCCGCGCGGGCCGCCGTAGGCTCGCCGCCATAGCCAACAAAAATGCCGCCGATGCGCAAAGTCGCATCACCGATGCCGGCCCCCCGCGCGTGTGGTAACCAATCGCGCATCATCGTTTCAGCTTCGTCGCTGGTCGCCCAGGTAGGACTGACAACGAGATGCATCCGCATCGTCAATTCATTCGCCTGCCACAGATCACGATAGGCGCTGATGACGTCGGGCGCGCACCCGTGGCCCTCATAGACGCTGGTGGTGCCGACGGTGTGATAGGCCCGCACCGAGCGCTGAATACCATCGCGGCGGTCTTGCGGCGAAAAGCGCGGCACCGCCGGCAGCAACGCGATCTGCGCCGAATCCGGATAGTTGTGCTCGATGATGACGCCAGTGAGTTCGCCTGCCGCGTCCCGCTCCAGTTCAACGCCTTCGACCGGCGACGTCGACGTACGATCGAGCCCATTGCGCTTGAGGGCCAGCGAATTCAGCGCCGTATAGCACGGCACCAAGCTCCAGTAGCCCGACGGCGGCAGGATGCAGACCGGATGATCCGGTGCCGCACGGTCCAGTTCGTTGCGGGTCGGCATCCGGCGTTCATTCAAAACGATGGGACCACCGAAATAGAACGGCGCGTCGCCCACCGGCATGGTGACGATCCATTCGCCGCGCGGCGTTGTCCGGGCCAGCTCCGAAATCCGCGCCAGCACGTCGGCAACGCTGCGGACGTTGCCAAGGGACGGAAAACGATCACGCAACCCCTCAGTATCCATATGAGCATGTGCGTCGTTGAAACCGGGAATGATCGTGCCATCAGTCTCGGTGACTCGCGTTTGGAGCGTCTTCAATTCCAGTATCCGGCGCCGTTCCCCGACCGCGACGATACGATCGCCAGCGATGGCGACCGCATCAGCGATGCTTCCCTCGTCATCGAGCGTGATGATTTTCCCGGTAAGGATATGATCGACGTTACGCGGGCTCATTCTGCGTACCTTTTATCGCTTCGATTTCGTCGCGCGTGGAGCTGGCGCCTTGCACCCAGCCGAGCCGGGTGCAAATCCAGGTAAAGACACGCTCGCCCAACCCGCCGATGCCCGCTGGAATGACCACAAGCGTGACGATCAATGCGGCGCCGAACACCAGGCCGCCCAACGCAACGTCGATATCGCTGGCCCAGATCGGCACGAACTGGATGAACATCGCTCCAATGATCGCGCCGTTCAACGATGTGATCCCGCCCACGACCGCTCCGACGAACAGACTGAGACTCATCATGACGTTGAACGTATCTGGCGACACGAAACCGACAATCATGGCGTAAAGCGATCCGGCGACACCGGCGTAGAGGCTGCTCATCGCGAAGGTCGCTGTGGTCAATGTCGCACGATCGACGCCCATCACCGCTCCGACAAGCTGATTGTCACGCGCGGCCACCAGTGCGCGTCGCAACGGGCCAGACAGAATACGGCGCGCCACCACGTAGAGTACCGCGGCAACCACGAGGCAAACGAAGTATATCCATTGCGAATCGTCGAGCGGCAGAAACACCGGTGCTTCCGGATTTCCGACATTGAGCCCTTGCACGCCTCCGGTGAACCCGTCGAACCGTTTCAGCACCGGCGGCACTGTGATGGACAACACCAGCGTGCCCAGCGCCAGATAGAGACCTTGTAGCCGCAGCGCCGGGAAGCCGAGGCACCACCCGGCGATCCAGCTCAGCGCGGCGGAAACCGGGACGGTTGCATAAGGATTCCAGCCGTAGCGCACCACCAGAATCGCGGTGGTATAGGCACCCAGCGCGACGAAAGCCGCATGGCCGAGCGTGATTGCTCCACCAAAACCCGTCACCAGATTGATGCCGACGATGGCGATGGCGAATACCAGCACCGTCGCGAACTGGCTCACCAGATAACTCGGAATGACGAATGGGATCACATAGAGAAAAACGACGGCGAGCGCGGCTGCCACTGTCAGACGAACTGCGGTCGGGACCTTTGGTTTGATGACGACGCTCATAACCGCACGACCTTCTTCCGACCGAACAATCCATCCGGCTTGACCAGCAATGTTCCGAAAATCAAAATCAACGCCACGATGATCTTGAGATCTGGCCCGATCCACGGAATGTAAGTGCCGACAAGATTCTCCACGACCCCCACGAGGAGACCCCCGACAACCGCGCCGACGACACTGTCGAAACCGCCGAGCGTGGCTGCCGCGAAGGCGTAGATGATGATACCGAACATCATCGTCGGGTTCAGGAAGACACGCGGCGCCACCAGGATGCCGGATAGCGCGCCGAGCGCCGCGGCGATGCCCCAGCCGATCAGCAGCATCGCCGGAACGGATACACCTACCAGAATGGCGGAGTCGGGCGTCGAGGCCGCGCCGCGCATCGCCAGCCCGACCTTCGTCGTTTCAAACAGAAGATAGAGAAGTAAGAGCACAATGCCGACCACTGCGATGATCCCCGCCGTCTCCGCTGACACGGTAAACGAACCGAGTTGCAGATGTGCTTTCGGAAACAGGCTCGGCAGCGCTTTGATGGTATATGTCCACACAAATCCAGCGAGGCTGTTGAGCGCGAGATACAGGCCGATCAGCACACTGACGACGGTTAGCAGGCTTGCGTGGGAGAGCGGCTTGACAATGCTGGCATAGAGCAGAGCGCCACCGACAAAGGAGATGGCAATGCTCACCAGCGCCGCCGGCACCAACGGCATTCCCCATGCCATCAACTGCCACACAAGATAGGCGGACAGCATCGCCATTTCGCCCTGGGCGAAATTGACGATGCCGGTCGACCGATAACTGAAGACAAGCGCCAACGCGAGCGACGCATAGATCGCGCCGTCCGCGAGACCATCGATAATCTGGCTGGCGAATAGATTCATTCGTACCCCAAATAGATGCGGCGAACCTCATCATTGCCCGCAAGATTTTGCGCAGAATCCCGCAGCACGATCTGGCCGCTTTCCAGCACAACGCCAGAATCCGCGGCCTCCAGTGCGAGATTGGCGCTTTGCTCAACGATCAGCATCGTCATGCCTGTTTCCTCTCGGATGGCGGCGAGAGTCTTGAACAAACCCTGCGTAATGATCGGCGCCAATCCCAGCGACGGCTCATCGAGCAGAAGCAGCCTTGGCCGCAGCATTAACGCACGTGCGATCGCCAGCATCTGCTGCTCGCCACCTGAAAGACTTCCTGCCTGCTGCGACAGGCGTTCGCGCAAACGTGGAAAGAACGTCAGCCATCGCTCGCGATCCTGCCGCGCTTCCGCGCTCGTGCGCAGATAAGCACCGAGCCGGATGTTTTCGTCCACCGTCAGATCGGAGAAAGTGCCGCGCCCCTGCGGGACGTGCGCGACGCCTGCGGCGACGATCTTGCGTGCCGACAGATGATCGATGCGGGTGCCACCGAATACTATCTCACCCTGGCGAGCGACTGTTCCCGAGATCGCGCGCAGCAATGTGGTCTTGCCGGCACCATTCGCGCCAAGCACGACCTGTATCTGGCGCTCTTCGACCTCCAGATCGATACCGTGCAACACGGGGCGCCCGCCATAACCAGCGCTCAGCCCTTTGATGCTAAGCAGACTCATGCCGCCGCTCCGAGATAAGCCGCCGCGACATTCGGATCGGCCTTCACCTCGACCGGCGTTCCGTCAGCGATCTTGACACCGTTCTCCAGAACCACCACGCGATCGGATATCCGCATCAGCATCCGCATGTGATGCTCAACCAGCAGCACCGTCAGGCCGTAGCGCTGCCGGACGCGCAATATCACGTCGGACAATTCATCGACTTCGCCGTGCGATAGTCCGTTGGCTGGCTCGTCCAGCATCAAAAGCCGAGGATGTGAAATCAGCGCACGAGCAAGCTCGATCCGCTTCAGGGTGCCGAAAGGCAAGCCGCCAGCGAGGTGATCAGCTACTCCCGACAGGTCGAGATCATGAAGGATGACACGGGCCTCTTCCTCGGCAGCGACCGGATCGATAACCGCGCCCCTGCCGAATACGGCATTGATGAAGCCCGGCCGCAACCGGTGATGCGCGCCAAACAGCACATTTTCCGTCACCGACATCGCGCCCAACAATCCGACATTCTGGAGCGTGCGGGCAATACCGAGACCAATGATGCGGTTCGCCGGCAATGCCGTGATATCCTCCCCGGCGAAATGGATCGTGCCCCGGCTGACCTGATAAACACGCGAAATCGCGTTGAATAGCGTGGTCTTGCCGGCGCCGTTCGGCCCGATCAGCCCGCAGATGATGCCATCGGCGACATCGAACGAAACATCCTGGAGTGCGTGCACGCCCCCGAACTCGATCCCGACATCGCGGACCTGCAGCAGAGCCGTCACTTGCTCTCCCCTTTGTCGAAGATCGCCTTGGGCATGCGCGCATGAATGCCGTTGACGCCATTCACGAGCTGGGTCACCAGCAGATCGGCTTGCAGGGAGCACAACGCATAAGCGTCGGATCGCGACATATCCTTGGTCGCGACCAACAGGCTGATCATGTCGAGCACCGCCTGCCGCGCAGCCTCGCGCAAATCCTGATGCAGCCCCATGGTGATGAAATGTTCGCGCGTTTCCGCCCAGGGTCGCTCAATCGAACGCCCCTTCACGACGGAGAGTTTCAGACGCGCGGCGGTCATCGCGGTCTCCAGCGCAGTCTGCACGACCTCACCCGCGCCCTGCGCCGCATGGGCATCGCCTGCATAGAAGCCGGCTCCCTCGACGAAGACCGGGAGATAAAGCACGCTTCCCGCGACCAGATCGGCACAATCGATGTTACCGCCGAAGTTGCCAGGAACCGCCGAACTGCACGGCGACTCGTCAGGCGGCGGGAGCACACCCATGATGCCAAGAAACGGCCGCAGCGGAATTTTGATGCCGTCGGCGAATTTGGCCGTCATGGTCCGGCGGTCGAGTTGAAAGTGGCGCAGCTCGGCATCCTGAAAAATATCACCGAGCAACCCGCGACTACGGCCGCCAGGGAAAATCAGATTGATACCGTGATCTTCGATATCGAGGCTTTCAATCTCGACTTTCAACACATCGCCCGGACGCGCGGTCTCGACTGCGATCGGTCCTGTGAGACTGTGGGGCCCACGTCCTTCCGCCCGAAAACGTTCGCGGAGCGCCATAGCCTGCTCGAGCGTAAGCGCTGGTCCACCGGCGTTGTCCCACATCGCCCAGGTATCGAGGATCACCGTATCACCCGACTGGACCGTATGAACGGCCTTCGCCTTTGGATCAATGATCCCGCCCTGCACGGTGGCCGCGGATGCTTTGAGAACGTGAACCGTCATCAGCCGGCTCGCGCTCCCGTCGCGTCGGCGGCAAATATCTGTAGCCGCATCGGCGTACAACGCCCACCATTGATCTGGCTGACGTGATCTTCAGGACAGTTTGAGATTGCCACCAGACAATCGGTCTCGGCGCGCAGTTCGACATAGTCGCCCGGCTTCGACACGGGCATCTCGGCGACCCAAGAATGACTGCCGCAATCGTGGTGGTAGTTCATGAAGAAATCGATGGTGTCGGGAATATCTTCCGGAAGGATCCCGTAAGGCGCGACAACCCCGCTGATAATCTCATGACAGCCGTCGATTCCGCTCAAACCAAAACTCTCGTAGAAGCGACGGTTGCACATCCGCTGGTTAACCTTGTGAACCCCTTTGGGTTCGGGTGTCTCTTTGATGATGGTCATCAGCGGCGTGTAGATGGTGGACATCAGCACGTCGCCTTCAGTCAGAAAGTCCTTCGACATTGCAACCGTCGGCTCAGCCCGGCCGGCACGTCGCGCGCTATACTGCATCGCATAACGAGTCGTGGAATAAGACAGCGACAACCGATCGCGATGGTTATTGGCGTTGAAGATCGCCACGTCCACGACTTGTTGCCCTTCCAGATCGGTGATCCTGAACACCTCCCCCTGCCGGACGATCAACGCCCGGCCGGTTTTCGGCGGCAGAACTTCGTTGAGTAACTCGGTGGTCATGTCGACCGCCCGCCTACTTGGCTTGATGAGGGGTTTTTCCCTCATACTTCGTGATCACATCACCGATAGGCAGCCAGCTTCCTTTGCTGTAGCGAACGACCTGCATGGATTCGATATAGAACGGATCACGCTCGCCATCCACGCAGGCTTTGACACCAGGGACGAGGCCGAGCACCGTAACACCGCACAGGTTCCGCGCCGTCTCCATGATCGCCGCACGGGTCGGCATCTTGGTCTTCTCGAGCACCGCGACCATGGTTTGCGCCTGACCGAAGCCAATCATCGTCATCGGGTCATCGAGATTCAGTCCCGATGAAGCAAACTTGGTGCCTATTTCGCGATAGACCTTGATATCTTTGGTGTCGGCATAGTCCTTGGTTGTCGGATCCATCTGGGCAACCGCCGAGTAAACGCCCTCCGAAGCCTCTTCGCCAGCCGGCTCCATCACCGTTTTCTTGGAGGCGCTGATATTCGTGACGATGACCATCGGCCGCCACGAGGTATCCTGCACCTTGCGCAGCGTCTGAGCGGTGAATTTCGGAACCGCGAACACCAGCAGCACATCGGCATTGGTCGCAGCGAGATTGGAGACTTGCGAATCGACCGTCGGCGACGTCACCTCATAGGATTGCGCGGCAGCGATGCTGATCCCGCTGCCCTCGGCGGCCTGCTTGAATGCGTTGAGCAGCTCCTTACCAAAATCGTCATTCTGGTAAATGATCGCCACCTTCGCATCGGCCTTCTTCGTCTTCACGAATTCAGCGAAGATGCTGCCCTCGGTGGTATAGGCAGACTGCCAACCGATGGTCCACGGGAAAGCCTTCGAATCCGTGCTGAACGCGGAAAGGCCGCTTCCAACGAACAACTGCGGTATGCCGCGTTTGTTGACATAGTCGCGGATCGCAAGACCGGTGGCACTCCCCAGCGGACCGATGATCAATGCGACCTGATCGCGCTCGGCAAGCCGGCGCGCCTGCTCGACGGTACGCGGTGGTGAATAGCCGTCATCGTAGTAGACATATGAGATCTTACGGCGCTTGCCGTCCCCCATCATCACGCCGCCGTCGCGGTCGTTGATGAACTTGAAGTAGGCATCCTGCATCGCGCAGATCGTGACGAAAGATGCGATGGGACCGGTACTGGGACAAATGCCACCGATCTTGATTTCCGTATCGGTGATCCCCGGCGAGGCCTTTTCTGCCGCCGTGGCACCTGATGACACGAGGAATATAGCGGAGGTGGCGACAAGAGCACGCTTTATCCAGCTAAAGGCGAAACGCATCTGTAAGCTCCCTTCCATCGGCGGCGCGGCCGCCTCAACTGTTGTTCGAATATTTCTGTCTCAAGCCGCACAGCGTCGTTCCGTGCGCACGTCCCGCGCCGGTTGACAATGAATTCTGGACTTCCAAAAATGGGGGCGACTAGGCTACGGATCCCTTGCCTTGCAACGATTCGACAAGTTTGTTCACCGCGACCGCCGCTCCCTTGCCGGCCTCATTACCGAAGATCAACCGAGCAAACTGTCCGCCAAGATAGGGGTGAAGGCCGATATCGTAGAGCGCGAGAAAGTTACGCGTCTCGATGGCATGCCGTTCGTCCTTTCGCAGCGGATAACGATCAAGTACCGCAGCTTCGCTCGTCGCGAACTCCTCACGCAATTCATGCGACCATTTCAGATCTTGAATAAGGTCATGCGTGGCGAGTGACGCCCTGAACTTCTCCAGTCCCATGATCGTCTCCCTTTAAGCCGCGCGGGATTTCGGCATGTTCGGGCTCATGTCCCATAGCACACCACCAACGCCGCACTTGAAGTCCTTGTGAACGGTGTAGCCGAAGCTCTTGCCCGGCTTTGAACCTATCGCACCCAGCACGACAACCCAGGAGAGAAGCTCGGCGGTGCCGCCAGAGCCGGCAGCTTCCATTTTCTCCAAAGTCAGTTCGTTGAGCAGCTTCTCATGATCGCCGGAGGCCACAAGTTCGAGAAACCAGCGGTCAAACTCTTCATCAATGAAATAGTACCGCGCTCCGCCCGGCTCATGACTGAGACCACCTGACCCGAGAAGGGCGACGCGCATGTCCGCCGGAAGATCGTCGCGTATGAATTCGCCGAGAGCTTTACCGACCTCATAGCAACGACGTTGATCCGGTATCGGGGGGACGGTGCAGTTTTGCAGCACCGGCACCATCGGAATGCCTGAGCCCGCCACATTCGTGAGCAGAACGGGGACGGAGATATTGTCGTCGAACTTCAGATTCTCGGTCTGCGCGAACATTCGAATGCCGCGATTGGTCATACCGTCGAACAGAGCGGCCGCGACTTCGGGCGAACCCTTCACTGTGTAGTCTTCACAGCCGATCCACGGCTTGAACCATTCGTAAGGTCCGCGATGTTCCGCGGCCATTCCGATCAGAAAGTCCGGATACGTGCGGATACGGCTGTTGGCGAGATGGTCGTTTGCAAACACGATCAAGACGTC
The DNA here is from genome assembly GCA_963204905.1 of Pseudomonadota bacterium. Lineage (GTDB taxonomy): Bacteria > Pseudomonadota > Alphaproteobacteria > Rhizobiales > Xanthobacteraceae > 62-47. The sequence goes on from CAUJJN010000382.1 coordinate 28,840, forward strand.
CGCCTTGGCCGAGGTCATGGCGTCCGCGAGACTGCGATAGGTGTGGATCACCACATCCTTCACATCGGGGGGCGCCGCTTCCAGCAATCCGATCAGGCCCGGCGCATGAGGCGCGCCGGCGGCGTAAACGATCTCGGCCATAGCGTTCTCCTTGTTCATCCAAACCTGAACGATGTTTCCAATCATGTCAATATTTTCGATAATCTGTTTCTGCTTGGATTCTATGCAGCCGTGGCCCATACTGCATAAAGATTCGCGACAAATAGGCGCAGCGTATGAGGAACACGCCCAAACAGCTCACGCGCAAGTGGGGGCCAAGTCTGCATCCATCCCGTGACGAAGCGTCGAAGACACTCGCCGGCCGCGTGGTGCAGCAGCTACGCCTGGATATCATCCGGCACAATCTCGAGCCTGGTGAGCGTCTGCAGTTCGAAAAACTGAGCAAACGCTACGAGGTCGGCACAAGCCCATTGCGCGAGGCGCTGTTCCAGGTCGCTGCGCAAGGCCTGGTTGTCGCCGAAGACCACAAGGGGTTCGTCGTCGCGCCGATTCAATTCGATGAAATGCTGGACGTATCCAATCTCCGCGCCAACCTGGAAGCATACGCCATTCGCGGCTCCATTCAGGAAGGACGGGAGGACTGGGAGGTGGATCTTCTCTCCGCATTCCACCGCCTCAAGCTCGCCGGCATCGCCGTCTCTGCCGATCAGGACGACGAGGAACTGCGCACCGATTGGGAAGATCGTCATCGCGCATTCCACTATGCGCTGTGCAAGGGCTGCGGATCACCCTGGCTGCTCCACTTCTTCGATGAACTTTACGACCACATGGAGCGCTATCGTCGCTACTTCTGGAAGTATGCGGAGCGCGCCGTCGCCACCGACAACGAACACGAGGCCATCATGAAGGCCGCTCTCGACCGTGATGAGGAGCGCGCGGTCAGCCTGCTGCAGGCGCACTTCCAGAAGCAGGCGCGGCTCACCATGAATCTGCGCAAGAAGGTCGAACGCGCCACCGCCGCTGCAAGCTAGACCCGAGGCCGTTGATCGCGGAGGCAACGGAGCGCGTGCGCGGTGTCCTCCGCGACGATGGGTAGTAACCTCGATGAGGGAAGGTTAGCCTTCAATCTGACGATGCGGCAGTGAACCATGCCTTCGAAAGATCGAACGGCATCTGTCATGTCCGCCGCAAAACCAGGCAGGCCAAACATCTGCACCTGAGATTTCTTGGCTCGGCCGCGCCGGAGTGAACCGTCGACACTCCAACGCTTTCCGCGTGCCCGGCGTTACGTCGTTCATCATCGACGAAACCACGCAATTGAACGGGCGATTTCAATACCTCGCGACACGATCCGCAAGCAGCGAGAGGAGATTGTCAGGCCCGCCATGTCAGGTCGCATTGACAATTCCTTCGAAATTCTCGGGGTACGCGAGGCGATACGGAAGTCCCGGGGGGACCGCCCTGGCACTCTATGCAAGCTTCTTGGGGCATTTCGAACGTGCCCTTGAGCAACTTTCCCTGCCTCCGCACCTCGAACAGGAAGGTCGAGGCGTTCATTGCTTGACAGGCCGTGAGGCTGCTTCTTATATGCGCCGCACTCGCCTCCAGAATTCGTTGGGCGGGTACCGTGGCGGGGTAGCTCAGCTGGTTAGAGCACGGGAATCATAATCCTGGGGTCGGGGGTTCGAGTCCCTCTCCCGCTACCATCAGAAATTATCATTATATATCAATGCCTTATCGCCGCCGAAGGTTCCGGCCACTGTGAGACCTCTCACGGTGATGTGCCCATGGGGAGCTATGGAGCGCGTCTCCTGTTTCCCCCCGTCATGAGGGTCGCTACTGCCTTCAGGCTCGCTGCCGTCACATCGTGGCCGGACTGCTCAATCAACCCCTGTTTCGGATCTTGTCAGGACGACCGACTATCGCCAGGCACGGCGAATGTCTGAGCTGCGTCTATGGAACGAATGACAGTATCGATTTTGCCGCGTCGTTCGCGAAAAGCACCCGACAACTGCAGACGCATCTCTCTGATCCAGAGCTTGTCTCGGATGACCATCTGTTCGCTCGGCGTAGCTACGAGAAAATGTTGAAAAACTTGAATCGCCGCGCGCGGGCGCGTGACGTAGATCGAAATGCCCGCGAGCCCAGCCACCGATAGCTGTTCAAGGCATTCGGTTAGGGTCGACTGCTGAATCCGAAGAATCTAAAGACCGACCAGGTCGAGATCACGCCACTGCCGCCCTATGATATGTTGCTGGAAGCAAAACGGGATCAGCAGCCACGTTGCTTGGGGTCGCTGGATATCAGCGACAGTCGCATCGTCGGACCGATCTCGATCCGATTGGCGTTCTACCGCTCGTCCCGCAGATACCCATCGACTGTTGTCAATCTCAACCGGAGGCTCTTGCTTCAACCGAATGACAGGTGCGGATCACAGTATTGCATCTCTGGTCCGTGAAGAGGTTTCGGAAAAGAAGATACTAGTGAGACAGCACAGCTAACCTTCAAAGGCCCTCGCCGGGCATGGTCACAAGTAATCGAATGACCGTATCAGAAATACTTTATCTATCGCAGCCAAAAACGGGGACTGCGTCAGGAACTTGTACTTCGCGCGAGAGGATGTACTCACCCACCGCTTTACCTATCTGATCAACGCGCAAATTGCTCGATCCACCGTTTCCAAATAGCCCGTGAACGATGAAGTGCACGGCACGCAGATTCGGAAACTCGTGCCTTGTAACTTTGAGATTTCCAGCATCCGGGAACAGTTGCCGAAATCGTTCGGTCGAAAGCGACGCCTGCAACCAGGGCCACGCCTTTTGATGAGGCGTCCAGATTCCGACGTTACTGTTTCCCCCTTTATCGCCGCACCGGGCATAGGCTACCCGTCCAAGTGGCGCTGCTCGCCCCCTCTGAAGAGGAACGGGCTTGGGTTCATCATGAACCGGCTGCTGACTGATCATGAATTCGTTCGGCGGATCGATGATCAGTTCATCCCCGTCATTGTGTATCACACGATGTCTAAGCGCCTTCTGGTCTAGCAATGCTGGCCAATATTCAATGCGAGGCCGGGGAGTGACGACCGGCAACGCCGCTGTATCGGTAAAGAATCCTGGGAAGCTCGACAGATACAAACTGTCGACCTTCAGCGCAAAATTCTGCGGGCTCAGAGCGTCCTCCGAACGCGCTGTCGCCATGATCCTTAGCGTCACGGTGGAATCCCACTGTGACTTCGGATCGGCTGCGGGTACCCCAAGACGCGTCACCGAAAGTTCGTCGATGCCAGCGTCACGCGTCAACTCTTCGATCTGGGATCGCAAGAGGTCTGTCTTGGCCTCTACATCCAGCCCACTGGCGAACACCAGCTTGACGATCTGGTATCCGATTTGCGCGAACACCGCGACCTTCGTCGTTGGTGGAGGCGGCGTTCCTTTGACGCCGGAAATCTGGATGCGATCAGGACCGGTCGCGGTCAGCCGAACGCTATCCACGTGCGCCGTCACGTCCGGATTAAGATACCGAGGACCTTGAATCTCATAAAGGAGCTGCGCTGTTACGGTATCGATTGTAACTGCACCGCCGTCTCCCGCGTGTTTCGTGATGATGGTCGTTCCATCTTCCGCGATTTCGGCGATAGGAAACCCCGGCTTCGTCATCGCAGGTATTTGCTGGAATCCAGCAAAATTCCCGCCAGTCGCATGTGCTCCACACTCAATGATGTGACCGGCAATCACCGCGCTCGCCAGTTGGTCCCATTGATCGCGCTTCCACTGATGCCACCAGGCTGCCGGCCCCAGCGTAAGAGATGCATCCGTCACTCGTCCGCAAACGACAATGTCGGCACCACCGCTCAACGCAGCAGCAATCCCCCAACCGCCCAGATATGCATTCGCGACAATAGGGGTATGCCCCCAGGCTGACAACGGCAGCCCGGTATCGAGACTTTCGAACGGATGGCCGGCCGCCAACAGCGCCGGCAGGTCGCGAAGAATATTGTCACCGTCGACGACCGCGACTCGAAGATCCAACCCCTCACCTGCGATCAGTTCTTTCAGCCGCTCCGCCAAGCCGGCGGGATTAAAACCGCCGGCATTGGTCACCACTCTACATCCGCGATCCGCCACCGACTTCAGATGCGGCTTGATCTGATCGACAAAATATTCGACGTAGCCTTTCTTTGGGTTTCGCAAATATCCCTTGGCAAGCGCCGCAAGCGTGATTTCCGCAAGATAGTCTCCCATCAGAACGTCAACCGGATCCCCGGCCATAATCTCGTCGATCGCGGTGTAGCGATCGCCAAAGTATCCTGAAAAATTTGCGATCCTGATGGGAGATTTGCTCATCTCAGACTTTCTCTTGCGAGCGCAAGACAGCTATTTTCCAAATTTCGAAGCGTCAGGCTTGCGCCTTTCCGCAAACGACTCGGCGAGTTCCTTGCTCTCCGTAGAATCAAGATAGCTCTTCAGCAACAGATCGTGGGAAACGCGCGCCAGTCCTGCAACTCCGCCGTGGCGTGCACCGAATGCAGACTTGATTGCCGCCAGCGCGAACGGACCACGATCCGCGACTTCCAACGCGTACTTTCTGGTTTCTTCCTTCAATTTATCGTCGGGCACGATCTTGTTGATCAACCCGATGTCAAGCGCTTCTTTCGCCGTCAGCTTCGGATTGCGGAACCACATGTCTTTCGCGCGCTTCTTCCCGATCAAGTCCTCAAGATACCACGTTCCATAACCGGCATCGAACGACCCCATCATGGGGCCGACTTGGCGGAAAGTCGCGCTTTCCTTGGCAATGGTGAGGTCGCACATCACATGCAAGACGTGACCGCCACCAACGGCGAAGCCGTTGACGCTGGCGATCACCGGCTTCTGCAGACCGTCGATTGCCGCATACATGTCCATGGCGGGAATGACACCTGCGTAGAGATTGGTATCAGGAAGCCCCGTCTTACGCCCACCGATGCAGAAGAACTTGTCGCCCGCACCGGTCAGAACGATGACACGGGTGCGCGTTTCCCTTCGGATCGCGTTGATGCAATCACGGATCTCGTGACACATGGTAGGTGTAAACATGTTGCCGTCGTCGGGACGATTCATGGTGATCGTACCGATCGGACCATCTTCGGCATACTCGATTTCAGAATAGTTCACTTTCATTCCTCACAGGGTTGGAGGCCTATCTTCGGTGCCGGGTTGCGTTTCCGGCAGAAGCTACTTGATCAGGGGGCACCCACCCTCGGACAACGGACGCCAGGCCTCCGACGGCGAAATAACCGCGAGTTGTTTCTGAACATCCCACTTGCTCTTGGACTCGGACGGCTTCTTGACCTCGAACAGGTACATGTTTCGCAGCAAACGTCCGTCTTCGCGGACTTTCGCGCCGTCCGTCATGAAATCGTTCACAGGAAGTTCCTTGATCTTCTTCATGACAGCCTGTGCTTCGTCGGTCCCCGCAGCTTTCACGGCCTTGAGGTAGTGCGCCACGCCGCTATAGGTCGCTGCTTGCATCTCGGTCGGGGGAGCACCATGCCGCTTTTCGAAGCGAGCGGAAAACTCGCGCGTCTTGTCGTTCTGATCCCAATAGAAAGCTTGTGTCAGAACCATTCCCTCGGTGGCCTTTAGCCCAATCGCCGGAATATCGGTGAGAAACACCGTGGTGCCGATAAGCCGTTGGCCACCTTGCACGATGCCGAAATCGACAGCGGTTTTGACCGATGTGACAAGATCAGCGCCTGCGTTCGCCAGCACGATTACGTCGGCCTTCGAAGCCTGCGCCTGAAGCATATAAGACGAGAAGTCAGCGGTCCCGAGCGGATGCCGGACGGCGCCCAACACCTTGCCGCCGCCTTTTTCGATCAGAGCCGCCGTGTCTTTTTGAATGGCGTGACCCAAACCGTAGTCCGCGACGATGAAAAAGAACGTCTTGGCCCCGCTTCGTAGTGCAGCCTTCACCGCACCTGCCGAAAGTGCGTAGGTATCAAACGTCCAGTGGGCGCCATTCGGCGAACAATTTGGTCCGGTCAGGAGCGATGTGCCACCCGACGTCACGATATCGATCTTGTTCTTCTCCCGCGCGATTTGCTGGACAGCGAGAGCGACTGCGGAATGCCCCAGTCCAAAGATGGCATCCACGCCATCGACGTCATACCATCGCCGTGCAATCAGGGCGCCCGTGTCGGCCTTGTTCTGATGGTCGCCGGAGAGCACCTCAATCGGCTTTCCGAGGACGTTGCCGCCGAAATCCTCGACAGCCATTTGCGCGGCGAGAAAGTCACCGGGTCCCTGAACCGCGGCATACGGCCCGTTCATGTCATCGATGACACCCAACTTGATCTTGTCCGGACCGGCCAGACAAGTGGTGATCGACATCAACACAGCCACGCTCGCCAACAAACATTTTCTCATGATTTCCTCCTGGATGTCCCTAAACATTTGCTTCAGTTCGCAACCGCGCCTATCGGGCGAACACCATTGGACGGGTTGGCCCACTCCCGAAGAATGAATTTTTGAATCTTTCCGCTGGGCGTTCGCGGCATCGCTTCAACGATCTCGAGCCGCTCGGGCAGATAATTTTTGGTGCAATCACGTTCGAGCAGGAAACGAACCACCTCATCCAGCGTGAGGCTCATCCCCTCGCGAAGAACAACAACCGCACAGCCGCGTTCGCCGAGCCGCTCGTCGGGATACGGGACGATTGCCACTTCAGCGATCGCGGGATGCTCGAACAGAAGCGCTTCTATTTCGACGACAGGAACATTCTCACCACCACGGATGATGACGTCCTTGCTGCGCCCCGTGATGCGGACATAGCCTCGCTCATTGATCCTTGCGAGATCGCCCGTATCGAGCCAGCCGTCGCTGCTGGTCGCCTCGAATTCGCTGCGCTTCAAATACCCGACAAAGTTTCCGGAGCTTCGAACCTGAAGCCTGCCTTCGACATTGCTTGGAAGGGAATTCCCATCCTCGTCGACGACGCGGATTTCCGCGCCAGGATTTGGCTTGCCGTCGCTCTCGGCACTGGCCCCGACCGGGTCGTCGACATCCGTTGCGGTGGATGCGCCGCACTCGGTCATTCCCCAGATCGACACGATCGCGGCATCCAGCTTTTGCGACGCGCGATAAACAAGAGCGGGCGGAATAGGCGCGCCGCCGGCCACAAATATGCGGAAATCCGGAAGATCGACTCCGCGTTTTTCAACCGCTTCCGTCAGATCCAGCAAGAATGGAGTCGACGCCATCGTGAACGTCGTTCGCTCTGCCGCCATGATCTCGAGTGCCTTCTCGGCGTTCCAAGCATCCTGCAGGACAGAGGTGCCCTGAACGAGTATCGGCATCAGTATTCCGACCAGAAAGCCGGTTTGATGCGCAAGCGGCGACGGCATGAAGATGACGTCGTCCGAGTTCAATCCCAGTCGCTCAACTCTAGGCCGCACGTCCCCCCAAAGGGTGTTGGACGTATGCATCACTCCTTTTGGCTCACCTGTCGTTCCTGAGGTGAACAGAATTTGGCAGACGTCATCCGCACCCGGCGGCGAAGGAAATCGATCGCGACGCGGCGCTTCAGCATTTTCAAGCAGCCAATCAAAGCTATCTTCGCCCGTTCCCCCGGCGAAAAACGTATGCGCGAGATTGGGTAGAGCCTGTTGCAGCTCCGAAACCATCTTCCGATATTCGAATTTTCTGAATTCGCTCGGTGCAATCAGTATTTTAGATTCGGCCAACTCCAGCATGAACGAAAGCTCTCGCGAGCGAAAAATTGGCATCAGCGGATTCGTCACCGCGCCAACCCGCATCGCTGCAAGATGAGCAGCCGTGAATTCCCACCAGTTCGGGAGCTGAATTGAAATGACATCGCCGGGCTGGATTCCCAGCTTGAGGAAATTGGCGGCGATGCCTGTCACCCGACGATCGAGCATCTCATAGGTCAGAACTTGCCGGCTTCCTTTCGTCGACTTGTAGTCGACGACCGCAGGATGATCGGGTCGGTTAGCAACGGCTGCATCGAAATAGTCGAGGATCGTCTCCTCGCGCCAGAGGCCCGCCTGCCGCATCGCTCGCTTGCGATCCGCTGACAAGGAAAAGGCGTGCCGGAATATCAAGGCCAACGCTCCATGAATGATTAATCATTCAATGATAACTCTCAAAGACCTCCTGTCAATGCTGAATGCAGGGGTTTTGGTATGAAAAACCGCGAAAATCTAGCTTATTGACATCTGTTATTGAACAATGATTCTAGTTTCGAATTCAGATGGAGCGAAATATGCGCGCACTCGTCAGCACCCGCCCCGGAGGGCCAGACACACTCTCAATCGTCGACCTGCCCGCTCCCCCGGTAGGCCACAAGCAAGTTCAGATCGCCGTGCGCGCCTGCGGAATCAACTATCCGGACACGTTGATCATCGAGGATCGCTATCAATTTAAACCGGCGCGTCCGTTTTCGCCGGGAGGAGAAGTCGCGGGCGTCATCACGACCGTTGGCCGGGATGTCACGAGCGTGAAGGTCGGCGACCACGTCATCGGAACTTCGATCTGGGGCGGCCTCGCCGAAAAGTTCGTATGCGACGAGCATCGCTGCGTACCGATCCCAGACGATATGGCATTTGATGACGCCGCAGCTCTGCTCCTGACGTTCGGCACCTCGTATTATGGCTTGAAGGATCGCGCTCACCTGCAGGCCAACGAAACGGTGATCGTGCTTGGTGCCGCCGGCGGCATCGGGCTTGCTTCGGTCGCACTGGCAAAAGCAATGGGAGCACGCGTCATCGCTGCAGTTTCGACAGAGCAAAAGGCAGAGCTTGCCCGAGACGCGGGCGCCAGCGAGGCAGTCATCTACGGGCGCGACCAGTCCGCGGCCACGAACAAAGAATTTACGAATGCCTTGAAAAGCATATCCGGCTCCAACGGAGCCGATGTCATCGTCGACGCCGTTGGCGGCAATTACGCAGAAGCAGCCCTACGTGCCATCGGATGGAACGGCCGTTATCTCGTCGTCGGATTTCCTGCTGGCATTCCCTCGATCCCCCTTAATCTTCCCCTGTTGAAGTCCTGCCAGATCATCGGCGTTTTCTGGGGAGCGTGGATTGATCGCGAACCCTCGGCGTTTCAGCAAAGTGCCGGTGAACTGATCGACCTTTATCGCGGCGGGAAGATCAAACCTGTGATATCGGCCAGATATTCGCTTGAGGATGCTGCCATTGCATTCAAGCAATTGAGCGGACGGGGCGCCGTGGGTAAACTTGTCGTCACCCTGTGACCGTCCTCTTAGGGAATACGGCCCTCTTTCCTTAATTCGGCCAACCGCCGCTCTCCTCGCCCCGTGAGGACGGCCATGAAGAACAGGTTCAAACCACGATTGATATACTCGTCGACGGTCATTCGTTTCGCGAAGTGCCAAGCTTTCAGCGCCCAAGCATGGGAAAAGATGACGATCTGATAGACAAACAACTCGACGTCGGTCTCGGTAAAAAGCCCGGTCGCAATACACTCACGAACGCAATCCGCGATATAACCATTCGTGGTGATTTCCTTCTGCTTGATTATGTCCCTGCGTTCCTTCCTGAGCGATTTTGTCTCGCGATAGGTTAGAACCGTGACCTCAACGGATGCATTGTTCACCCTGCAAAAGGCCCGGACAGCCGCATAGAACCGCTCAAGCGGGTCCTCGGTCGTCTTCAGCGCAGCCAGAATATGAGCATCGTACGAGTCCATGATCTCGACGATAGCCAGATAGAGAAGATCTTCCTTGTCGTTGAAATATTGGTAGATGGTCCCAATACTGACCTCGGCGCATTCAGCGATGTCGCGAATGGTCGCCGGATGATATCCTCGCTCGCTAAAGACCTTGATGCTGGCAGCTGTAATCTGCTTTCGACGACGCTCGACCAGGGCAGGATCATCAATCTTGCTCTTTACGCTCGCGCTTTCAGGTTGAACCATAGAGTCGTTCGCCTTCTGGATTCGATCGAGCCGGATCGGCTACGAGTTAAACATATCCCAACCGCTTGCGTCAGCCGCTTCGTCGAGCAGCGGATAAGGCGCCGCAGTCACTAGCGATCGAAATCTTCTGTCGAAGGGCATAGGAAGCGCTGTAACGTCTCCGCTGCCGATCGCTACTTTCCTGTCGAATACTTTCCGGGACCGAAAATGCTCTGAATCCAAAGCTTCGTCAATTGTAGCCACCACGGCCACGCAAACATCATAGTCTCGAAAAATCTCGCTCCACTGTGCGGCTGTCTTTTCCCTGATTTTCGCGGCAACCAGAGACTTGGTCTTGACGGGATCGGAGCGATCGTCGCGAGCGTGACCCGGAAGATCGATGCGATCGCAAAAGCTCGCCCAAAATCGATCCTCCACGGGCGCGACCGACAGGAAGCGATCGTCGACGGTACGATAGATCCCGTATCGCGCTGAGCCACCTGTAGTCATATCCTCGCCCGCTTGGGGTCCAACGCCGGTTATCTGTTGCTTGGCAATTGCCGCATACAGAAACGGCAACACGTTCTCGGCCATCGCCACATCGATATAGCATCCCGAGCCACAATGCTGCCGTTGCAGAAGCGCGAGAAGGATATTCATGATCGCGGGGTAGCTCCCCCCGGCAATATCGGCGATCAATGCGGGTGGCAGGACGGGCGAGCCATCCGCCGACGCAACCAGAGACAGCATTCCTGTTTCGGCGACATAGTTGAGATCATGAGCGGCGACCCCGCTCAACGGGCCCGTCTGTCCGTATCCGCTTATCGCGCAATAGATCAATCGCTTGTTGATCTGAGACAGAACATCGTACGAGAGCCCCAGACGCGCCATCACCCCCGGCCGAAACTGCTCGACCAGAATATCCGCATCGGCAACGAGATGTTTGAAATGCTCAATACCCCCGGCCGTTTTCAGATCGAGAACGATGCTTCGCTTCCCGCGATTCAGCAGCGCGAAAATTCCGCTGTCAGGCCCGACTTTCGGCTCATATTCACGAGCTTCGTCGCCGCCCGGCCGCTCGATCTTCAAGACATGCGCCCCGGCCTCAGCAAGAGCAAGCGTCGCCAATGGACCCGGGACAAGCGTCGTGAGATCGAGCACCCGTATCCCAGATAACGGTTGAACGACGTTGATTTTCGATCCAGCCAACATCAGTCGACCATCGTCAGACCGCCACTGACGCTCAGAACTTGCCCCGTCACGAAATCAGCCTGTGAACTCAGAAAGAACATGACGGCATCGGCGACTTCCTCTGGACGACCCAATCGACGGAAGGGAACGGCCTTCACAAGCGCTTCCTTGATCCTCTCATTCTGTTGAGCATGGAACATGGGCGTATCCGTCGGGCCGGGACAGACGCAGTTCACGCGAATCTTATATCGCGCCATCTCGCGTGCGAGAGCTTTGGTAAACGCAATCATTCCGCCTTTTGCGGAGGAGTAGACGACCTCACCCATGCTTCCGACGCGGCCGGCGTCGCTGGCGATGTTCACAATCGCACCACGCGCTTGCTCCGACATCAATTTCACAACTGCATGCGTGAGCCGCACGGGACCGAGAAGATTGATTTGAACGATGCGATCCCAGAGGTCTGCCGGATTTTGAAGAAATGGTTGAATGATCTCCCAACCCGCAGCATTCACAAGCCCATCTACAGCGCCATTCGCCTGCTTGTGGACTGAGGCCGCAAAGGCTTCGATTGAGGCTGGATTGGCCAGGTCGAGGCGACAAAAATCCACTGAGAGACCCGCAGCGCCTGCTTCCGCCTTGACCCGCGATCCTCCCTCCTCATTGACATCGCCGATGAGCACGTGGGCTCCACGTTTCGCGGCCAATAGCGCGATCGCCTTCCCGATGCCGGACGCTCCGCCAGTGACGATGATGCGCTTGCCGTTGAAATCCATGTCCCTCTCCTAACTCATTCGCTTGCGATTCAGGAATTCCATGACTGCTGAGCGCGTCTCTTCGGACTCGAAGAGTTTGCGGCTTCTTGCCACCTCGATTCCAAAACCAATATCCTGTCTCACCTCGGAGGCGCGTATGCATTCCTTCGCGGCCTTGAGCGCAAGTTGCGGCATGGCCGCGAGACGCCCAATCAGCTTGGCGGTTTGCGGCGCCAGTTCTTCCGCCGGAAACGACCACTGGGCGATACCCAGACCGACCGCTTCCGCCCCTCGAACAACGTCGCCGGTAAAGATGAGGCGCTTTGCAACAGCCTGACCGCAGATTGCGGTCAGACGCTGCGTCCCACCGATTGCGGGTAAAAGTCCAAGACAGACCTCCGGAAGACCAAGTTTTGCATCATCCGCAACGATGCGGACGTCGCAAGACAACGCCAGCTCGAGTCCCCCGCCAAGCGCGGCGCCAGCGATTTCTGCAACGGTCACGCACGATAGACTTTCGATCCTTTGGAATAGGCTTTGATATTGACGCAAGGCCGCGACAAAATCTGATGTCCCCTTGTCTCCGCCCGAGAATCCCATCGCGACGGCTTTCAAGTCGGCACCCGCGCTGAAAAACTTCAACGCGCTCTTGATGTGAAGAACGCGCACGCTGCCGCGAGCTTCCACGTCATCGATCACCCGGTGGAATCTTGCACACCAATCCAATGCTATTGTGTTGGCCGGAGGCGCGTTGAGCATGGCTAGAGCAACGTCCCCATCGAAGTAAAGATCGATCATGAAGACAGTGATCCCGTTAGCTCGCGGGCGATAACCATCCGCTGGATATCGTTTGTCCCTTCATAGATTTTGGCCACGCGAACATCCCTGTAGATCCGCTCGACGTCATAGTCAGCCATGTAACCATTACCGCCCAGCGTCTGCATCGCATCTGAGCAAACCCTCTCCGCCATTTCAGAGGCGAAGAGCTTTGCCATTGAAACTTCCGCAAGACAGCTAGCCCGCTCGCTTTTGAGACGTGCGGCATAAAAGACGAGCTGCTCGGCAGCAGTGACCGCTGTCACCATGTCTGCAAGACGGAACGAAACGCCCTGATAGCTTGAGATTTGCCTCCCAAATGCCTGGCGCTCTCGAGAGTACGCGACTGCCAGTTCAAGCGCCTTCCGAGCCATTCCGACAGATTGCGCGGCAATTCCGATCCGGCCGCCTTCAAGATTGCTGAGGGCGATGCGATATCCGTCTCCCTCCGCGCCCAACATGGCGGTCGCTTCGACCTCGACATCTTGAAGAAGCAATTCGCAGGTATCCGAGGCGTGCTGACCCATCTTCCGCTCGACACGCGCAACCGTGTAGCCGGGCGCATCGGTCGGAACGATGAAAGCGCTGATCCCGCGCTTGCCCGCATCGGGGTTGGTTTGCGCGAAGACCAACGCAATGTCCGACGTCGCACCGCCGGTGATAAATTGCTTCGTCCCGTTCAGAACCCACCCAGCCTGGGTGCGCCGAGCTTTGGTTCTGATGCTTGATGCGTCGGATCCGCTCTGCGGCTCCGTCAAAGCAAACGCAGACATCACCTCTCCGGTGATCATCGGCGGAAGGTACCGCGCGATCTGAGCTTGGGATCCATAGGTTAGGATGGGCATGCATCCGACAGAATTCTGGCCGCCCATGATGGTCGAAACCGCACCGTTGCCGGCGGCGATTTCCATCATCGCTGCCGCGTAGGCAACGTAATCGACACCGATCCCACCGAATTCGCTCGGCACGGTCATACCGAACAACCCGAGCGCGCCCATCTGCCTGAAGACGTCCCTCGGGATACGACCGTTCTCTTCCCAGGCCTTCGACTGCGGCCAAAGCACATCCTGCGAGAACCGCCGACAAGTTTCCTTAATATGTTGAAATTCCATGGAAAGCATGAATGGTCGCCATTGAATGAGCATTCATTCAGTAACGATATGCAATTTCTCTGTCAAGCGTTGAGTCTATCGGTCCGCTGGCATGGTTCTCTCTGCCAAGGCTCACACAGAGCATCGACTTCGTGCTCAACGATAATTTTCCCAATACCGGCGCTCGACCTTGTGAAGCCGCTGCCCTGCGTATTCACCCGCGTGGTACTGACCGACGACGTGGGCAAGGCATTGAACGTGACCTGCATGGAGTTGGCCGAGGCCGACTCCTTCGAATGAATCGGAACCGTCACGATCGTCGGTCAGTTCCATAGCTTAACCGGGCAAAAGCGACTGCCGCCTCGAATCGGTGGTCCCCGGCATCGCCCCGGCGCGCTGCTCTTTGGTCCCGTATGGGGCCAGCGCATTCAGCCTTTTCCGATGCAAGCAAATCGACAGGCTGACTTGCGGGACAACTTGGCCGCTGGTTTTTGACATATTGTCCGCCCACGCCAAACGACACAGCCTAAATTCTTGATTTATCTAGGTTCGCATATTGGCACGTCTGTTGCGTTTGCTTGATGCGATGCGCGCCGACGCGTGGCACCCGGCACCGCGTCTGTGACGATCAGGCGAGACAACAAGGAGACGAAAATGAACTGGGATCGCATCGAGGGAAATTGGAAAGCCGCAAAAGGCGCACTCAAGGCAACATGGGGAAAGCTGACCGACAACGATCTCGACGTCATCAATGGCGACAGGGAGCGGTTGGAAGGCAAGCTTCAAGATCTCTATGGCATTGACAAGGCTCAGGTCCGCAAGGAAGTCGACAAGTGGGCCAAAGAGGCGAACTGGGACTGAATTCAAGTTTTCCAAACAGCTCCGGCAGTAGCGGGGCATTCCGTTTTCAATACACCATAAACTCAACATGGGTTCAGCGCTGGCGCATCACTTGGAACGAACGCGATCACCGCCCACGTGATGAAGTATGTGGAACAAGTGCTTCGCGCCAAGCTGAACCTGGATTTATTGAATCTGAACAAGATATGAGGATCTAAATGTCGAAAGATCACGACGAAGCTTCGCACGGCTCACAAGACGCGCGCCGTCATAAACTCGACCATCAAGTACGAAACGAGTGGCTTGACAGAGACACTGGCCTCCAGCAGGCGTGGCAGACATCGGGCATGACGCGCGATGATTTTATCCGGCACAACGAAGGCATGATCGACAAGGTTATTTCCGCGAATCTTGACCGGGATCGGTAATACCTGTCGCTAATTCCTCTGCTGCGCGCGGCGTGCCGGGGAGGATCGCCGAAACGATCGACAAGGCCGCTTCGTCTCGCGACGCGCTCCAGCGCTAAAGCTGCTCCGCCCGGTGCGAGTCGCGCCGGGCGTCGCGGTGCTGATGAAAGACAGTCACGGCTATCGCCTCTGCGGCTGGATGAAAGGCTGCGTGACGTTGTGGGCGGCAAGGTCGCGGTTGCAGCGTACCACTGACCGGCCCTGGAGCTCCGCCGCGGTCGCGCGTACAAAAGCCGGCGGTCGGGACACTCAGCCACCTCACCACCGCTTTGCGCGAAAATCCGCCGATACCCAATACAATATGGAATTCTGGAATTGTTCTGCCAGAGTGTCTAAGAATTTCAGATACCTGAGGCGAGAGGTCTCCCGAAACATGCTGGCGTGGCTCGAACTGCCGCTGTTTTTCGTTCACTTGATGGCAGTAGCGCGAGCAATCACCCGCGCGAACAGGGAGCCCGCTGCCCGCGTCGCATGGGTCGCGGTCATCATGTTCCTACCGCTGCTCGGCGTCGTTGCCTATCTGCTGCTGGGAGAGACCAACATCGGACGGGAGCGGCTTCGTCGGCTAAAGGCGGCGGAAGATCGCGTGACGCGTCCTGACGAGACGAGCCATGCGACGGACGCCATTGCCCCCGAAGCGGCTGCGCAGTTCGACCTCTGCGGTTCTATCAATGGATTGGGTCCCGTGAGTGGCAACCGCATTGCACTTCTCGGCAATCCGGACGCATCGAACACTCACCCGACGCTGGATTCCGACAGCGCGATCGATGCTCTGGTGCAGGATATCGAACGGGCAACGGAGCACGTCCACATCGGTTTCTACATCTGGCTCGACGATGGCAATGGCGGCAAGGTCGCCGACGCTGTAGCTGCTGCCTCACGACGAGGCGTGCACTGCCGGGTAATGGTGGATGCGTTGGGGTCCCGCGGCTTTATCCGCGGAAAGCGCTGGAGACAGCTGCGCGGAGCGGGTGTGTCGCTTGTCGCAACGTTGAACGACATTCCACGTTTGGGGCACCTCGCCGTTGGGCGCCTCGATCTGCGCAACCATCGCAAACTCGTCATTATCGATAACAGCATCGCCTATTGCGGCAGCCAGAATTGCGCCGACCCAGAATTCCGGATCAAGGCAAAGTACGCGCCCTGGGTGGACATCTTTTTCCGGTGCGAAGGGCCGGTTGTGCGGCAGGCGCAGTATTTATTTCTGTGCACCTGGACCGCTGAAACCGGCGATCCGCTGGAAGGGCTGGCCGCCGCCCAACCGGCGCCACAACGCTTCGAGCCGGGAGCGGTGGCGCAGATGTACGGTACCGGGCCGACGACGCCCGGCAATGCGATGTCCGATTCCTTTGTCGGCGCAGTCTATGCCGCGCGCAAGGAGCTCGTCATCACGACACCTTATTTCGTGCCGGACGAGGCTGTCTTGCGCGCTCTATGCGCGGCCCCGCGCCGAGGTGTGGCGACCACGATCGTCTTTCCCGAGCGCAACGATTCATGGCTGGTGGGAAATTCCAGCCGCAGTTGCTACGCGGATCTGCTCGTCAATGGTGTGGACATCTACGAATATTCGTTGGGGTTGCTGCACACAAAATCAATTACTATCGACGGCAAGATCGCCCTGGTCGGGTCGGCCAACATGGACCGACGCAGCATGCAGCTCAACTTCGAGAACAACATGCTAGTGGCGGATGAGGTGGTCGCCGCCGCCGTTCGCGCGCGACAGCAGAGTTATCTTGGCGTGTCACGGCCAATCGCGCTCGCCACCGTCAAGGCTTGGCCATTCCATAAACGGCTCGTGCAGAATGCGGTGGGCATGACGGCGCCGGTGCTCTGACCGGAGAGCCTTTGTAGGCATCGGAACAATTTCCACCAGCGGTCTTTCAATGGGGAAGCGGTCTTATGAATGATGGGCACACTGGGAACGACAATCGGTTGGGGAGCCAGCGCGACGCGGATTTGAGCAAGCGGCTTCACCACCTCGAGGAAAAGCTTGCAAAGACGAAAGCCGACCAGGAGCAAGCCCGCTCTGACGACGGCGCAGCGAGCTCGTCAACATCCGGTTCGGCCATGGCGTATGGTTTGCGCTTGTCGTCGGAGTTCGTCGCCAGTGTCTTGGTTGGCGCCTCCCTCGGCTGGGTGATGGATCATTTCCTCCCGACATCCCCATGGGGTTTGATTGCCTTTTTCCTTCTCGGCTTCCTCGCCGGACTGCTTAACCTCGTGAGGGAGACCCAGCGTCGATCAACTCGGCCATGAGGGAATTGTCAGGCTTACACGTTCGAGCGAGGCGCCGGAGTCGCGGCGCGTCGGCCGATATCAGGCCAAATTCTGAGGAACATAATTTCAAGCACCTAAGGCCCGCCGCCATGCCACGCCCGGTCATTTTGTCCATCTGAGCAGGACAGATTGTCCATAGATATCAATGATATAATAAATTATCATGGAGGCAGAAGAATTTACAACATGGGAACTTGGCCATGGCGGACGGCAAGGCGCGGTTCAAGACTTACAATCACCCCGCCGGGGGCTGGGGCGCGGCGGCGGCCACGACGAAGATCCTTCTCGAGCAGAGTGTTGTGACCAAGGGGTCGCGGGCCCTCCTCTCGATGAACCAGCCCGGCGGGTTCAAATGTCCGAGTTGCGCCTTTCCCGATGCCGAATGCAAGAAGACACTCGATTTCTGCGAGAACGGCGCCAAGGCGCTGGCATTCGAGGCGACGAAATTCCGTGTGACGCGCGAATTCTTCGAACAGCACACCGTTTCCGAGCTGATGGAGCAATCGGACCATTGGCTCGAGATGCAGGGGCGTCTCACCGAACCGATGCGCTATGATGCTGCCTCGGACCGGTACGTTCCCTGCAGTTGGGACGATGCCTTCGCGCTGATCAGCGAGCATCTGCGAGCTCTCGAAAGTCCACATCACGCGGAATTCTACACGTCTGGCCGCACGCCGAACGAAGCAGCCTTCCTCTATTCGATTTTCGTGCGCGAATTCGGGACGAACAATTTCCCTGACTGCTCGAACATGTGCCACGAGCCGACCAGCCGCGGCCTGCCGCCGTCGATCGGCATCGGCAAGGGCACCGTGATCCTGGAGGACTTCGACCACGCCGAAGCGATCTTCGTGATCGGCCAGAACACTGGCACGAACTCGCCGCGCATGATGAGCAATCTGGTCGAGGCGCGCAAACGCGGCGCACCAATCGTCGCCGTCAATCCGATGCCGGAGCGCGCTTTGGTGCGCTTCGCCGACCCGCAGGATGTCATCCAGATGGCAACCTTTGGTTCAACCAAGATCGCCAGCGAATTCGTCCACATCAAGATCGGCGGCGACCTCGCCCTGGTGAAGGGCATGATGAAGGTGATCTTCGAACGAGAAGCGTCCGGCGAACAGATCATCGACTGGGACTTCATCCGCGAGCATACAGTTGGCCTGGAGCCGATCCGCGCGGATGCCATCGCGCAGACATGGCGGGAACTGGAGCAGGCATCGGGGGTCGCGGAAGAACAGATTCGCCGCTGCGCTGAAATCTACATCCGCTCCAACGCGACGATGATCTGCTATGGCATGGGCATCACCCAGCACCAGGAAGGATCGCGCCTGGTGCAGCAGCTGGTGAATCTGCTCCTGCTCAAGGGAAATTTCGGCAGGCCGGGTGCCGGCATTGCCCCCATTCGCGGGCATTCCAACGTGCAGGGTGATCGGACAGTCGGCATCGACGAACAGCCAAGCCAGGCTTATCTCGACCGCATTCGCGACGTATTCGGCTTTGAGCCGCCCCGAGCTCATGGCCATCACACCGTCGAGACCGTGGCCGCGGCGGTGGCGGGGACGGCCAAGGTGTTCATCGGCCTGGGCGGTAATTTTGTTCGCGCGGTCCCTGACACCGAGCGCTCCTACGCCGCGATGCGCCAGCTCGCTCTCACTGTTGCGATCACCACCAAGCTCAATCGCGGACATCTGGTCCACGGCCGCGATGCCTTGATGTTGCCGGTCATCGCTCGCTCGGAGATGATCTCGACTGGCGCCGGCGAACAGTTCGTGACGATCGAGGATTCCATGTCGAATGTCACCGCGTCGCGTGGCGTGCTGACGCCAGCAAGCCCGCACCTCTTGCCGGAAGTGGAAATCGTGTGCCGGATGGCGCTCGCCACCCTGCCGGGGAGCAAGGTGGACTGGAAGAGCTATATCGATGATTACGAACTGATCCGTGACAAGATCGCGGAGGTTTATCCGGAGATTTACAGCGACTTCTCAGAGCGCATCAAGAACCCGAGAGGCTTTCATCTCGATATCCCGCCGCGCCGCCGGGTCTGGCCGACACCAAACGGCAAGGCGAATTTCCAGCCGCTACCTGGCCTCGAAGTGAATGTGCCAGTTGCCGATCCGGCGATGCTTCGTCTTGCGACGGTGCGCTCGCACGATCAGTTCAACACGACGATCTATAGTAACAACGACCGTTATCGCGGGGTCTACAATGACCGCATGATCGTCTTCATGAATGCCGACGACCGCGCCGAGCGCGGGCTTGCGAGCGGCGCCAGCGTGGCGATGGAGACGATCAGCAACGATGGCGTGCAGAGGCGCGTCGATGGGCTGACAGTGCTCGACTATCCAATGCCGCGCGGCTCGATCGCCGGATATTACCCGGAACTTAATCCGCTCCTGCCACTCGACTACTACGACAAGATCAGCGGCACACCAGCCGCGAAGTCGATCCCTGTGCGCGTTATCGCCGCGTAAGACGGCGACGCGCCTGGCAGCACGTCGGCATTGCGCGCGCTTGAGAATTTGTAACCGCAGCTCCGGCTTCATCGGCCGACATGTCGCCGGGATCGCGCCTGCTGGAAAGCGCCGTGGTCTGTTGACTCGATGGCGAGGGCATTCAATTGTTCGCCGAGATCGACCGCGATTACTTCACGATGATTACTTCACGATCATGGGTCTGCCATGGCTTGTGGTCCTTGGCGAGTTGCCGCGCCTAAGAGCTGTCCACTGTTGAGTGGGCGGTCATTTTGTCCGTCTGATGTTGGACAACTTGACCATGCATTGCCGTTGCCGAGCGGCAGAGCATTGAAATCGCGCATCTTTCGATCTGGCACGCTGATTGCGTTCGCTTTGAACGGAATACGCAGCGCGCCGGCGCAAAGTGACGGATGAAGTACGAGGCAATGAAGCCGCGCCTTGCACAAGGCGCTATGGCCATCGTTCTCGATGGCGCACTGAGGGCGTCGCGCAAAATGCCCGGCAATCGTGACAATAGAGGCTCGCCATGACAAACAATTCACCGCCGCACCGTGCAGACCGCCGCTCGCAAAATGACCCCGATGGGGACAAGCCGTCTCACGCTACTGACCCTGCCGCAGCCCTGAAGCCCGAAGCTGACAACGCAGCCGCTGCGTCGGAAGCCAAGGCCGCACCTGCCGGCGCTGAGGCGGGCGGGGCCGCGGAAGATGCACACGAGCTTACCGCGCGCCTCCAGGCCGAAAACGCGAACCTGAAAGATCGCTTGCTGCGCGCCCTGGCGGAGGCCGAAAACGTCCGGCGTCGCTCCGAGCGCGATTTGAACGACATGCGCCAATACGCGGTGACGAAGCTTGCCGGCGACATGGCGAATGTTGCCAACAATCTGGAGCGTGCCTTGAGCAGTTTGCCGTCGGAGCTTCGCGCCGGTGAAGGTGCGCTCAAGACTTTCGTGGAAGGTGTCGAACTCACGGAGAAAGAACTTATCCGCTCGCTCGAAGCGCATGGTGTCAAAAAGATCGACCCAACGGGAACGCGCTTCGATCCGAATCTCCACGAAGCCTTGTTCACCGTTCAGGATCCGTCTGTCCCGAGCGGAACGGTTACGACCGTGGTTCAGCCTGGCTATACGATCGGGTCGCGCCCGTTGAGGCCAGCCAAGGTTGGTGTCGCGAGCTAAGCACGCGACGTACCGGCCAGGAATCTTACCAGCCACCTGTGGTCAGGCCTGCGGCAGGGGGCGCCCGAAAGCCGGTAAATCACGATGTATCCAATCGGCCCGAACCGCCCCCCTGTCCCTGATTGTTTCCAATCTTTCTTAAGCCTTCACCCGAAGGACATTTTGTCTTTGAGGCTTTGGACAACTTGTCTCGGGTTTGCTGAACTCTCGACTTAACCCTTTGAATTTTCGCCGCTTTGGAACTGGCACATGTGTTGCTCTTTCTCTTCCGCGCAACAGCACGAGCAACCCGTCAAGAAAAGCAGCAGGCGGCGACAGATGGCGAGATTTCCTACAATCCTTGGGCAAGTTGGCGACAGCATTCTGCGAAATCACGCGTCGAAGGCACTCTTCCACACGCCCTTCGTCCACGCGCCCTTCGCGTAGAGCGCGTCTGCTTGCATTGGGGTCGGGCGTCAATCGGCCGGCCTGTTTTTCGAGCGATCAGCGATCTCCACCAACTCCATCGCCAGTCGCTCTTGTTCGGAGAAGTTCCCGAATTCAACCACAAAGATCCACAAAGCTAGAGCAGTTTTTTCAGAGGAGCATGGCGTGGCAAAAGTAATCGGCATCGACCTTGGAACGACCAATTCCTGCGTGGCCGTCATCGACGGCAAGAGCACGCGCATCATCGAAAACGCGGAAGGCGCGCGCACTACGCCGTCTGTCGTCGCTTTCACCGCTGATGGAGAGCGCTTGATCGGCCAACCTGCCCGCCGGCAGGCCGTGACCAATCCGACGAACACCATCTACGCGGTGAAGCGTCTGATCGGCCGGCGTTACGACGATCCGACCGTCGAAAAGGACAAGGGCCTGGTGCCCTACAAGATCATCAAGGCGGCCAATGGCGACGCCTGGGTCGAGGCTGAGGGCAAATCCTATTCGCCCTCGCAGATCTCGGCTTTCATTCTGCAGAAGATGAAGGAGACGGCCGAGGCCAATCTCGGTGAAAAGGTTACCCAAGCCGTCATTACCGTCCCGGCCTATTTCAACGACGCACAGCGTCAGGCGACCAAGGACGCCGGCAAGATCGCAGGCCTAGAAGTCCTGCGCATCATCAACGAGCCGACGGCGGCCGCGCTCGCCTACGGCCTCGACAAGAAGAAGCAGGCCAAGATCGCGGTCTATGATCTCGGCGGCGGCACCTTCGACATCTCGATCCTCGACATCGGCGACGGCGTCTTCGAGGTGAAGTCGACCAATGGCGACACCTTCCTCGGCGGCGAGGATTTCGACATGCGTCTGGTCGAATATCTGGCCGCCGAATTCAAGAAGGAAAGCGGCATCGACCTGAAGAACGACAAGCTCGCGCTTCAGCGCCTCAAGGAAGCCGCCGAGAAGGCCAAGATCGAATTGTCGACCGTGCTCCAGACCGAGGTCAACCTGCCCTTCATCACGGCGGACGCCTCCGGCCCGAAGCATCTTCAGGTCAAGATCACGCGCGCCAAATTCGAGAGTCTGGTCGAAGATCTCGTCCATCGCACGATCGAGCCGTGTCTCAATGCGCTGAAGGATGCCGGGCTGACCGCGAAGGACATCGACGAGGTCGTGCTCGTCGGTGGTCAAACCCGCATGCCGAAGATCCAGGAGACGGTGGAGAAGATCTTTAGCAAAGAGCCGCACAAGGGCGTCAACCCCGACGAGGTTGTCGCCATCGGCGCCGCCATCCAGGCCGGCGTGCTGCAAGGCGACGTCAAGGACGTGCTGCTGCTCGACGTGACGCCGCTCTCGCTCGGCCTCGAGACGCTGGGTGGCGTGTTCACACGCCTCATCGAGCGCAATACGACCGTTCCGGCGAAAAAGAGCCAGGTCTTCTCCACAGCCGAGGACAACCAGAGCGCGGTGACGATCCGCGTCTTCCAGGGCGAGCGCGAAATGGCGGCCGACAACAAGTTCCTCGGCCAGTTCGATCTCGTCGGGATTGCCCCGGCCCCGCGCGGGATGCCACAGATCGAAGTAACCTTCGACATCGACGCCAACGGCATCGTCAACGTGTCGGCCAAGGACAAGGGCACCGGCAAGGAGCAGAATATTCAGATCCAGGCCTCCGGCGGTCTCACGGAGGCGGATATCAACCGCATGGTGAAGGATGCCGAGGCGCACGCCGCGGAAGACAAGAAGCGAAAGGAAGCTGTGGAGGCGAAGAACGCCGCCGAGGTGCTTCTGCACACAACGGAGAAAACGGTCACCGAACATGGCAGCAAGCTCACCGCCGGCGATCGTAGCGCCATCGAAAACGCCATGTCCGATCTACGCGAGGCGCTGAAGGGCGAAGATGCCTCCGCGATCAACGCCAAGGCGAATGCACTCCAGCAGCACGCGATGAAGCTGGCCGAAGCCATGCAGAGCACCTCCGCGGCGGGGCCAACCGCGGGTTCACCTTCCGGTGGAGATAATGTCGTCGACGCCGAGTTCACCGAGATCGACGACGACAAGAAGAAATAACGACAAAGCAATGCCGAAACTTCCAAACCGAGGAGGCATCCAGTTGTTTCAACAACTCGCAACCTCCCCGGTTTGGCCACGACCTCGAAAAGCAATTTTCCCTGGAGGCATGGCGCCTTCAGATTACCCGGAGCGTATCCTTATGAAACGATACTACTCGACCGCCGCTATGCTCGCGCTTGGAACAATGCTGAGTGCACTCGGCTCAACTGCGCATGCGCAGCAATCGGCCCCTCCGCCCGTGCAGAAGGTGCAGGTCGGCGTGCTTGAATGCAAAGGCGGCCCGACCATTGGATTCATCGTCGGCGCGGTTACCAATCTCGCCTGCGTCTTGCGCATCAACGGGGTACCCGAAGACTACTACATCGCGACGATTCAGAAGGTCGGCATCGACATCGGCATTACCGAGAGCACCGCGCTCGCATGGGCAGTGTTTGCCCCCGTCGCCCAGCCCGGCCGCGGTGATATCGCGGGGACCTATACCGGCGTCGATGCCATGGCTGCAGCAGTCGTCGGAGTAGGCGGCAATGTGCTTCTGGGTGGTTCGAACAACAGCATTGCGCTACAGCCTGTCAGCGTGGAAGCTACAACCGGCGTGATCATCGCCGCAGGGCTGGAGAGCATGACCCTTCAGCCAGGTCGTTGATACCGCGGGGCACCGCAGGTCGGGCTGGGGCGAACGATGTTCCTGGCCCGACCGCCGAACAGATACTCGTTCTCGGCGAGGCAACTACGTCTTTTCGATCGCCATAGACCCGCAGGCATGGGAGCAGGACACGGAGAAGCCAATTGAACATCCTGATGATCGAACCCACGCGGCGACATGCGGACAAACAATGCCGGCGCGAACATCCCATGCTTTGGTTCGGGGGACAGTGAGTGGCTACGAACCCGTATGACGTATTGGGCGTTTCTGCTTCGGCGTCGGCCGCCGACATTCAGAAGGCCTACCGCAAGCTTGCGAAGAAACTGCACCCGGACCTGAACCCTGGCGACAAAGCCGCCGAGGAGAAGTTCAAGGAGGTAGCGGGTGCCTATGACCTGCTCGGCGATGCCGACAAACGCAAGCGCTTCGATAGCGGCGAGATCGATTCGACGGGCGCCGAACGTCCCCAGCATTCCTATTACCGGGACTACGCCGATGACGGCGATTCCCATCGGTATTCCAACGGCGCCGGCTTCGCCGACTTCATGGACTCTGACGACGCGTTCGCCGAGCTGTTCAGGCGCGGTCAGCGCGCCCGGGCGAACCGTCGCGGCGAAGACATGCATTTTCGGCTGCCCATCGAATTTGTCGAATCCATCACCGGGGCGACCAAGCGGATTACGCTTCCCGACGGCGGCACGCTCGAGGTTAAGATTCCTGCGGGCCTCATCGACGGGCAGACCCTGCGCCTGAAGGGCAAAGGCGCTCCGGGCACCGGCACGGGCGGCCCGGGCGATGCCCTGATCGATGTCGAGGTCATGCCGGATCGCCGTTTCATACGCGACGGTGACGACATCAGGATCGAGGTACCGGTATCGCTTTCCGAGGCTGTTCTGGGCGGCCGGATACGCGTGCCAACGCCGACAGGTGACGTGACCATGGCCATTCCGAAGGGATCGAACAGCGGAACCACCTTGCGCCTCAAAGGCAAGGGCGCACCGCTCCGCGGAGGTGGCAGTGGCGATGAGTTCGTGACGCTGAAGGTGGTTCTGCCGAAATCACCCGATCCGGCGCTCGAGGCGTTTGTCGAAGGCTGGGCCAAAGGCAAAGAGTTCAACCCGCGCGAAGGCAATCCGGCATGACGTTGAGCAAGCAACAATTTTTGACGACCTCGGGACTGCGGGTGCACACCCTTGAGCTTTGGCTCGAGCAGCAATGGCTCATTCCGGTGGAGACGACGGACGACGGGGCAACCTTCTCGGATGTCGATGTCGCTCGTGCGCGGTTGATCTTGAATCTCAAGGACGACTTCGGGATCAATGACGAGGGCATCGACGTCATCCTTCATCTCCTCGATCAACTTCATGGCGCCAGGCAAGCCATGGCGGTGTTGCGCGCAGCTGGCACCGATCGACCTGGAGACGCCTGAACATTATTCGGTTCGTCGGCGGGCCGACGGTATAGGAGCAGGTAGATCGATGGCGGGAACAGCCTCATCCAACGGATCAATCGAGACGCTTGTTCTCCAGGCGCTCGTGCGCAAGCTCGTTCAAACGAAGGTGCTGAGCCGGGACGACGTGACCGCCCTTCTCACCGATGCGGCGACGCGCCTGAACATCGATGGATCTCCTCAAACGCCGCGCGCGGCGGCCACCATCGTCGGGGAAGATTTGCTACCCACGTATCTGGACGACGCCGGCTTCTCACGCCCCTAGTTGCGGAGCGCCCAGTGGACGTGGCGATCACCCAATATCAGGTCCATTGCGACAAGACGCGGCCCACACCGATATTGCGGTTGATCGGGGTGACTGCGTCAATCTCGATGTTGCGGCAATTGCAGATCGACAACGGTGCGCCATCAAATATTGTCGATGATAGAGCGCTGTACTTGATAACGCACCTGCTATTATGCGGATTTATAAGCGATTTCTTCGTCAAACAGGTTTCTGCGAAAGACTGGATGACAGTCAGTGACTAGCGGATGAGCGCGCATTGAAGCACGGGGATCGTCTTGCGGCCGATGCCAAAGCCGTCGCGACCGGACGTTTTGGCATCGGCAGATTGCTTGCCTGGTTCGCGGCTTCGTTCGGCATGGGACTATCCATTGCACTGGAGAAGGCGATCGCATTGTTTTGAGATGAGCGCCTGGCAGGCGCCTGGAGTAAGCATGAATGTCTGGAGAAACCCATCGCGAAGACGCTGAGCCGCCTGTCGCCCCTGAATTCGGGCCCTGGCTCGCTCAGGCCTCCATACTGATCGTTGATGACGAGCCCGGGATCCGCAATTTCCTGGTCAAGATGCTGCGCCCACGCTGCAAGCTCATCTGCGAGGCCGCCGACGCCAGGGAAGCATCGAGAAAGCTCGACGAGCAACATTTCGATGTCGTGATCCTGGACAATGTCATGCCGGGCAAAACAGGCCTGGATTGGCTCGCCGAGCAGCGCGCCATCGGCTTCTTCGCCGATGTGATCCTGATGACCGCCTATGCCGATCTGGATACCGCGATCGGCGCCTTGCGCATCGGCGTCATTGATTTTGTCATCAAGCCGTTCCGGTCGAATCAATTGCTCAACGCGATCGCACGCTGTCTCGACCGTGCGCGACTGGAGCGCGAAAACTACGTCCTGCGCCATGAGAGGCAGTTGCCCTCCCGCCAGCTCTATTTGCGCGACAAATTGCTCGGCACGTCGCCGGCAATCGACCAGGTACGCAAGACGATCGCGAGGGTCGCGCCGTTGCCGACATCGATCCTGCTGACAGGCGAATCGGGAACGGGCAAGGAGGTCGCGGCCAGATCAATCCACTCGCTGTCGAACCGGGCCGACAAGCTGTTCGTCCCGGTCAACTGCGCCGCCATTCCAGCCGATATGCTGGAAAGCGAGCTTTTCGGTCATGTGAAAGGCGCCTTTACCGGCGCTGGCAAGGCGCGTGAAGGCCTTTTCATGTCCGCCGAAGGCGGAACGCTGTTCCTGGACGAGATCGGCGAACTCCCATTCCATATCCAGAGCAAGCTGCTGCGTGCACTCGAGGAGCGCAAGGTTCGTCCGGTCGGCTCGGAACGGGAAATCCCGGTCGACGCCCGCTTCGTCTTCGCCACGAACGTCGACCTTGAGGCGGGTGCTGCGGCCGGATCGTTCCGTGCCGATCTCTACTATCGCATCAACATCATGCAGATCCATTTGCCGGCGCTTCGGGAGCGCGAGCAGGACGTACTCGAACTCGCCGAGCTGTTCATGCGTGAGATTTCGGGCTCGCTGGGCATGCCCGCCATTGCCATCGACGGTGGGATGCGCGCCTTTCTCTCGCGCTATGACTGGCCCGGCAACATCCGCGAACTGCGCAACCTGATCGAGCGCACTGTCATTCTCGGCGAATTCCGGGAAGACCACTTGAAGCCACGCGCGCACCTGGGGACTGACAGCGTCACGCTTGCCGATGTCGAGCGGCGGCACATCCTGTTCGTGCTTCACGAAGCCGGCGGCGACCGCGAGGAGGCCGCGCGGCGGCTCGGCATTTCCCGCAAGACGATCGATCGAAAATGCGCAAGCTGGCAGTCTTGACGGCGGCCCTGCTCAACAAGCATTCGGTGCGGTTTCGCCTTTTGGCGATCGCACTCTTGCCGATGCTCGTCATCCTGCCGCTGCTTCTCGGCATCAGCATCCATCGCTGGAACGCGAAATTCGACGCGGCATTGACGTCCAAGGCCTATGACGACCTGACCATCGCCAGACAGTACCTGGCGCGGATCCTTGACAACACCCAAAGCCGTCTCGATGCCTCGGTTCAATCGGCGCGGTTCCAATCGATCCTCGCCACCTCCGCCGCAGCGCCTGCTCCGCTTGGCAATTTTCTGCAAGAGACAGCGACAGCACACGCGCTGAGTTTTCTCTACATCGTGGACAGTAACGGCAAGGTCGTGGCGAGTAACTATCCCATGGCGGCCGCGCCACGCGCGGATTGGCCGGTCATCACCGCGGCGCTCGGGGGAGCCGCTCGCACGGCGATCGACGTGTTTCAACCCATCGAGCTCGCCAAATTCTCGAACGACCTTGTCCGGCAGGCGTACGTCGACATCGTCGTGACGGAGCGGAGCCTGCCCACGACCAGAACCCAGGAAACCCGGGGCCTGGTGCTCCAGTCGGCCGTCCCGTTTGATTTGCCTGACGGCGCGCATGCCGCGTTGGTCGGCGGTATCCTCCTCAATCACAATCTGGGCTTCGTCGACAGGATCAACGATCTGATCTTCTCCGAGAGGGGTCTGCCGGAAGGAAGCAAGGGGACCGTCACTCTGTTTCTCGACGATGTGCGCATCAGCACGAATGTCCTCATGTTCGAGGGGAAGCGCGCTATCGGCACGCGCGTCTCAACCGAAGTCCGAAACGCAGTGCTCGGTCGGGGCCAGATCTGGCTAGACAGCGCCTTCGTCGTCAATGACTGGTATGTTTCTGCCTATGAGCCGCTGCTCGACAGCCATGATCGCCGCGTCGGCATGCTTTATGCCGGATATCTCGAGATGCCGTTCACGCAGGCCAAACGCCAGACGGTGATCGAAATCGCGCTCGCCTTCTTGCTTGCGGTGATCGCCACCGTACCCTTGTTCCTGAAATGGGCCGCGGCGATCTTTCAGCCGCTGGAGCGCATGACGGACACGATCTCCCAGGTTGAAGGCGGCAAACTGGATGCCCGCACCGGGCCGGTGCCTGGAACGGACGAGCTCACGCGTGTTGCTGTTCAACTCGACCGGATGCTCGATCGGCTCGGCGAGCAGGACCTGGAGCTCAGGGCCGCGAACCAGACGCTCAATCAGCGTGTCGAGGAGCGGACCAGCA
The DNA here is from genome assembly GCA_963204905.1 of Pseudomonadota bacterium. Classification (GTDB taxonomy): domain Bacteria; phylum Pseudomonadota; class Alphaproteobacteria; order Rhizobiales; family Xanthobacteraceae; genus 62-47. Next base: position 57,798 of record CAUJJN010000382.1, read on the forward strand.
AGCTCGTACAGGCCAATCGACAATTGGAAACGACGACCAAGCAGCTCATCATGTCTGAGAAATTGGCCACGATCGGCGAGATCACCGCGGGTGTGGCGCACGAAATAAACAATCCGATCGCGGTGATGCAGGGCAATCTGGAGATCATCAAGGATCTGATGGGCCCGAAAGCGGAGGAGGCAAAGACCGAGTTTCGGCTGATCGACGAGCAGATGAGCCGGGTGAGCGAGATCGTGACGCGCTTGCTTCAGTTTGCCAAGCCGCAGGAATATGTCGGCTATACGGACCAGTATGACCCCGGGACCGTCGTCACGGACACGCTGCCGCTCGTGAAACATCTGCTGAACAAGACGACGATATCGGTCGAAAGGGACTTTCGCGCGACACGATTGGTGACGATGAACAGGACCGAGCTGCAGCAGGTTGTCGTCAATCTGCTGGTCAACGCGATCCACGCGATGGCGAAAGGTGGTCGTCTGACGGTGCGGACCTGCGATCGCGACGACGGTGCGCGTTACGGCATCGCGATCGAGGTCATCGACACCGGAAGCGGCATGTCGCCCGAGGTAAAGCAGCGAATTTTCGATCCGTTCTTCTCGACCAAGCAGCGAGAAGGCACGGGTCTTGGGCTTTCTATCAGCCAGATGCTGGTGACCCGCCAAGGGGGCAAGATCACGGTCAAAAGCGAGCGCGGCAAGGGTACGGCGTTCACGGTCTGGTTGCCGTCGGTCGACTTATCGCGCTGACGGAACGGGACATTTCGTCTTTTGTGGACGACACATTGTCCTCCGTCGGACCGAAGCACGCGGCCACGGCATTGATTTACGGGAACATTCGGTCTGGCATGCGGGTTGCTTTAAGTTAGGTCGATAGACAACACGGATCAGCGTCGCAAATCATCGGAAGGAGACCACATAATGTCTCGTCATCACGGCAAGATGCCGCCCGTTCCACCGGCCAATCGCAGTTCGAAAGGCGTGGGTGGCGCCCCCGACGCCAAGCAGGATACGTCGTCGAAAAAGCGCGAGGACAATGACGCCGAACAGGGCGAGACGGCGAACATTCGCGAGAACACCACCAATGCTGGTTACTTCCGCGGTCGGCGGGTCAAGTAAGCCGGCCAAGTGAACTGTCGCTGACCGGCATGAGCCATCGGCCATCCGCGTAAATAACAAGGAGTTCCGAGATGACCGTCGTCACTATTGCGCAGCTTTCAAAGGATTTGCAGGCATCGGCGCAGTCGGTCATCGATCGGGCGGGGCTTATTCCGCAATCGCCCGATCAGGGTCTGAGCGCCAACGATCTGCTGTCCTGTCTCCTTCAGACGTCGATCCCTATGGCGGCCTTTCTGCGCAACAATAGTCTTTACACCGACGACGACGGCTTGCACTTCGATCTGGCCCGCTTTCCGGCGATACAGGCCGTCGCCAGCCAGATCATTGCCGAATACCAGGCTGGCAATCGCGACGATCTCTGGCAGAAATACGATCTTCAAACGGACGAGGATGCCGACACGAATGGCGGGTATATTTTGACGGCGCTTGCCACGCTGGAGATACTTTACGGTCCGCGCTAATCCAGGGCCTACGGCGAGCGCAGACTTTGTGGAAGTGGATGTGTTGTCCTCGGTCCGCTGGGCCGCAACCGGCGAGGGAATGTTGAGCAAAGACCATGTAACGACGCCGAAGACGGTGATGATCATCCGGCACGGTGAGAAGCTTGGCGATCCTGGCGACGACAAGGACGCGGGGTCTAGTCTGTCCGCACACGGCGCGGCGCGCGCGGCCGCGTTGCCGAGCCTTTTCCTGCCACCCGCCATGAGCCGTGAGTGTGTGCTGGAACACGATTCCCACGTGGGGCTGACGGCCACCTATGTGGCCGGCAAGGTGCCCAAAGGTGCCGCGCGGTTTCCTGTGCCGGACTTCCTCTTCTCGACTGCGCACTCGCCGAAAAGCAAACGTCCGAGGCAGACCATCACGCCGCTCGCCGCTGCACTCGGATTGCCGATCAACCACGATTACAGCGACGACAAGAAGGACATCGACGCGCTCGCCACTCTGCTCCGGACCTCGCACTATGCCGGCAAAACCGTCCTGATCTGCTGGCATCACGGCACCATATCGAACCTCGCGACTGCGCTCGGCGCCACCGGTGCCACGCCCTGGGCCCCAACAGTGTTCGATCGGGTGTGGGTCATCCACTATGATGCGGCACGCGCCATCCGCCAATTCGGCCAGGAACTTCTGTTCGGCGATGAAACAAACGTGCCTACCGCCCCTTGGTGATGCGCGTTCGGAATGAGCGGGCCCGTGGCGACCACGGCCCGCGGCGGATACTTTCGCTGGCCGTCTACCCCGGCAGCTTCTGCACCAAGGTCTTGGACATTTTGTCCGTCAACGAACCGACAACATGTCCAAGTGGCAGCGACGTCTTTCGGGTAATTGATTGATATTTCAAGCCATACGATCTGGCACAGCTGTTGCTCTGTAGATAAGCTACGGTAACGCGTCTGCATTGCCGGCCGCTCCTGCAATCCAGCGATCGGCTCCTCTATGCCGAGCACGTGAGTGCCGAAAACGGTAGACCGCCGTTTCGGGCGGCGTGTCCAGCACGTTTCGTTAGGCGAAAACGATGGTGATGTGTGGCGAAATGTCAGGTCATTCAGGCAATGGCGAACCGCGCGAGAACGCACGTAAGGTCGAAGGTTCAATATCTCGGCAGGAAAAACGGTCTCACCTTCAACGGGAAGACAACGCCAACGTTGGGCGAGGGGGATGAAATTGTCGCCGTCTGAGGATGGTATGGGATCTGATTGACGATATCGCGAAGATCGCCGCGCCGAAATGGAATCGCACCAGCCGATGAGGCATGACGATGAAGGATAAGATCAAGGAGAACATGGAGGTCGTTGGATTCGAGGGCGGCCATCTTGGTGTCGTCGACTGCGTCGAAGGGGATCGGATCAAGCTCAAGAAGCGGGACGGCGATCACGGGAAGCAAGACAAGCATCACCACTATATTAGTCTTGATCTTGTGAATGATATCCAAAACCATAAGGTTCGGCTTTGCTGCGACGCTGACATCGACGCGCTCTTCGAGGGCACAGGTCGGATCGACCGGTGAAATATCGCTCGCTCACGGCGGTCGCCTGGACCATCGCTCACAACTTAAGAAGCACGAAAGGAACATGATATGATGGCGAACAACATCAAAGAAGGTATGGAGATCATCGGCGCGGACGGCGTTCATGTCGGCACCGTCGATCGGGTCGAAGGCGACCGAATCAAGCTCTCCAAGAAAGACAGTTTCGGCACCCACGCAGGCCACCACCACTACATCGAGCTCGGTTTCGTTGCCGGTGTCGAGGGCACCAAGGTGCGGCTGTCGGCAAATGCCGATATCGCGGTGACGTTGGAAGAAGAACCGTCGGGCCGTCCGGTCAACCTGTAGCAACAAGTCGATGCCCAGCGGCGCGCGGCCGGGCACCGATGCGGACTCGCATCACCCGCGCACTATGGACATGTTGTCATGAGCCCCATGTACAGCATGTCTGCGCGGGTGCCCGATTATTCAACCTAGCCTATTGATCGCGATAGGAACTCAAACTGACGCGTCGGTTTCTCATTCATGAGCAAGACGTGTGATCATTGGAGATAAAGGACGATGCAGGAATACGATCTCTACATCAATGTGAAGAAGCCGGCGATTGGCCTTTACGTCAAAAAGGGTGCGAGCCTTCCTGATATCGCCGACAAGTCGGACTGGGTGTTCGACGGAACCTCGGCCCAAGATCTTCTGCCGCCGAGCGTCATCGAAGGGGTCAACGCCTTCGGTCACGCTTTTCGCGACATGGATTGAGCCGGACAGCGCGCGCAAGCGCCTGAAGGAAGGGGAGAGAGGATTGACCACATGGCAACCGTATTGTGCGTGCTCTATCCCGATCCGACCACCGGCTATCCGCCGCATTATGCGCGCGACGAGATTCCCCTGATCGCGGACTACGCCGACGGGCAATCCCTGCCAAGACCTCGGGGGCCGCTCGGCTTCCGTCCTGGCGAGCTCATTGGCTGCGTTTCAGGAGAACTCGGTCTCAGGCACGTCCTGGAGAAGGCTGGTCACAAGCTCATCGTGACCAGCGACAAGGAGGGGCCCGGCTCGGAATTCGAGCGATGGCTTCCAGAGGCCGATGTCGTGATCTCCCAGCCTTTCTGGCCGGCCTATCTCACCGCCGAGCGCATTGCCAGGGCACCCAGACTGAAGCTTGCAGTGACCGCAGGGATCGGCTCCGATCACGTCGACCTCGCTGCGGCCGCGGCCGCCGGTATCACGGTCGCGGAGGTGACCGGTTCGAATTGCGTCAGCGTCGCCGAGCACGTTGTCATGATGGTGCTGGCGCTGGTCCGCAACTACCTGCCCTCACACGCGATATCAGTTACCGGTGGCTGGAACATCGCCGATTGCGTCGCCCGCAGTTACGACCTTGAGGGAATGCACTTCGGCACGATCGGCGCCGGCCGGATCGGTCTCGCGGTGTTACGACGGCTGAAGCCGTTCGATGTACCTTTGCACTATACCCAGCGTCACCGGCTCGCGGCCGAGACCGAAGCCGAACTCGGCCTGACCTTTCATCCGGATGTCTCGTCGCTGGTGCGCGCCGTCGACATCGTCAATCTCCAACTGCCGCTCTACCCCGCGACCGAAGGGCTATTCAACGACGCCATGTTCTCGACGATGAAGCGCGGCGCGTATCTCATCAACACGGCACGAGGGCGGCTGGTCGAACGCGACGCGGTCGTGCGAGCTCTGGAAAGTGGTCATATCGCGGGCTATGCCGGCGACGTCTGGTTCCCTCAACCCGCACCAGTCAATCATCCCTGGCGCACGATGCCCTTCAACGGCATGACGCCTCACATTGCCGGCACGTCGCTGTCCGCGCAGGCGCGTTATGCAGCAGGCACCCTAGAAATACTGCAGGACTTCTTTGACGGCACGCCCATCCCGGACGATTATTTGATCGTCGACGGCGGGCGACTCGCCGGTACCGGTGCGAAATCTTATGGGCTGACCTGATGCCGATCGATTGCAGCCGTTTTGGAGAAGGCCGGCCAGGACTTAAGCCGAGACGAAATATTCCCTAGCGGGAAATCATGGAGTTCTGAGTGCCATCAATTGTTTCTCAATCTGTCGTCGCAAAGCTGACCCGCGCGGCGATCTTCATTGTCGTCAAGATCAATGCGGGCAAGGAGCCCGAGACGGCTGTTCGCGGTCTTTGCGCCGATCTGTCCTCCCTGGTACGCGGTGCCGGATTTCGACGCCTGAACGGACAGCTTTCCTGCGTAACCGGGTTTGGAACGGAGGCATGGGACAGGTTGTTCGGCGCTCCGCGGCCGAAGGAATTGCACGCCTTTCGCGAGATTCGCGGCGTGCATACCGCCGTATCGACGCCGGGCGACATTCTTTTCCATATTCGCGCCAGCAGCATGGATCAGTGCTTTGAACTGGCGAGCAACATCATGGGGCGGCTATCCGGCTATGTTTCGGTTGTCGACGAAGTTCATGGCTTCAAGTTCTTCGACGATCGCGATCTGCTCGGCTTTGTAGACGGAACCGAGAATCCGGTCGACCAAGCCGCAGCGTCGGCAACACTCATCGGCAGCGAAGATCCGGAATTCGCCGGGGGCAGCTATGTCATCGTGCAGAAATATCTGCATGACCTCGAGCGCTGGAACAAGGTTCCCGTCGAGGAGCAGGAGAATATCATCGGCCGTCACAAGCTGTCCGATATCGAGCAGCGCGACGCCGACAAGAAGCCTTATGCACATAACGTGCTCACCAACATCGAGGAGAACGGCGAGCAACTGCAAATCCTGCGCGATAACATGCCATTCGGCGAAATCGGTAAAGGCGAGTTCGGCACCTATTTTATCGGCTTCGCCTGTTCGCCATCACGCATCGAGAAGATCCTGGAGAACATGTTCGTCGGCAATCCGCCTGGCACATACGATCATATTCTCGATTTCAGCCGAGCGGTGACCGGCTGTCTGTTCTTCGTGCCGACGTCGACCTTTCTCGACGCCGTCTCCGATACCGCTCCCGCCGATACCTCGCCTGACATCGGCGATGCGGCCCCGGGTCCGGATCTTTCCGATCTGCAGGAAGCACCGGCGAAACACATGAGCGTCATTGACGCCTCACTGGGAATTGGCTCGTTGAAGAAGAAGGCTGGCAATGAATAATCTCCATCGACATCTTGCACCGATCTCCGACACCGCTTGGGATCAGATCGCGGACGAGGCCTCGCGCACCCTGAAGCGACATCTTGCCGGCCGGCGCGTCGTCGATGTCCCCAAGCCGAAGGGCGAAACTCTGTCGGCCATCGGCACGGGACATCTTCAGGCGATCGCATCGCCGGGCGATGGCATTGAGGCCCAGCAGCGCCAGCTCAAGGCCATCGTCGAACTGCGCCTTCCCTTTCAGCTCTCACGCCAGCAGATCGATGACGTCGATCGCGGCGCCCTCGACGCGGATTGGTCTCCCGTCAAGGATGCAGCGCAAAAGATCGCGTTCGCGGAAGATCGCGCGATCTTCGACGGCTTCGCGGCGGCCGGGATCCAGGGCATTCGCGAGGCCAGCAGCAACACCAGGCTTGTTCTTCCTCCGAGCGTGAAGGCCTATCCGAGCGCTGTGGCGCAGGCGGTCAGCAGCCTGCGCCTGGCCGGTTGCAACGGACCTTATGCACTTGTTCTGGGCGCGCAGGCCTATACCGCGGCAAGCGGCGGTAGCGACGAGGGCTATCCGGTGCTGCATCACATCGAGAACATCGTTGATGGCGGCGTGATCTGGGCTCCGGCCATCGAGGGCGCCTTCGTGCTGACGACACGCGGTGGCGATTTTGAGTTGGATATCGGCCAGGATCTGTCGATCGGTTATCTCAGCCACACGGCGACGACCGTCGACCTGTATTTCCAGGAGACGTTCACGTTCCGTGTCCTGACCACCGAGGCGTCCGTTGTGCTGCAGCCCAGCCCCGCCGACGCCGCAACGACGAAGTAGCCGGTGGCAGGTGCGGTATCGGTCGTGATGGACAACCCCATGCGAGAATGACGTCGAGATCAAGAGGAAGAGGTCGAACATGACGGAGCGTTTCAAAGTCGGCGATCATGTCGCCTGGAACTCTGAAGCTGGCCATGTCTCCGGCACCGTCATCGCAATCCACACGGCCGATTTCAACTACAAGGGCTATATCCACCACGCCTCGGAGGAAGATCCGCAATACGAGATCAAGAGCGAAAAGAGCGACCATGTCGCGGCCCACAAGGGCGGGGCCTTGCGTCTGTTGCGACGAGGAGCCTGATGAGCTTTCCATTCTACACCACAGGCCACTCGCACCGGAGCCTCCATATCTTGGAAGGCGGGCGCCGTGAACCGGCGCTGCTTGTCTCAGGCGCTCAACCGCACGCCGACGGCACGATCACCTATCCGCCCCACAAGCGGAAGCACGACCGTGACCGATAATCTGCCCCACCATGTCGTTATTGTCGGCGGTGGTTTCGGCGGCCTTGAGGTGGCGCGGCAGCTGACCTCCGCGAAGATCAGGATCACACTGATCGATCGTCGCAATCACCATCTGTTTCAGCCTCTTCTCTATCAGGTGGCAACGGCCTCGCTGGCGACGTCCGAGATCGCCTGGCCGATCCGCTCGCTGCTGCGTCGGCGCGAGAATGTGACGACACTCCTGGCGACAGTCGTCGACGCGAACGGGAAAACGGCTTCGGTTACGTTGGAGAACGGAGAAGCCATCGGGTTCGACACACTGGTCCTCGCCACAGGCGCGCGGCATGCCTATTTTGGCCACGACGAGTGGGAGCCGTTCGCGCCCGGACTGAAAACCATCGAGGATGCGACGGGGATCAGGCGACGGCTGCTCGTCGCGTTCGAGCGCGCAGAACGTTGCAACGACCCAAATGAGCGCGCGAAACTTTTGACCTTTGTGGTGATCGGCGGCGGGCCGACCGGCGTCGAGCTCGCCGGAACGATCGCCGAACTCGCGCATGAGACGTTGCACGGCGATTTTCGCAACATCGACACGCACGACGCTTGCGTCGTTCTCGTCGAGGCCGGGCCCCGTTTGCTGCCGGGCTTCAAACATTCGCTCTCCGACTACGCCAGTCGCGCATTGACGCGCCTCGGCGTCGAGGTTCGCCTTGGTCATCCGGTCTCCCAATGCACATCCGAAGGCGTTGTAGTCGATGGCGATCTGTTGCCGGCCAGCACGATTTTATGGGCAGCCGGGGTTGCGGCGTCGCCAGCGGCCGACTGGCTCGATGCACCAGCAGATCGCGCCGGGCGCATCCTCGTCGAGCCCAACCTGACCGTTCCTGGCCATGCGAACATCTTCGCGATTGGAGATACGGCCCATGTCGTCCTCCCGGGTGGCCGGATGGTTCCGGGCATCGCGCCGGCGGCCAAGCAGGAAGGCCGCTATGTTGCAAAGGTCATTGATGCACGGCTGCGTGGTGATGCGGCGCCGGGACCGTTCAGATATCGCGATGCCGGTTCGCTCGCGACCATCGGCAAGCGGGCCGCTGTCGTCGATTTCGGCTGGGCCACTTTCAGGGGCCGCATCGCCTGGTGGCTTTGGGGATTTGCACACATCTACTTTCTGATCGGGTTGCGCCATCGGCTTGCAGTCGCATTGAGCTGGTTGTGGATCTATCTGACCGGGCAGCGCAGTGCCCGACTTATCACCCAGGGCCGAGAGCGGCTGGCCGATCCGCCAGCGATCGCACCTTCCGCGCCCGCCGCAGCCGGGCTTGATGCCGGGCGAGCAGACCTCGAAGGAGCGCGCGATGCGAGACAGTGAGAAGAGCCCTCTGGAGATGTCGGAGGATGGCCTGCTGATCCGTATTGAACCGGCGGACCAGAAGGAGCGCGAGAAATACGAAGCACTGATCCGCGACGACTATGCTCGCTGTCACCCTGGGGACTCTCTCGATTTTCTGAAACATCGCGCGCGTTTCCAGAAGGAGGCACAAGGCCTTCTTCGGGACTGGATGGCGGTTGCCGCACGCCTGGCCCGCGAGGAAGAACGGCATCGGTCCAAACGTCGTGCTGAGTGACGGTACGGCTTGGTCGCGATCAACCGGCGTTCCGCCGCCGCGCCCCAATCAATCCTTTCAGATCAATCTTCGCCAAAGACATCATGACAGAGGCGCGATGCGCCACCCCGACAGGGAAGCACAATGATTACCGAACCGCTGTGCAAGGCCGCCCGCGCCCTCGTTGAAATCGAACGAAAGCAATTGGCCGAAACGGCCAAGGCCCCCATCAGAGCCGAAACCACGCTTCCGATCTCAATCCATTCAGCGCATTTGAGCGGCATGGTCGAAGGCGTCCGTGACGATTGACGTCATGCACGATCCGCTCGCTTCTGACCGGTCACAAGCCACTAGGGTTCGTTCCAGCGCTTGGGGGCACCAACGGTACGGACAATCCCGTCATGCTCCCTGACCCATTCGTCAGATCAGAACCGTTGGTTGCTGGACTAACCTGCTTCGGCCATCCTGCGTAGCAAGACGCGGTCGATCTTGTTGGTTGCGGCCAGTGGCAGTGCATCCATGAAGAAGACGCGCCTCGGATGCTGATAGGCCGGCGCGTTGGCCAGGACGAAGTCCTTGATCGACTGCTCGGACAGATCGGTGCCGTCTCGCAGCACGACGAACGCAACGGGCTTCTGTCCCTTGATGTCGTCGGCCACGGGCACGACGCAGGCCTGCAACACCTCCGGCATGCGCTCAATCACCTTTTCCACTTCTCCGGGATAAATATTCTCGCCGCCGCAATTGAACATGTCATCGACACGACCAACAAAATAATAACAGCCGTCGGCGTCACGCCGGAAGACGTCGCCTGATTTGTACCATCCATCTTCAGTCAGCACCTGGCTCGTCTTCTCCGGCAGATTCAGATAGCCAAGCATGTTCGCCGGAGTCAGCATCCAGAGCTCGCCCTCGTCCGCCTCCATGCCGCGGCTATCAACAAGTCGCGCCTCGACATCAGGCATCGGCCAGCCCAGGGCGTCGCCTCCCGGCATTGTCTTGCCCGGAACTGGCCCAAATACGATCGGCCCAGCCTCCGTGGTACCGTATCCCCCCGCTACTGAAGCGTTGGGAAATGCCATATGCACCGCATCGTAAAGCTGATGGGTCGCGGGGGCCGAGCCCATGCGCACGTAACGGACCTTCGATGTATCAATCGCCGCGAGCGCCTCTGCCTCGCGCACCACCATCGCCATCATGGTCGGCACCGACGTCACCCAGGTCACACCGAATGTGCCGATCGCACCAATAAAATTCTTCGCGTCGAACTGCGGCAGCAACACCAGGCTCGCGTGGGCCGCCAGAGCAAATTTGGCAGAGATGAGAGCATTCATATGAAATAATGGCGCGGCGACAATCAGACACTCATCCGCGAACGAAGCGCGCGCGCTGATCCGTCTCCTGACGGCCCAAAGCTGGCCCTCATGCGAAAGCTGAACACCCTTCGGAATGCCGGTCGATCCTGATGTGTAGAGAATCATTGCACAAGCCTTCGGCGGCGGCGTCACGGCCGCGAAGGGACCCGGGTCGAGCAGAGCGTCCCACGCCTTCCCCTCCATCGCGACATGCGGCAGATGTTCCGGCACCAGTTTCATCCGCTCGATGTCAGCGATCACCAGTTTTGCGGCGCAATCCTTGAGAACCAGATCGACGGTCTCGACTGAAAGCTTGTAGTTGATCGGCACCGCGACCATGCCGGCACGCATAATGGCGAAATAAGCGATGAGATATTCGGCGCGATTGATGCCGATCAGAGCGACCGAATCTCCCGGCTTTAGCCCGCGCTTGACGAGTCCCCGAGCACAAGCATCAGACAGAGCATCCATCTGACCGTGGGAATAATAGCGCGGCTGCCGGAAATCCAGACAGTCGATTAGAGCGATCGCGTCGGGATCTTTAGCATGATCTACCAGTTTGCCGAGGTTCGTCCACATTCTGAGTCCCATTGTCGTTTCAATCGACGCGGAAAAAGCAAATTCATTCCGCATCCAATTCTTTACATAGACCAATACGTTTTCCCGTCAGAGGAGTCGATCTTGACCAACCTTACCGAGTTCTCCGAGACCTACCGCGACGCGCGCGGCAAATTTCTTGCTGCCGCGTCGAAGGCCGGCGCGGAGGTGACCGCCTATGCTCATGCGGCCCAGTCCGGCCCCGACGGTGAAGAGTTGTTCATGGACGTCGCCCGACTTGGCCGACGAGACGCCACCAGGGTACTCGTCGTCGGCTCCGGAACCCATGGGATCGAGGGCTACCCCGGGTCCGCGGCACAGACCAACTGGCTGAACCGCTTTGAAGCAGGCTCGTTGCCCGACGAGGTCGGTGTCTTGTTTTTTCACGGACATAATCCGTGGGGTTTTGCCCACGCCATGCGCTTCACCGAAGAGAACGTCGACCTCAACCGCAACTTCGTCGACTTCACCCGGCCGCGCCCGGCCAATCCCGGCTATGCCCGCGTTCATGACATCCTCGCCCGCACAACCTGGAACGAGAGCGACTTGCCGGGCATCTTTGATGCCCTGACGGCGTTGCGGGAAGATATCGGCGAGCAAGCCTTCTCCGATGCCTTCAACGGCGGCCAGTATTCCCACCCCGATGGCATCTTCTATGGCGGCGCGCGCGAACAGTGGTCCAACCTCACCTTTCGTCGCGCCGCCAAAGAACATCTTGCGAATGTGAAATCGGCGGCCTTGATCGACTTGCATACCGGAATTGGGCCCCGCAACGGCCACATATTTCTTTGTTTCCATCGTCCCGCCAGCGACGCTTTTGAACGGGCGCGCCGATGGTGGGGCGAGCGCGCCGTCAATCGTGAAGGTGTCACCCACAAAGCCGTCGCAGACTATCAGGGCCTGCTGGTGAATGCCTTCGTCGATCTGCTGCCCGCCAGCAAGACCACCGCAGTCGTGGTTGAGTTCGGTACGCTGCCGCGTGACCAGATGCAGCGGGCCGCAATGGCCGCGCGCTGGCTGTGGGCAGTTGGCACCGACGATGCGGCGTTGAAACAACGCCTGACCGCTCTCGTTCGCGAAGCCTATTACCCGAGCGCAGCCGACTGGCGTGCGGCCACGCTGACGCAATCCCGCGAGATCATCGACCAGGGGCTGAACGGGATCTCCCAACATCCCTGAACCCTGCGATCAAGCAGCGGCTTGGTTTTGGTCGCCGCGATCCCAGAACACCAGCTTGCGTTGCAAAAACTTGATGAACTGGCTACCCGCGATTCCGAGCACCGCAAGGCTGATCAAGGCTGCGAACATCGTGCTCGTGTCGAGCGTGGTGGTCGCGGCGTTGATAAGATAACCCAATCCCTGCGACGACGAAACAAACTCCGCGACGACGGCGCCGATCAGGCCAAGCACAACAGAAATCTGCAAGCCCGCGAAAATATGACTGGCGGCCGAAGGAATCTTGATACGCGTCAGGATATGCCAGCGGCTTGCGGAAAACGCCCGCATCAGGTCGATCAGCGAGGGATCGGTCGCCTTGAGCCCAACCGCGGTATTGATGAACATCGGGAAGAAGCAGACCAGCGCCACCATCACGACTTTCGATCCGAGCCCGAAGCCGAACCAGACCAGGATCAACGGCGCAAGCGCCACCTTCGGCATCGACTGCAGGCCGAGTACGAACGGATATAGCAGGCGCTCAAGCCAGCGAAATTCGGCAAATAGCGTTCCAGTGATGAAAGCAATCGAGCAGCCACATACATAGCCGATCACCATCGAACTCATGGTGTAGCCGAAATCCTTCCAGAAGGCGCCTTCGATATAGCCGCGACGCAGCGCCGCGAGTACGCTTTCGAACGGCGGCAGAATATAGTTTGGCACCCCCCAGTGGCGAACCGCGAAGATCCAGAGCGCCAGCAGCGCCACCAACAACAAGAGCGGATAAAAAACCGATTTAAGATTCTCGTTCATGGCCCGCGCCTATTTCCTGTCGTGCGAGAACATCGCCCGGAGTTCGCCGCAAATTTCACCGAAGTGCGGGCTCGCCAGCGTCTCTTGCGTGCGCGGCAGCGGCAGATCGATCGCGACATCTTTGATAATACGCGCCGGACGCGGTGACAGCACCAAGACCCGGGTGGAGAGAAACACTGCTTCAGGAATCGAATGGGTAATGAAAATGACCGACTTCCGGGCCTCCATCCAAATCCGCTGCAATTCGACCATCATATGCTCGCGCGTCATGGCGTCGAGCGCCGCGAATGGCTCGTCCATCAGCAGCAGACTCGGATCATGCACCAGGCCCCGGGCGATGCCGACGCGCTGCTGCATGCCGCCGGACAATTCGTGCGGATAATGCCTCTCGAAGTTCTCAAGCCCCATCAAGTGAAGCAGAGAACGGGCGCGGATGAGCCCGGCTTTGGCATCCATCCCAAGCGTACGGATCGGCAGCATCACGTTGTCGAGCACGGTGCGCCACGGAAGCAGCGTCGCCTGTTGAAATACGATGCCGACGTCACGACGCGGTCCGGTGATCGGATGGCCGTCCAACTCGACAACACCGGAAGACGGCAGCAGCAAACCGGCTGCCACCTTGAGCAAGGTCGACTTTCCACACCCGGACGGCCCGAGGATCGAAAGAAACTCGCCTTTGGCCAAAGTGGTTGAAAAATGCTCCAGCGCCTTGGTCGGACCGCGAGATGACCGATAGGTCACCTCGAGATCGTCTGCCCGAAAAATCGGGTTACTGGGGATCGTGGAAATGCGTTCGTGCATCATCCGGCTCAGTCCTTGAAGGATTTTGCCTGTGCGATCACCTTCGCCGCATCAAACTCCGAGAACTTCTGCGTGAAGGCATTGGTATAGCAGGCATCGACATCAACATTCTTCGTCGAGAGCTGTCCGCCTTCATAAAGCGCTTCGGCAAAATCCTGCCAGATTTGCTTGTCGTAAGAGCCCCACTTGCGCGGTTCTTCGCCCTTCGGGAAAGCCAGCATCTTATCGAAGCGAGCCGAGAAAACCTTGACGCCGTCTGCAAGCACCTTGGCTTCGTCGCCGCTCGGCTTGTCGTTCGGATACTCTTTCCAGAACATCTTGACGCAGGCTTCGCGATTCATTTCGCAGAAGAGTGTCGCCTTGGCGATGGCACGACCAAATCCTGCGAGCAGTTGCGGCTTGTCGCGAATCATATCTTCATGAGCGACGAATCCGTTGCTGAACAGCGCCTCATAGCGCGGCAGTTGCTCCAGACGACGGATCTTGGTGCCCTGAGTTTCCAGTGTCGCATGCTGCGCATCGAAGAGGTTCAGCGCATCGATGCGTTTCTCAGTCAGCGCCAGAAACGCGGCGGAGCCGACACCCACCGGCACCAGCGTTGCGTTCACCTTCAGTTCCTTGAACTGAGCGCGGGTGATCGGCACGTTCCCGAAACTCATGGCGCCGACGCCAACCGTCTTGCCATTGAGATCCGCCATGGTCTTGATCGGCGAATCCTCGAGCACGGCGAACTCCCAGCCGGAGGAACGCGTCATGTTGTAGAAAAACTTAAGGGGCAGCTTTTCCTTCCCCGCATCGCGCGAGATGATGAGTGTATCCGGGTTCGGATAACCGATGTCGATCCGCTTCGCCAGCATCTGTGGGATTAATGTGCCGGTCCCCTTGAAGCCCATCAACTCGACATCAAGGCCTTCTTCCTTGAAATAGCCGAGCGCCTTGGCGGCCACCATCGGAGCTTGCGACAGCGTCATCGACGTGACGTTGCCATAGACCAATTTTACAAGGTCCGCCCTTGCCGGCGTGCTCGCATATGCGAGCGCCGCTACCGCAAGCATTGCCCCAGCATAGAGGCTTGATTTCGAATGCTTCATCGTATCCCCTCCTCTCGATAATCTAAAATCTATCCGGTAGTAGGTACATAAGTTCCACGACCGACGGCGACGAGCTTGCCGTCCGCAGCAAAGACGTCGATGTCGATGACTGCCGACGATCGTCCGCTTCTACGCACCACCGCAACGCCGTCGACATAATCGCCGGTGGCGGGCCGCAGATAGTCGACCCGCAGATTCATGGTCGGCACACCCCCTCCGACCAACATCCCCAGCGCGAAATCGCCGACCACATCTATGAACGCGGCAAGGACGCCACCATGAAACTGACCGGTGCCGGGGCGACGCTCGAATTCAGGACGGATCGGCAAACGCGCCGCGAAACGCGACCCGGAATGATCGACCTCCCGCACTTCGAGATTCATCATCCGGATAAACGGTGAGCGATTGAAAATCGCCTCGATGTCTGCCTTTTCCAGCTTTTTGACCGATGCCTCGCTCATGGCTTCACCAGAATTTTCCCGAACAGGTGTCGATCTTCCATATGCTTGAATGCATCATTGATCTCGGACAATGGATAGGTCCGATCGACCACCGGCTTCAACTTACCCTGCTGCACGAGATGGATGAGACTCTGCAGATCGTCGCGCTGCCATCCGTTGGAGCCGAGAATCTGCAATTCGTAAGTCCAGATGAAACGGATATCCTCGGCCGGATCATAGCCCGCGGTCGCACCGCATGTCAGCAAGCGGCCGCCGCGATGCAGGGTCCGCAGCGATTTCACCCAGGTGTCGCCGCCGGTGAAATTCACCACGACGTCCATGCCCTTTTCAGACAAGCGCCGGTGGGGCTTTCCGAAATTGGCAAAGATCGACTTCATGAAGTCTTCTTTTTTGTAGTCGATCAGATGATCGGCACCAAGATCCTTCAGACGCTGAAGTTTCTCCGGTGTGGAAGCGGCAGCAATGACTTCCGCCCCGGCAAGCTTGGCCAGTTGCACGCAGCAGGTGCCAACTCCACCCGATGCACCGAGGATCAAGACCTTCTCGCCGGCCTTGATCTTGCCGATCGTGACCATCATGCGCCAGGCCGTACCGTAAGCGACCGGCAGACAGGCAGCAGTCTCGAAGCTCACATCGTCGGGGAGCCGAACCAGATGATGATCGGGAACAGCGCAGTATTCCGCAAGGCCGCCATGGCGCACTTCGCCGAGAACACCGCCGAAATTCTTTCGGTCGGAAGGATCGATCATAACACGATCGCCCTTCTTCCAGCCGCCTTCGACCCCTTCACCGACTTCGACGATTTCGCCGGCGAAATCGAGGGCCATGATCATCGGCATCGGCACCTTGATGCCAGGCATGCCATTGCGAGTAAATACATCGTGATAGTTCAGCGTCGCAGCATGGACCTTGATGACAACCTCACCGTGACCAGCAACGGGATCCGGGAAATTCGTCTCGTACTTGATGCTGCCCGGCCCACCGTGCTCGTAAATCACTGCCGCCTTCATTTTGGCTCCCTTGAAATTTTAAGTTGATTGCGTGAAAACGAGAGCACCGTGGCTCGCCTCGGACGGCCCGACCCAGATGGATCGCGGCGCGTCCATCGACGGTTGCTCGACATAGTCAATGCCGCGGCTATTGAAAAGCTCCTGAAGTCGATCCAGCGAAGCAACGCCGATGCCTGCCGCAGCGACGCGATTGAGCGCTCCATCGCGATGGACCGGTGAGTGCGCGCGCATCGCAGCTTCCGACATGATCCAAAAGCTGCCGCGCGCGAGCTTGAAACCAACCGCGCCATCTACGCGCTCGCCGGGTCCCAGGAAACGGCCGAAGCGCTCGGCTGTTTCCGCCACATTCGAACTGACGAAATAAATCGACGACAGTTCCTTCGCACCGTTCTCATGCTGAAGCAGATGCGGTTGCCACAACACCTCGGGTGTCCGATGCTCGATCACGATGAACCGAGCTTCCGGGTACGCTTCTTCATTGAGGTAGATGTTTTCGAATTTCGCCCGCCGCACCATTTCATCGTTGACGCCGAACGCGGCGTCACGCTCCAGCTTGGCAGGCGCGGCGGTGTTTACCCCGGCCTGAACCAAAGCCTCATAAGCCGCCGTGGACGAGGGACAATTCATCGCAACGATGTGCAACCCCTCATAGCGGGCGAGCATGCGCTTGACGGTACTCGGCATGGCTTCATCGACAAGACCAAGCAACTCGAAGTAGCCGCGCTCGAACATCGCACAATGATTGCCGGACCCCCACGGCACAACCGGGCCGCCAGGCTCCAGCGCACCAGCATGCATGCTGCGAGATGTCAGACGAAAACCCAATTTCTCGAACGACGCACGCGCGTGATCGAGATTCCTGATGCCGAGCCCGACGTGATCAAGAGCAAACCCGAGAGATGTCATACGCTACCCGTCAATTTTCGCATTTTGCTTTACGGCTGCCATCCCCGTTTCCGTGCGTCAGGCCAACGCCGCGCTTCGTATCGCACTGCCATCTGCACCAGCATTGCAGGCCGCGTCCAGTGCCTGACTGATATCCGCAATCAGATCTTGCACGCTCTCAAGACCGGCGTGGATTCGGAGCAACGGCCCCTCGCCGATCCCGGCGCTCGCACACCGCGTCGGCGGCGGATCGACCAGCAGCGCGAGGCTTTCATAGCCACCCCAGGACAATCCGATCCCAAACAGCGTCAAGGTCTTGAAAAAACACGATAGCTGAACCCTCGTCATCGGCTTCAAGAGTACGCCGAACAATCCACTCGCACCTTCGAAATCACGCCGCCAGATTTCGTACCCGGGGTGATCGGGGAGCGCAGGGTGCAGGACGCGGTCAACCGCTGGATGAAACGACAGCGCCTGCGCGAGTTTAACGCCATTTTCCCAATGCCGCTGCATGCGAACCGCGAGCGTGCGCAGGCCGCGCAGCGCCAGGAAGATATCGTCGGGGCCCGCAATCTCTCCAAAGTGGTGCGCACTCGCCTGCAATGCCGGCCATGCTTTCTCATTGGCGGTCGCCACGCCAAGCAATGCGTCGGAATGCCCCACTATATACTTGGTCGCCGCATGGATCGAGATATCCACACCGTGGGCGAACGGCTTGAAATACAGCGGTGTGCCCCACGTGTTGTCGAGCACGACCAAAGCGCCGATCGCATGCGCGGCTGCCGCCAGTGCCGGCACATCCTGCATTTCGAATGTTATCGACCCCGGCGACTCCAGATAGACGACCCGCGTGCGATCGGTGAGACGCTTCGTGAGATCGGAAACGTCGGTCGGATTGAAGTACTCGATCTGGATTTTCAGCCGTTTCAGCACCCGCTCCGCGAATATTCGCGTAGGACCGTAGACATTATCGGTGATCAGCAGATGATCCCCGGCCTGTAACAGACCGAGCAGCGTGTGCGTGCAAGCCGACAATCCCGATGGAAACAGAATCGAATTGTAGCCCCCTTCCAGCTCGCAAATTGCCTCTTCCAGCGCGCGCGACAGCGGCGAACCGAAGCGCCCGTAATTCGCCATGGGATTGTCGGCGCTTTTCCCCGACTCCCACTCCTCCAGCGTCGACGACAGAATGGTCGAGCCGCGATAAATGGGAATGTTGACCATGCCGGCGTGTTTCGAAGGAGCCCGACCCAGCTGCGTCAGTTGCGTATCGCGTTCCAGCGTCGGGTATCCCAGTTCAGATTGCCGCATGTCGCATTCCCAATCAAGCACAATGCGGGAACATTATACTTCTCATATCGAATTCGAGTTGCTTTTTAATGCTGAATATCGCTATTTATAACATTCTGATGCTAATAAACGATGCCATCATGGAATAGTATGCTCATGAAAAATGCCGGAGACACGCTGGACCGTTTTGATCGGGCTATCCTCACGCATTTGCAAGAAGACGCGACGATGGCCATCTCCGAACTGGCGGAGAAAGTCGGCCTCACGTCCACACCATGCTGGCGCCGAATTCAAAGACTGGAAGAGCGCGGCATGATCCAGAAGCGGGTCACCCTGCTCAATCCGAAGCAGCTCAACCTCGGCGTCACCGTTTTCATCGCGATACGCACCCGCGAACATCGCTTCGAATGGTTCGAATCCTTCCATAAACTCGTCAGCGCAATCCCAGAAGTGGTGGATTTTTATCGCGTGGCTGGGAGTACCGACTATCTGCTGAAGGTCGTGGTGTCGGACATCGCCGGCTTCGACACGCTTTACAAGATGCTCATCAAAGGGGCCGACCTCGCCGATGTGACCTCGATGTTCGTGATCGAAGAGATCAAGCACACGACCGCTCTTCCCTTAAGTCACATTTGAGTTCGGCGCAGAACGTCCGAAGGCAATGACAACAGGCCGGCGGAGATGACCAGCAACACGCTACGGCGGGGCCAGCGGCATCGCGGAAGAGATAGGTCCCACCGCTACGCCAGTTGACCCGCCTAGCTCAAGCGGGGCGATACGGGTGGGGTTGCCGTTCGGTTGCAGGGTCTTATTCCACCTGCCGCGCAAGCGTTTCCAGATCGGCGAGGCCAATGTCAGGCGCATTCCCTTCAGCCGACCCGCACAAACTCGCGACGCCAACGCGATAATTGGTCGCCATCCCAATCAGCGAACTGCCTTCTGATGCTTGGCCGGGAACGGGGATTTCAGCCCCGAAACAGAACCGCCTTTCGTGCGGATCGGCCGTCCCGAGACATGAGCATGAGATGAGGCGGAATTCAAAAAGCCCGCCATTCGCGGGTGAATTCGGAAATACAGCGTTCGTTGGTTGCTGCAAACGGGGTGGTGGGCGATGTAGGGCTCGAACCTACGACCCGCTGATTAAGAGTCAGCTGCTCTACCAACTGAGCTAATCGCCCAAGGTCCATCCGGACCCTCTCGGGTGCGCGTCGTTTAGCAAAGCAAAACCCTGATGTCCAGCAAGCTTCCATCGGTTTTCCGACGGAAATCGGTGGAATATCAATGAAAGGGCCGCCCGACAGCGGGCGGCCCCGAAATCGCGCTGGAATCAGGCGGCCTCAGAGACGGCCACCATTCTCCTCGCGATCGATCCCCGGCCGTTCACGCCGCTGATGCTCGAATGCACCATCGTGGTGGCGGCGACGCTGCCACTCCTCACGACCCATCCGACGCTCTATTCGCGTCAGAACCGTCAGCCGACGCTTCTGGCCTTCGTCCAACGTCTTGTAGAGTGGGTCAGCGGCATCGGCGATCTTCTTCAGCGCCGATGCGGTGGCCGCCATGCGGTCCGCCCGCTCGCTCAAGCGGATCAGTGGATCGGGCTTGGCCGCTGCGGCCTCACCGCTCTGCCTCGCCTGCATCCGGGCATTGGCACGATCAATCCTGAGCTTGACGAAATCGCGCACTGCCGCTTCCACCGGCGGCCACAGTTTTTCCTGATCCGGCGTCAACCTGAGACCGGCCTTGACGGCCGCGATCCGGGCGTCAGCGAAGGCTGCGCGATCTTCCGGATTGATGCGCGTGTGGTGATGCCCCCATGGACGCTGATGGGCATAAACTGCGGTAGAACCGGCAACCGTCAACGCCGCCAGACCGGCAAGAACCAACTTCTTCATCGCAACCTCCTTCATAAGGTCCCGCGAGGATGAATTCAGTCTTGCGTTCGAACAACTTAAAGGTCGGACACGTTGATGAAGGAGCATTCATCAACGTGTCCGACCTCATGCCGTTACAGCATTCCCAGCATTCGCGGTAACCACAGCGATATTTCGGGAATGTAGGTCACCACGCCAAGGAATATGAGCATCGTCAGCAACCACGGCCACACGGCAATGGTAAGTTCGGTAATGCCCATCTTGGCGATGCCCGAGGCAACGTAGAGATTTAGACCCACAGGAGGATGGCACATGCCGACCTCCATGTTGACCACCATCAGGATGCCGAGATGCACCGGATGGATACCGAGACTGACTGCAACCGGGAACAGAATCGGCGCCATGATCAGCACGATGGAGGACGCTTCCATGAAGTTGCCGGCCGCCAACAACACGATGTTGACGATCAACAGGAACATCACCCAGTTGACGCCGATGGACGTGATCCAGTTGGTGATCTGCTGCGGAATGTTTTCATTCGCCATCAGGAACGAGAACAGCACCGCGTTGGTGATGATGTAGAGGATCATCGCGCTCATGTTGGCTGAGCCGAGCAGCACTTTCGGCACATCCCTCAACGACATGTCGCGATAGACGAACACTGCGATGACGAAGGCATAAACCGCGCTGACGGCGGCGGCTTCCGTCGGCGTGAACAGGCCGGCATAGATCCCGCCGAGCACGATGACGATCAGCAGCAGACCCCATACACACTTGCGGAACGCCTGGAAACGCTCGGCAAAGGTCGCCTTTGGCATACGCGGATAGTCGTTCTTCCATGCGCGGTAGAACGTCGTAACGCCGAGCAGCGTCGCCAGCATCAGGCCGGGAATAACGCCGGCCATGAACATCTGACCGACCGACGCCGACGAGACACGATGCCCCGAAGGATCGAGCGCAATGCTGCCACCGGTCGCCACGCAATAGATCACCATCACGATCGACGGCGGAATCAGGATGCCAAGAGCGCCCGACGTGGTGATGACGCCGGCGCCGAAACGTTTCGGAAAGCCCTGCGCCACCATCGCCGGCAGCATGATCGAGCCGATCGCGATCACGGTCGCCGGCGACGAGCCGGAAATCGCCGCGAACAATGCGCAGGCCATGACGCCGGCGAGACCAAGACCGCCGTACCAGTGCCCGACCATCGATGTGGCGAAATTGATCATGCGTCGCGCGACGCCGCCATGCGTGAGGAAATTGCCCGCGAGGATAAAAAACGGGATCGCCATGATCTCGAAGTTGTCGATGCCGGTGAACAGTTTCAGTGCCACCGATTCGGTCGGCACTTGCGTCATCGTGAAGATGAAGCTGAGCACCGTAAGGCCGAGCGCGATCGAGATCGGCATGCCCGTCAGCATCAACGCGATCAGCAACCCGAAAATAATGAGACTGCTCATCGGGTGACCTCCGCTACGCCCGCACCCGGTTCGACGACATCGACGCCCTCGACCTTGGTGTGGTCATGATGCGGCAATTCCCCCGTGCGCCAATAGTTGTAGGCGACTTGAAGGAAGCGGAAGCACATCAGATACGATCCGAGCGGTATGCAGAGATAGACGAACCAGCTCGGGATTTCGAGATCGGGCGTCACCTGGTCTGTCCCCATCAGGCCATAAACGAACTTGGCGCCCATGGTGCCGATCACGAACGTGAAAAACGCGCCGGATAACAAACCGAAGGTGACGACGATATTCCGCCACGGCGACTTGAGCTGATTGACGACAACGTCGACACCGACATGGATGCCGGTCCGCACGCCGTAGGCAGCACCGAACTTCGCAACCCACACGAACATGAAAATACAAAGCTCCTGCGCCCATGACAGGTTGATCGGGAACAGGATCGGATAGAGCCAGGACACGCCCAGCAGATAGCGATGGGCGACCGCGACGAAGATGATCAAGGTCGCGAGCGCCATCAGCGTTGCGATCAGGATCTCCTCGAGCCGATCGAGGATTTTAAGAAACATGGATGTCCCCCCGTGGCGTCGGACAGCTTCCCGTTACCGGTTAGCCCACGCGCAACGCAGCCAAAGCGACCGCGCTTTCCCCTTGATAGAATATCCGGAAGCGCGGATGTCGCTTCCGGATTGGTTCGCATTCGACCGGGGAGATAAACAACGAGTCGGATTGAGCCTTTTCGATCCGACCCGTGTCTCCGTTCGAAACGATTGTAGACTCCGCACCGGCGTTGCGAGACATGGCACCTTTCACCATCCGCAACGCCGAAGACAGACCTCAATCGATCGTCGGACGTCCCTCTTCCTTCAGGAACTCATTGATGAGGTCCTTGCCGACGCGCGAGCCGACGTCCTTGTAGACCGGCAGCATCGCCTTGCGCATCGCGTCGTCCTGCTCCTTGGTCAGGGTAATCAACTCGGTCTTGCCGGACTTGCGCATTTCTTCCAGCGCCTCGGTGTTTTCCTTGGCCGACTGACCATTGCCGTACTCGGTGGCTTCCTTCATCGCCTTCTCGAGCTGGCCGCGGACATCGGCCGGCAGACCGTCCCAGAACTTCTTGTTGGCGATCACCGCATAGCCGATATAGCCGTGGTTGGTGAGCGTCGTATACTTCTGCACCTCGTGCATCTTCTGGGTGTACATGTTCGAAGGCGTGTTTTCCTGACCGTCAACCACGCCGGTTTGCAGCGCCTGATAAACTTCGGAAAACGCCATCACTTGCGGAATGGCGCCAAGCGAACGGAACTGCGCTTCCAGTACCTTCGACGATTGAATGCGGAATTTCAGGCCCTTGTAGTCTTCCGGTGCAATGAGCTTCTTGTTGGCGCTCATCTCCTTGAAGCCGTTGTCCCAATAGGCGAGGCCAGTAATTCCCTTCTTTTCGAGCAGGGAGAAAAGCTTCTTGCCGAGCGGCCCGTCGGTCACCTTCCGCAGCGAGGCAAGGTCCGGGAGAATGTACGGCAGATCGAAAACCTCGAACTCCTTGACGCCGATGGGCCCGAACTTGGAGAGCGACGGCGCCAACATCTGCACCGCGCCGAGTTGCAGCGCCTCGAGTTCTTCCTTGTCCTTGTACAGCTGCGAGTTCGGATAGACCTCGACCTTTACCTTCCCGTCGGTATATTTCGCCGCGAGTTCGGCGAATTTCTGCGAAGCGAGTCCCTTCGGCGTATTCGGCGCCACAACGTGGCTGAACTTGATGATGATCGGCTGCTGCGCGGCAGCCGGCATGATAAAGCCAAGAGCCGCGATCGCAGCCCCAAGGAACATGATCTTACGCATTCTTCCTCCCGGATTCGATTTTGGTGGTCGCCCCATCCAACTGAACCGACACCATCCTTGAAAAGGATAAAGGCCGTCAATACCGGTTTGTCCTGCTCGCGGCTATGCTTCCTTTGGCGGGAGCGAGATAAACCTGTGTTGCAACGCAAAACGCGGCGCTGATGAAGCGCCGCGTTTCTTATGCCGCCGAATAGAGGTTTGAGACGTTGCGCCAGATCAACTCGCCGCAACCGCCGGCACGTCGCGCTGGCGCTTCATGACGATCTTGTTGAGCGCGCCCAAATAAGCCTTGGCCGACGCGACCAGCGTATCGGGATCGGCGGCGCGCGAGGTCATCGAGCGGCCCTCATGCGCAAGCCGTACCGAGACCTCAGCCTGCGCATCGGTGCCTTCGGTGACCGCGTGAACCTGATACAATTCCAACTTGGCCTCGTGCGGAACCAACGCCTTGATGCAGTTGAAAACCGCATCCACAGGGCCGTTGCCCTCGGCCTCCTCAATCTTCACCTGGCCGTCGATGTCGAGCTTCATGGTGGCGCGCTGCGGACCGTGGGTGCCGGCGATCACCGTCAGCGACGTCAGCTTGATGCGATCGTGGCTCGCCGCCAGTTCCTGATCGACCAGCGCCTCGATATCCTCGTCGTAGATATCCTTCTTGCGGTCAGCCAGGGCCTTCATGCGCGCGAACGCGTCTTCCAACTGGTTGGCGCCGAGCTTGTAGCCCATCTCCTCCAGCTTGTGGACGAAGGCGTGGCGGCCTGAATGCTTGCCCAACACCAGCGACGACTGCTTCAGGCCGACCATTTCCGGCCGCATGATCTCGTAGGTTGACGCATCCTTCAGCACGCCGTCCTGATGGATGCCACTCTCGTGCGCGAAGGCATTCCGGCCAACGATCGCCTTGTTGTACTGTACAGGGAATGATGTTGCGGCCGAAACCACTTTCGAGGCTCGCGTCAGCATTGTGGTATCGATCTTGTTCCAGAACGGAAACTTGTCGTTACGCACATTGATAGCCATCACGATTTCCTCGAGCGCGGCATTGCCAGCCCGCTCGCCGATACCGTTGATGGTGCATTCGACCTGACGCGCGCCGCCGGCGATACCGGCCAGCGAATTGGCCACCGCCATGCCGAGATCGTTGTGGCAGTGAACCGAGAACACCGCCTTGTCGGAGTTCGGCACGCGCTCGATCAGCGTGCGCATGAAGTAGGTGTATTCCTCCGGTACGGTGTATCCGACGGTGTCGGGGATGTTCACCGTGGTCGCGCCGGCCTTGATCACAGCCTCGACGATGCGGCAGAGGAAGTCCATCTCGCTGCGGGTGCCATCCTCGGCCGACCATTCGACGTCATCGATCTGATTGCGGGCGCGCTGGACCATGGCCACCGAGGTCTCCATCACCTGCTCGGGGGTCTTGTTCAGTTTCACCCGCATATGCAGCGGCGAAGTGGCGATCACGGTATGGACGCGGCCGCGCCTGGCGAACTTCACCGCCTCGGCGCAGCGATCGATGTCGGCCGGATGCGCACGCGACAGGCCGGCGATGACCGCGTTCTTGGAACGGCGGGCGATCTCGCTCACCGCCTCGAAGTCACCCTGCGAGGTGATCGGAAAACCGGCCTCGATAATGTCGACGCCCATATCGTCCAGCAGTTCGGCGACTTCGAGTTTCTCCTCGAAGGTCATGGTGGCGCCGGGGCACTGCTCGCCGTCGCGCAAGGTGGTGTCGAAAATTACAACGCGGTCCTTGTCGGACTTGTTGGCGGTCGTCATCGGAAAATTCCTTTGGTCAGGTGCGCCGCATGAAAAGGGCGCTCGGGTGGCGGATTGGTCTCGCAAACCCCTGAGTGCCCAGGCGCAATCGCCCAGACGGCCCTCAGGGGCCGATAAGAAGCAGTCCGCCAATAAGCAGGGACGACGCCAAAACGGAGGGAATCGCAGCCGGAATCACGACGGGTCGGCCAGCGGCGGCGCCCCCGTGAATTCCATCGATATTGCTGCGAATCGGCATTGCTGGTCCCTTTGGGCGGTAGTCTTGGTTCAAACCCTTGACGGACCGTTGCCAAGATACCCGCCTGTGGGGATTTTAGACGACAATCCCCCGCCCCCGCAATGCAAAAAAGACCCGATTCCGCGCGCCGAGGCCTCAACGCCCCTTCTTGGCGGGTGCGGCAGCCTTGGCAGGGCCCTTTCCGCCTCCATTCGGCGCGGCGCCAACCTCCTTTTCGAGAGCCGTTCTTGCTTCCGCGAACTGCTCCAGCGTCGCCTTGTCGACCTTCGGAAAGCGCAGATCGAGCTTTTCCAGCGCGTTGACGATCACCGAACCGATCACCACGCGAGCGAACCATTTGCGATCCGCCGGCACGACATACCATGGCGCCGCGGCGCTTGCGGTATGATGGATCATGTCCTGATAGGCGGCCTGATAGCGGTCCCAATGTTGACGCTCGGCGACATCATCCAGCGAAAACTTCCAATTCTTCTCCTGCTCGTCGAGCCGGGCAAGGAACCGCTCGCGCTGCTCCTCCTTCGAGACGTTGAGAAAGAACTTGAGGACCACCGTGCCATTACGTGAGAGATAGCGTTCGAACGCCGAGATATCTTCGAAACGCTCGCGCCAGATGTTCTTCGTCACCAGCTTGGGCGGGATGCGCTGTTTCGCGAGTATCTCGGGATGCACTCGCACAATCAGGCACTCTTCGTAATAAGAGCGATTGAATATGCCGATGCGGCCACGCTCCGGAAGGCAAATCGCCGAGCGCCACATGAAATCGTGATCAAGTTCCTTGGAGGTCGGCGTCTTGAAGGAATAGACCTCGCAACCTTGCGGGTTGACCCCCTCGAACACGCTTTCGATGGCGCTATCCTTGCCTGCCGCGTCCATGCCCTGAAAAATCAGCAGCAGCGACCAGCAGTTCTGCGCATACAGCTTTTCCTGCAAATCGCTGAGCCGCTTGCGATTGGCCTCGATGATGGCCTTTCCCTCGTCTTTCTCGAGATCGCCATTCTCGTTCCGCGGAAACAGCTTGAGATGAAACTCCTTCGAGCCGTCAACCCGAAACGGACGAACATAAGGTTCGAGGTTCGCAGTAGTCGCTTGCGGAGACTTGTCGGCCATGACGCTAGCATTCCCTCATTCGAGCACGATGTTTCGAGCCTACCCGAGCAATCCGACCATTCACACCGTATCCGGCAACCGCGCGAGCAGAAACGCGGCCATGTAGGACGGCACCGCTGCTGTGAGATCGCTCCGACGACGCATCAAGCGAATGGCCGCGAGTTCCGGTGCCACCTGTTTCGCAAGCTCTCTCTCGATACGCCGCCGCAGGTCTTCGCCGTCAAGTTCGGATTGCAGACCGCGCATCATTGCGATCAGCGGTCCTGCAACCACGCAATCCCAATGATCGGCGACGCGATAGTCGGCCTCTGTCAATCCAGTCTCTTCCGCGACCTCACGCGCGACACTGCCGGCGACATCCACCATGCCGTCCCTGATGTCATTGAGATCGGGCGTCCCGGCCGGAAAATAAACCTTCCCGGCGTTGGCGGTGTGCGCCGCCATTTCACCCAACACATAAGCGCCATCGCGACTACGCAACGCACCCATGCCAAAGCCATTGAACACAGATGCGTCCGGAAATCCCCAGTCGCGCCACGCGATGAAGCTGGCGAAGTCAGTTTCGAAATACTCCGCGCTGAAAGCGTCCTCAGCAAAGCGCGGATCACGTCCGAGCAAGACACGACCGTTCCAGAGCTGCGGGGTCTTGCGTTGTAGGTCAGTGAAATGGGCGTCGATTTCGTCACGCCGCGCATCCGCGAACGGCCAGCGCCACGACGTGACGCGCAGGTCGAGCCGCTTCACCCGATGAATGGGAAACGATGTCACGCGCTACTTCGCGCTGGTCCCGGCCGCCTTGTTGGCCTGCTCGACGAACCGGTTGGTATAGGTCTTGCTGACGTCGATATTCGCCTTGGCGACATCGGGCGAGCCTTCGCTGAACACCGCCAGCACGGCGGCCGCGCCCTTGGGGTCCATCGCGCCGGTCTCCGAATACATCGGGATCGTGTTCTTCAGCGCCGCCAGATAAAGCTCCTTGTTCTTGCCGACCAGCTCCGGCGGCATTTTCGCCATCACATCTTCCGGCGTATGCGCATGAATCCACTTCAGCGTATTGACGATGGCGTTGGTGAGCGCCTGCGCTTCCTTCTCGTGCGCCTTGACCCACGCTGCCGTGCTGTACAGCGCCCCGCCCGGATATTCGCCGCCGAAGACTGAAAGCGTATCCTTCTGCGTGCGGGTATCGCTGAGAATGCGCAAATCCTTGTGATTCCCCTGTAGCACCGTGACCGCAGGATCCAGCATCACCGCCGCATCGATCTGACCCTGCTCCATCGCCGCGACCGCCGTAGCCCCGAGGCCGACGCCGATCACCGACGCGCTGGTGGGGTCAAGGCCGTTCTTCTTCAACTGATATTTGAGGAAGAAGTCGGTCGAGGACCCGGGTGCGCTGACACCCACCTTCTTTCCGGCCAGATCCTTGATCGACTTGATTTCGTCGGTGTGCTTCGGCGACACCACCAGAACGAGGCCCGGATAACGGTCGTAGACCACGAAGGCCTGCATCTCCTGCTTCTTGGCGGCGAGATTGACGCAATGATCGAAGTAGCCGGAGACGACATCCGCGCTGCCGCCGAGCACCGCCTTCAGCGCATCGGAGCCCCCCTTGAGGTCGACCAATTCGACGTTGACGCCGGCCCTCTCATATTCGCCGAGTTGCTTCGCCAGCACTGTCGGCAGGTAACAGAGGCAAGCGCCGCCGCCGATGGCGATCGTCACCTTGCTCTGCGCGAACGTCGCGCCGGACATCATGAGCAGCGCCAGCAGCGGCGCGATGAGCCTACCGAAAATCGTCCTCATGATGTCCTCCGCGTTCGCTATTGGCAGCAGAATAGATGAGCACACGCATCTTGAGAAGCACACCGGTCGCCTCAATACACCCGTCGTTGCGAGGAGCGTCAGCGACTAAGACTGCTCAGCTCTTACTTCATTGGCTTCTGGATTGCTTCGCTCGCAATGGCGAATCTCCCTAGGTTCGGCTCCCCGCCGCCTCCGGCCGCCAGACCAGCAGCCGACGTTCCACCAGCGTTACCGCGAGGTCGATAAGGATCACGAACGCCGACAGCACGAACATGCCGGCGAAGACGCCGGCGACGTCGAAGACACCCTCGGCCTGCTGGATCAAATAGCCGAGGCCGGCGGCGGAGCCGAGATACTCACCGACCACCGCCCCGACCACCGCGAAGCCGACGGAGGTATGCAGCGACGAGAACATCCACGAGAGCGCTGAAGGCCAATAGACATGCCGCATCAACTGCCGCTCGTTCATGCCGAGCATCCGGCCGTTGGCGAGCACCGTGCCGCTCACTTCCTTGACGCCCTGATAGACGTTGAAGAAGACAATGAAGAACACCAGCGTGACGCCGAGCGCCACCTTCGACCAGATACCGAGCCCGAGCCACAAGGTAAAGATCGGCGCGAGCACGACACGCGGCAGCGCGTTCGCCATCTTGACGTAAGGATCGAACACGGCCGCGACCGTAGGCCGCCGCGCGAACCAGAATCCGAACAGCACGCCGCCGACCGAACCAATCACGAAAGCGAGGATCGACTCCCACAACGTGATCGCCAGATGCTTCCAGATCACACCGGTTGCGAACCACGTGACGATCTGGCTGCCGACATCGACAGGATTGGAGAAAAAGAAAGGCGGCAACAGCATCACGCCGAAGATTGGCACCGTGCTCAGGACATGCCACACGGCAAGCAGCACCACTGCTACCATCACCTGATAGAATAGCAGTTTTGCCCGCGACATCGCTACGCTCTCGCCATCAGGCCGTCGCACCCTTGGCCTTGGGGCGGCGCAAATGCTCGTCGAGCCGCGGCATGATCTCGACGAAATTGCACGGCCGCGAACGATAATCGAGCTGATGCGCGAGGATGCCGTCCCAGCCGTCCTTGCAGGCGCCAGGCGACCCCGGCAGACAGAAGATGTAGGTCGCGCCGGCGACACCCGCGGTGGCGCGGCTCTGGATCGTGGAAGGGCCGATCTTGACGTGGCTCAGCATATGGAACGCGATGGAAAAGCCGTCCATCCGCTTCTCGAACAACGGTTCGATCGCCTCCGGTGTCACGTCGCGGCCGGTGAAACCGGTGCCACCGGTGGTGATGATGGCGTCGACACCCGGATCAGCGATCCACCGACGCATGATGGCGCGGATCGCCTCGACGTCGTCAGTGACGATCTCGCGCGCCGCCAGGCGATGCCCCGCGCCGGTTAGCCGATCCGCCAACGTCGCGCCGGACTTGTCATCGGCAAGCGAGCGGGTGTCCGACACCGTCAGCACCGCGATGTTGAGCGGAATGAATTGTTTCGATTCATCTATGGAGGGCATGAGCCTCAACCTCTGGCGCGCAACAACGCCGACGCTACGCGGAGCAACGAAGCAATCCAGCTCCTAGGGAAGGCTGGACTGCTTTGCTCGCAATGACGATCCAAGTCTCACAGATTATCCGTTGCGAACGTGTTGCACGCCTGCACGGTGCCCTGCTGATAGCCGGTCATGAACCAGCGTTTGCGCTGGGCTGCGGAGCCGTGTGTGAACGAGTCCGGCACCACGCGGCCCGTCGCCTGTCGCTGCAAGGTGTCGTCGCCGATCGCCGATGCCGTCTGGAGCGCCGCGTCGATATCGCCAGCCTCCAGGAAGCCGGGGCGCTTCTTCTCTTCGCGATTGACCCAGACGCCGGACAGACAATCCGCCTGCAACTCGACCTTGACTTGCAAGGCGTTCGCTTCCGCCTTGCTGCCGGCCTGCTGCTGCAAGCGCGTCACGCGCGGCAGGATGCCGAGCAGGTTCTGGATGTGATGGCCGGCTTCGTGGGCGATGATGTAGGCGGCCGTGAATTTGCAGGCATTGCCGGAGCAACCGTGGAAACGCGTCTCGACCTGGCGGAAGAAGCCGGTGTCGAGGAATATCTGCCGGTCCGGCGGGCAATAGAACGGCCCCATTGCCGATTGCGCCATGCCGCAGCGGCCGCCGTTGGTGACATTCTTGAACAGCACGATGCGCGGCCCGGTATACTTCTGGCCGCTCGCCGAAAAGATTTCATCCCAGCGGTCGTCGATCTCGCCGAGCACGCCGGCGATCATGCTGCCCATCTCATCCGAAGGCGCGCCGCTCTTGGCCGGGCCGGAGCGGCGATCAGTCTGATAGCTCGGCGCCTGCTGGCCGCCGGTGAGAATTTCCGCACCGCCAATCAGGATGCGCGGATCGATGCCGAACGCGTAGCCGAGCAGGCCGAGCACGATGACGGTGCCGATACCAAGGCCCCCGCCGCCCATCGGCAGGCCGAAGCCACCACCACCACCCCCACCACCGCCGTCGTCGCGGCGATCATCGATATTGTCGCTGCGGCGGAAGTCATCGTAGCGCATGGTGCATGTCCTCACAGTTCGGATGGCGATGGCCATCGTTCAACAGCCGCACAGACGTAGATGACTCCGGCCACCAATCAATAGTCCGCCCGGCAATTATTGCCCAGTTTGAAATATTTTCCAATTAAGCCGATTTTTACTTTGCCACGTCAGTGTAGCGCCAGTCGGTTGTTTAGTCCCGCGTCGCCGACAGCGTCGCCTGAGTCAGAGTCATTGAGTCATGGTTGTGTCGCGTCGCGGGGCGTCTTTAAAGGCGCCCCGCACCAAATTCGAGTCTGTACCGCGTACCGAGATTTCCATCCCGGATACCCAGGTTATCGTCGGCGATTGCGTCGCGGAAATGTCGAAGCTGCCCGCCGGCTCGGTCGATCTGGTGTTCGCCGATCCGCCGTACAACCTGCAGCTCAAGGGCGATCTCAAGCGCCCCGATGAATCCCATGTCGACGCCGTCAACAACGACTGGGACAAGTTCTCGTCGTTCTCGGCCTATGACGATTTCACCCGCGCCTGGCTGCTGGCCTGTCGCCGTATCATGAAACCGTCGGCCACGCTGTGGGTGATCGGCTCCTATCACAACATTTTCCGCGTCGGCGCGATCATGCAGGATCTCGGCTTCTGGGTCCTGAACGACATCGTGTGGCGCAAGTCGAACCCGATGCCGAATTTTCGCGGCCGTCGCTTCACCAACGCCCACGAAACCATGATCTGGGCGGCACGCGACGAGAACGCCAAGAATTACACTTTCAACTATGAAGCGTTGAAGGCC
>CAUJJN010000383.1 GCA_963204905.1 Pseudomonadota bacterium
GGTTTCCGGTTCGTCGTCGTAGCGCGCGGCGGTCTTCTGCCAGCTCTCGATGCGCTTCGTCAGCGCCGCCTTCACCGCCGGATCGGTGGCGGCGTCGGCCTGCACCTGAAGCTGCTCGGCGGCGGTCTTCACCGTGGTCAGACGGATGCTCTTGGCCTGAAAGAACGCCCACAGGTTGGCGGAGGCGACGTTCTCGCTGATGGACTCGGTCTGCGCGCCCTTGCCCAGCGTTTCCGACAACGCCAGGCACAGCGCGATGACGGCGATCAGCAACGCGATCTTCTTGTTCGATCCGGACGCGTGTTCGGCGTGCTCGGCGTGTTCCATGCTTTCGTGGGCGCTCATTGGCGCGGCTCCGTGCGTTGAGGGGCGCGCACGATTGACCCAACCTTCGCGCCGGACAAGGGGTCCGGCCCGGCGTCATGCAAATAATTCCGTGTTGAGGTGGCCGCGCATCAGGCGCGGGGGTGCGCCGTCTTGTAGACCTCGAGCAGGCGCTCGGTGTCGATGCCGGTATAGATTTGCGTGGTCGAGAGCGAGGCGTGGCCGAGCAATTCCTGGATCGCGCGCAGGTCGCCGCCGCGGCCCAGCAGATGCGTGGCGAAGGAATGGCGCAGCGCGTGCGGCGTGGCGCTGTCGGGCAGGCCGAGGCCGCCGCGCAGCCGCGCCATCGCCAGCTGGATGATGCGCGGGCTGAGCGGTCCGCCGCGGGCGCCGACGAAGATCGGGCCGTCCGCAGGTAACGGATGCGGGCACATCGCCACGTACTCCTGGATCAGCGCCAGCACGTTCTGCAGCACCGGCACCATGCGGGTCTTGTTGCCCTTGCCGATCACCGTGAGGGTGTCGCCCTTGCCGGGCAGCGGCACGTCGCGTTTCTTCAGGCCCAGCGCCTCGGAAATGCGCAATCCCGAGCCGTAGAGCAACGCCATCACCGCGGCATCCCGCGCGAGCACCCATTGCTCGCGATCCTCGCCGGCGCGGGTGTCGGCATCGGCCAGCAGCTTGGCGGCGGTCACGCCGATGGGCTTCGGCAGGCTCTTGCCGATCTTCGGCGCGCGAATCGCGGACAACGCGCCGACCTTGCCGCGCCCCTCGCGCTCGAGGAAGCGGCCGAACGAACGCAGCCCGGCGAGCGACCGCATCAGCGAGCGACTGCCGATATCGTCGGCGCGCCGCGCCGCCATGAAGGCGCGCACGTCGCTGGCCTCCAGCGCGGCGAAGAGCGCCAGTGTCACCTGCCCGCCGCGGTGATCGGCGAGAAAACCGAGGAACTGGCGCAGGTCGCGCGCATAGGCCTCCTGCGTCTTCGGCGACAACCGCCGCTCGGAACGCAGATAGGCCTGCCAATGCACGGCCTCCGCGAGCAGGCGCGGCTCGGCGCAAGCAAGCTCGAACAGGGCTGGGTCGGCGGCCGGTTTCACCATAGAGTCGCGGTCTCGGGGGTGACTGCCTTGAGTCGTTTCGACTATATCGCACCTTCTTTGTTGATCCTTCGCTAATCGCGCCGCATGGACCGTTCAACGCCGGAAAACTCGCCGTCAGGCCCGCGCATCGTCGATGTGCTGGTGCCGGTGGCGCTTGACCGCGCCTATTCCTATCGCGTGCCGCGCGGGATCGACCTGCAACCGGGTGACGTGGTCAGCGTTCCGCTCGGCGCGCGCGAGGTCACGGCGGTGGTGTGGGCCGAGAATCACGCGCCCGATCCGCGCCTGCACAATCGTCTCAAGGACGTGTCCGAGAAGATCGACGTGCCGCCGCTGCGCGCGGAACTGCGCACGCTGGTGGACTGGGTGGCGAATTACACGCTGTCGCCGCGCGGCATGGTGCTGCGCATGACATTGCGGATGGGGGAGCATCTCGGGCCGGAGCGCGTGCGTGCCGGCGTGCGGCTGGTCGGGCCGCCGCCGCAACGGATGACGCCGGCGCGCCGCCGCATCATCGAATGCCTGGGCGACGGCCTCCTGCACGGCAAGTCCGACGCGGCGCGCGAGGCCGGCGTCAGCGTCGGCGTGATCGATGGTCTGGTGGATGAGGGCACGCTGGCGGTCGAGCCGTTGCCGAAGCAGCCCGCGCCGCCGCCGCCGGACCCGACCTTCGTGGAGCCGGATTTCTCGCCGGACCAGACGGCTGCCGCGCAGACGTTGCGCGAGATGGCGGCGGGTGAAGCCTTCGCGGTGGCGCTGCTCGACGGCGTCACTGGCTCCGGCAAGACCGAAGTGTATTTCGAGGCGGTGGCGGAGACGGTGCGGCGCGGCCGGCAGGTGCTGATCCTGATGCCCGAGATCGCACTCACCGGGCAATTCCTCGACCGTTTCGCGCAACGCTTCGGCGTGAAGCCGATCGAGTGGCATTCGGAACTGACGCCGCGCACCCGCGCACGCAACTGGGCGGCGATCGCGGCGGGCGAGGCGCATGTCGTGGTCGGCGCGCGTTCGGCGCTGTTTTTGCCGTATGCGAATCTCGGCCTCATCGTCGTCGATGAGGAACACGACCAGGCCTACAAGCAAGGCGACGGCGTGCATTACCACGCCCGCGACATGGCGGTGGTGCGCGCGCATATCGCGAAAATTCCCATCGTGCTGGCCTCGGCCACGCCATCGGTCGAAACCGAGGTCAACGCGCGCAAGGGCCGCTATACGCGCGTGCCGCTGCCGTCGCGGTTCGGTGGCCAGCACATGCCGCAAATCGAGGCCATCGATTTGCGTCGCGCGCCGCCGCCGCGCGGGCGTTTCATCTCGCCGTTGCTGGCGGAAGCGATTCGACACGCCGTCGAGAAGCGCGAGCAGGCGCTGTTGTTCCTCAACCGGCGCGGCTATGCGCCGCTGACGCTGTGCCGCGCCTGCGGCCATCGCTTCTCCTGCAACATCTGCGATGCGTGGCTGGTCGATCATCGCTTTCGCCAACGCCTGGTGTGCCATCACTGCGGCTTCTCTATTCCGCGCCCGCATCAATGTCCGCATTGCGGCGCGGAGGAGTCGCTCGCCGCCATCGGTCCCGGCGTCGAACGCTTGCAGGAGGAGGCTGCCGCGCTGTTTCCGGATGCGCGCACCATGGTGCTGTCGAGCGATCTCATCACCTCGATCGAGACCATGCGCGCCGAACTGAACGAGATCGCGGAGGGGCGCGTCGATATCATCATCGGCACGCAACTGGTGGCGAAGGGCCACAACTTTCCACGGCTCAATCTGGTCGGCGTGGTCGACGCCGATCTGGGTCTGAGCAACGGCGATCCGCGTGCGGCGGAGCGCACCTTTCAATTGCTCAATCAGGTGATCGGCCGCGCCGGGCGCGAGCAGGGGCGCGGCGTCGGTTACTTGCAGACCTATCAGCCGGAACATCCGGTGATGAAGGCCCTGGTCGCGAGCGACCGTCAGGCGTTCTACGACACCGAGATCGACCTGCGCGAGCGCACGCTCTATCCGCCGTTCGGACGTCTCGCGAGCATGATCATCTCGGCGGGCGACCGCCCGACCGCGGAAGGTTTCGCGCGCAAGCTGGCTTCGGCCGCGCCGCGCGACGAGGCAGTGCAGGTGCTGGGCCCGGCGGAAGCGCCGCTCGCGGTGGTGAAGGGCCGCTATCGTTTCCGGCTGCTGGTGAAGTCGGCGCGCGGCGTCGATCTGTCCGGCTACCTTCGCGACTGGCTTGCGGTGGCGCCGAAGACCAAGGGCAACCTCAAGCTGGAAGTCGACGTCGACCCTCAGAGCTTTCTGTAGAACAAGTTAGAAACGACAACTCGTCATGGCCGGGCTCGTCCCGGCCATCCACGTCTTTAACTTTGCGAAGACGTCAAGACGTGGATGCCCGGCACAAGGCCGGGCATGACGACGGATAGCTCTGTCAAGAACGCAAAGTCTGGAGCATTGCAGGCTTTGGAGCGAGATGAACTAAGGTTCGATCAGTCATCCCGTCATTACGAGGAGCGCGAGCGACGAAGCAATCCAGTTCTTGCTTCGTGGCTTTCTGGATTGCTTCGCTTCGCTCGCAATGACGGTGAGGTGAGATCGTATCGCCATGAAAAAGGCCGGTGCGATTGGCACCGGCCTTTTCGACGCGACGCGACGGGAATGCGACAAACTCAACGCGACGCAACGCTTACGCAACGTGATCCGCGACGTGCTTACTGCACTTCCGCGACAACACGGCCGACGCCGCGGCCGGTGAGACCGATGGCGTGCGCCGCGCCCTTGGAGAGATCGAGCACGCGGCCGCGAATGAACGGCCCGCGATCGTTGATGGTGACGACGACGCTGCGGCTGCCGTGGGTGACCTTGAGCTTGGTGCCGAACGGCAGCGAGCGGTGGGCGGCGGTCATGGCGTGTTGATTGAAGCGCTGACCGGAGGCGGTCTTGTTGCCGGCCTCGTTGCCGTAATAGGACGCGATCCCCGAAAAGCTGCGGCCGCCCCCGGGGCCGATCGACGCATTGGCGTTGAGCCAGGAATTCTCGGTCTTGTGCTTGTGGCGATGCTGCCGCGATTTCGCGGAGGCTTCCGTGACGCTTCCGCCGATCAGGAGAGAGGCGGCGATCAGTGCGACGGTCGTGCGTGACCGATCCAGACGTCGCAGGACGGATGATTTGGATTGACGCATTAGGAAAGAACCCCTTGGAACAAAGTATTGCCGCCGACACGGCGAATGAAACCCCCACACCTGTTGGCGGCGGAAGCGTTGGCTGCTTAATAAGGCGTAAAATTGGCAGGAGAGCCAAGCAATGCGGCAGCGAAACATCTTGTGATAGACTCGCCTGACCGGGCAAGATTTATCAGTATTTTTGGTTAATCATTTAGTAACCAAACAATACTTTGAATGAACAATAGATAGCGCGCCGATTACTGTTGATTCAGATTTTGCTAAGTATTCGCCTGCGTAAAAGGGTGCGTTGCACCATGATGGAACGGGCCGGCCCCGCGCGGCGAGGCTGGCGCTTGGTGCCCGGTGGCTGCCCGGTGGCTGCTCGCGGGGCTGGCGGCGCGGGTGAGGGCCGCAGCGGAATGCGACTCGATTGACGCGCCATGCGACAAACCGCCCGAACCGCAAATGCAACATCGCGGCATCCGTTTGCCGTCGTCACGTTGCGCCTTCGCCCGCGCTATGTTAGCAAGGCCGCGATTTTGAAGTCGCTGGGATGCTCCATCCCGGTAGAAAATCAAAGTTTCGATTGAATTCCAGGGGCTTAGATCGATTGGCGCCGCGCTTTCCGGCGACGGTTTTTCCCTTGCGGATTTGGCAGCTTAAAGAGCGCGCGAGTGGCAGCAGAAGATCAACCCGTTTCCGGCGTAGCCG
>CAUJJN010000384.1 GCA_963204905.1 Pseudomonadota bacterium
AAGCCGTTGCCCGTGGAAGCGAAGGTGCCGATGGTAGCCATGTGTCTCATTCCTTTGTTGCTCGGGCCGCGCCCATCGCGACCTCGATGACGGTCGGTGGACCGGAGGCGATCGACTGGCACCCGCAGGGCTGGAACAAAGTGGAAGGCGGCCGGGAGCGGCTTTCTTGGTCCGCGAGGAATGGCGGCGCAGCCGTCAGGGGAAGAAAGTCGTGAAGGCCGTTGCCGGGACAAGATCGAGAGCCCGCAATAGCGGGATCGGCCTTCGGTCAGACCAGTCACATCGAGGACGCAGATGGACGTGGCCTTTGTGGAAACCGGAATGAAGACCGGCGTTTCCGTCGACGGCGTCATACCACGAGCCAGAGGCTGTTCGGTCGAGAGCCCATCGCGGTCGCAGTCAAGCCACGCAGCGCCTCAGATCCCAAAGACAGGGACCGTTGCCCCATTGTCTCGCACCGGCTTCGAACGGTGACGCACCGGGAGATCAGCGAGACAAGCGCCCGACGCTACGCGCCAGGCTGACCCATGCATTGAACCGACGCTGCTTCTATGGCGCGCTATCGGGAGAGGCGACCGGCAATTTGCCTATCCTGGCTCTCGTTTCAAGCTGAATGGCTAACCGCCAGGGACGACCGTACAGGCGGGGTTCCGATCGCGGACCTGACAAACTACAGCGGGAAGGCGCGGCGCCTCCGGGTCCCGGGGCCGACCTGGCGCCCGTCAGGGAACCGTGGCGAGATCGGTTTGCCGAAACTCATCGGCCGTCGCCAGAATGGGCACCGCGAAATATTTCGCACAGGCGTAATGCAGGCAATCGCCGAGATTGAGGCCATGGCGGCCGGAGCGATACCGGTGAGCCGCCGACAGTGCCAGCCTGGTGGTCTCGGCTGCAGGCGGCAGATCCCGGACCTCGATCCCGCGCTCGTCGAGGAACTCGGCAACGATCGGCTCCACCTCCGATACCGAAAGACCAAACTTGTCGGGACGCGCAAGACCGAGCACCGCCTCAAGCACGGCGACCGGCGAGGTGAAGGCATTCTTCCCGGAAGCGATGGCATCGGAGACGCGGCCCGCTTCCGGTTCATCGGACAGCACGGCGATGATCGCGCACGCGTCGACGAACATCACTCCGATTCCCACATCTTGTCGAAAGCTTCGCGCGGGAGCGGCTTCTTCGCCGCCTTGCGCAGCGACACGCCATGCTTTTCACGAAGCCGTGCAGCCGTCTGAAGCGGGCTCTCGGCATCACGCCGGCGCTCGATCGCCTCCTTCATCGCGATGACGATCGCATCGGTGATGCTGACGCCGGCCATATGGGCGAACCTGCGCGTCAGCGCATCAGCCTCCGGGTTATTGACATTGATTGGCATGGGGCCTCCATGTAGATAGTTCTTGCCAGTAATGTAGATATTCTCGTCTACATTGACAAGATCGCCGATCTGGAAGGGAACAGCCGCGACGCCATCCTCGGCGTTGAAGGTAATCGGTCCGCTCTTTCGCTCCGTCGGCGTCGTCGCCAGACCGACGGCCCGGCTCCGCCTGATTTGCGGATCGTCGCACCAGCCCCAGATGACCTTTCTTCGGCCCCGGCGTCCGGACCGGGAGTCGGTCCCGCTCCGCGATCGACCGAGTGTAACCCACCCGTCGAACCGAAAGAGATTGCCGCTGTGGAGGGCGGCATCCTGATAGCTGACCGCCCAGCGGCAGCCGCGTGCGACAGCAATTGCCGGGAAGGCGAAGGATCGCCAGAGGCGCAGCGCCACGCGGCAGAGATCCGGTTTTGCTGCGCACAGGCGCGAAAGCTCGACTGCATCGTGCCGCGTCAAGCCGGCGACACGCTCACGTATGAGCGTGTCGGTCGCGACGACGGCAAGCAGCCGGCCCTCGTGGCGCAGGCCGTAGGACCAGCCGCGCGTCGGGCGGTGGATCTCGCCCATCCTGTGACCCTATAGAACGAGATGGGCGTTAAGCTCCTCGCGTGTGATGGGCCCGAACGTTACGGGGGCAAAGCCGGCCTCATACACCGCACATGCCCTCGCACTCATTCGGCCAGAGATCGAGCTGCCCGCGGTCAGCGGCGGTCGATAGATCGACGTCCTCGAGCGGCACGCAGGATCGATGCAGGTATACCTCGCCGCGAATGCCCCTGAGTCCTGTCCGCAGCGCCCGGTCGACCTCGACGGCGTCCTGCCATGCAACGGCATCCTGTTCGCGCATCGATCGCCATACGGCGTTGCTGTGAAACGGGCAGCCGATGCACGCGCTTTTCGGAGGATCGGGATAGTCGTGCCGACGCAGCCAGGCGAGGCAATCCCGCCTGCTCAAGCGCTTTTCGATCAGCGGGAAGCGCTTGACCTGCCACGCCTCGAAACTCGGCTTTGCCCGAACAATCTCGTCCGTCGAGATGCCTATCCAGCATTCGACGACCGGAAACGAGGGAGAGCGCTTGCGCGTCAGGCCCGCCAGCTCACGCACCTTCCGACGGATTGGAACAATCTTATAGTCCGTAGTGCACTGGCGACGGATCATGCCGATCGAGACGGTCTCCGTCGTCGTCTGGCGCGTGGCGACTTCGATGAGCTCGCCCTCGTCGTCCTCGTCAAAAACCGGGACCACCGCGCCTGCCGGCGTGACGGTCCTGGCGAAGGCGGGGATCGAGGCCCAGCGGTTGCCCTGCCCGGCCGCGATCAGCTGCTCGCGAATATTGCCGTCCGAGACAATATGGACCGGGAACGGCAAGACGTTCGGCGACATCAGCCATGCGAGATGATCGTAGACGGCCTGAGGCTCCCAGCCGGTATCAGCGAAAATAGCGCAGTCGGGCATGGGGCCGATCTCGCCATGGGCCGCCATCAGAGCGAGTGTGGTGGATTGCACGCCAGCGCCAAGCGATAGCGCGCGCAAGCGGAGCGGGGAAGGCTCAGCGCCCTCCCCCATGATGTTCGGAGAATGCAGCATCACGCCGCCTCCGCGACCTGCGTCGCACCCGGCTGGAGATCGTGCAGATAGTTGACGGCGCGCTGGGCATGCGCCGCCGCGGCGAAAATGAAGCGCTTCTCGTTCTTGAGAATTTCAAGCCAGCTGGCCAAATAGCTCGCGTGATCCGGCCTCGGCTCCAGTTCAGGGACGATGCCGAGGTCGGCCGCCAGGAAGCAGCCGCCCAAATCCGCGACCAATTCTTCGTGCGCCCTGAAGGAGCGATCCTTGTGATAGCGGGAGAGATTGCGATCAAGCCGCTTTTCCGAGCCGACCCAATGGGTCATCTCGTGCCCGAGCGTGGCGTAATAACTCGGAGCATCGCGAAAGCTCTCGAAGGGCGGCATCTGCACGATGTCGAGCGCCGGATTGAAAAACGCCTTGTCGCCGCTGTGACGGATGACAGCGCCGGTATTGGTGAAGAAGGCATCGGCATGCTCGATGCGCTCGACCGGATCGGCCACCGGCGCGGGATTGCCGTAGTACTGCGCCGGCAGGTCGTCGATCTGATCGGCGCAGAACACGGTATAGGCCTTGAGGAAGGGAATGCCGCGTTCGACTTCCTCGCCTTTCGCGTCGGTTTCTGTGCGGGTGAAGCGGCTGGCGTAGACGACCATCGATCCGGTCTCGCCCTTGCGGACATGACCGCCCAGTTCAACGCTCTGCTTGAACGTCATCCATGTGGGCGAGACGAACCCCCGCGCCACCGCCTCCGACCAGAGAAGCAGCGTGTTGATGCCCTGATACGGCAGTCCGTTGTGGCGCAGCGGCCGCGTGATGCGACCCGTCGTATTCCCAGCATTCCATGGCTGAACCCACGGACGCACGCCCTTTTCCAGCTCTGCGACGATGCGGTCGGTGATCTTCGCGTAGATATCGACGCGGGGCTTGCTCTCTTTCCTGCTCATTTTCCAAAACCTCCATTCAAGGCCGCGCCAGTCGCGGCCGTCACGAGGTCCGCAGGCGCAGGACCGCAGGTTCGCGAACCCGCTCGAGAGCAATCGGAAAAAGGATAGATGTCGGTTGCGGGCCGCAACGTCAGTGAAGGACGGCGCAGCCGTTTCGCGGGCCGAGGACCGAAGC
>CAUJJN010000385.1 GCA_963204905.1 Pseudomonadota bacterium
ACTTGTAACGGGCGCGAAACGAGGCGGGCGAGGATGCATCCATGGGCTGCTAACGGCCCCAGCGCGCGCAAAAATGCAAGCCGAAATGAGGCCGCTTCAATCCTCTTACGCGCTCAGCGCATAGGCGTCCTCGACCACGTAGGGCCCGCCACCGACCGAGGCCCGCGACGAAAACAGCACGAAGCGGGAGGCCCGGAATACCCGCGTCGGGAAGTAGCCGCGCAGCGACAGGTAATCCGCGACATCCTGATTGGAGGCGGTGCGCAACCGCGCCAGCGTCACATGCGGGGTGAACTTGCGGCCTTCCGGGGTCAGGCCGATGCGCTGCATCAGCCGCTCCAGTTCGGCCTGCAACTCGATCAGCGGCCGGCTCGGCACCACCGAGGCCACCACCGCGCGCGGCTTCTTGCCGCCGAAGCTGGACAGGCCCTGAAGCGTGACGTCGAACGGTTTGCGGTTGATGCGCGGCAGCAGCGACGCGATTTCGTTGGCCGCGAGGCCGTCGATATCGCCGATGAATCGCAGGGTGACGTGATAGTTTTCCGGGTCGATCCAGCGCGCCCCCGGCAACCCGCCGCGCAACTGGGACAGTGTCTGTCCGACCTCGACGGGAATTTCCAGTCCAGTAAACAAACGCGGCATCGCGACCCCCGATGCTAACCCGATGACGAATCACCGATACCTGTTTCTACCGCAGATACATGACAGAGCGAAGCGACGACCGTTCAGACGGTGGACAACGGCAGCACGAAACCCGTCGTCCCGCGCAGGCGCGGACCCAGACTCCGCGGCAGCAATGATACGGAAAGCGCCTGTCATCTGCTCCCGCAACAATCATTGAGACCAGGGGTTACGGGTCCCCGCCTGCGCGGGGACGCCGCCGAGGTTTTGAGCGGCGCATCCTGACTATTCGCGCGCCGTCTTGGCGTTCCCTAGAAAAGCTTCCACCGCCGGCAATATCCGCGCGACGATGCGATCGACGCCGGCGGCGGTCGGATGCATCCCGTCGGCCTGATTAAGTGCGGCGTCCGCCGCGACGCCCTCGAGGAAGAACGGATCGAGCGGCACGCCGTACTGCTTCGCGAGGTCGGGATAGATCGCGTTGAACCGCGCGGCATACTCAGCGCCGTAGTTCGGCGGCGCCAGCATCCCGCACAGGAATACCGCGATCCGCCGCGCCTGCAGCCGCTGGATGATCTCGCCGAGCGCCTTGCGGGTGACGTCGGGATCGATGCCGCGCAGCGCGTCGTTGGCCCCGAGTTCGACGATCACCGCGTCGGTGCCGTCCGGTACCGACCAGTCGAGCCGCCCGAGCCCGCCGGAACTGGTGTCGCCAGACACCCCCGCATTGTCGATATCGACCGCTATCCCCTTGGCACGCAACGCCGTTTGCAGCTTCACCGGAAATGCCGAGGCGGCCGGCAGGCCGTAGCCGGCGCTCAGCGAATCCCCAAGCACCACGACCTTGAGCGGCTTCACGCCGACGGCGGGCGTCTGCGCCGGCGCGGTCCCGGGCGCCAGCACCGGCGCGAACACGACCGCGAGCGCCACCAGAAACATCCGCGTCGCCCCCTCGACCACCGCGCGCCAATCGCCATATGAGCGAGGCATGGACAGTCTCACCGCATCCCCCGCCTCACCGGTTTCGTCCGCCCCGCGCGACGCGACGCCTTCGATCTCAATCACCAACCTCGACCTTTCGCTGGGGACGGGGGCCGCCCGCGTTCACATCCTGAAAAACATCTCGTTGCAGATCGCCAGCGGCGAAGCGATCGGCCTCGTCGGCGCATCCGGCTCCGGCAAATCCACGCTGCTGATGGTGATGGCGGGGCTGGAACGTCCGGACAATGGAGAGGTGGTGGTGAACGGCACGTCCTTCAATGCCCTCGATGAGGATGCGCTGGCGCGGTTTCGCGGCCGCCATGTCGGCATCGTGTTCCAGTCGTTCCACCTGATCCCGACCATGACAGCGCTTGAGAACGTCTCGGTGCCGCTCGAACTCGCCGGCCATCCCGACGCCATGGGTCGCGCCACGCGAGAACTCGAACTGGTCGGCTTGAGCGAACGGCTGCATCACTATCCGCGCCAGCTCTCCGGCGGCGAACAGCAGCGCGTCGCCATCGCCCGCGCGTTGGCGCCCGATCCCGCGATTCTCGTTGCCGACGAGCCGACCGGCAATCTCGACGAGACCACCGGCCAGCAGATCGTCGATCTGCTGTTCGCGCAGCACGCCGCGCGCGGCATGACGATGGTGCTGGTGACCCACGACGCGGCGCTGGCGCACAAATGCGACCGCGTCATCCGCCTGCGTTCCGGCCAAATCGAGACGCCGGAGCCGGAGCGGCGCTGGACCGAAACGGCATAACGCATGAGCCTCGTCGTCGATTCTCCCGCGCGCGCCGCCACCTCGCTGTTGCCGCTGCGCTACGCGATCCGCGAGTTGCGCAGCGGGCTGCGCGGCTTCTATGTCTTCATCGCCTGCATCGCGCTCGGCGTGATGGCGATCGCCGGCGTCGGCTCGGTCGCCGGCAGCCTCGCCGCAGGCCTGACCGAGCAGGGCCGCACCTTGCTCGGCGGCGACGTTTCGCTGTCGCTGATCCAGCGCGAGGCCACGCCCGCCGAAGTCAACGTCCTGCGCACGCGCGGCACCGTATCGGTCGCCGCGACGTTGCGCGCGATGCTGCGCGCGCCGGATGGGCAATTGGCTCTCACCGAAATGAAAGCGGTCGACGCCGCCTATCCGATGCTGGGCCGACTGGCGCTGGAGCCGCCGATGTCCGTCGCCGATCTGCTTGCCGAGCGCGATGGC
The DNA here is from genome assembly GCA_963204905.1 of Pseudomonadota bacterium. Classification (GTDB taxonomy): domain Bacteria; phylum Pseudomonadota; class Alphaproteobacteria; order Rhizobiales; family Xanthobacteraceae; genus 62-47. Next base: position 2,810 of record CAUJJN010000385.1, read on the forward strand.
GCGTTCGGCGCGGCGGTCGATCCGGTCTTGCTGGCGCGGCTCGGATTAAAGATCGGCGACCGCGTGAACATCGGCGAGGCGTCGTTCGCGATCCGCAGCGCGGTGACCTCGGAGCCCGACAAGCTCGCCGGCGGCATGGGATTCGCGCCGCGCGTGCTGGTCAGCGAGGAAGCGTTGCGCGCGACTCATCTGTTGCAGCCCGGCAGTCTGGTGCGCTGGATCTATCGTGTCCGCCTGCCCGACGACAGCGCCACCGACGCCAGTGCCAAAGCCTTCATCGACGCGACGCGCGCCGCGCTGCCCGACGCCGGCTGGGAAATCCGTTCGCAGAGCAACGCCTCGCCGCAACTCGAGCGGACCATCAAACGCTTCACCCAGTTCCTCACCCTGGTTGGCCTCGCCGCGCTGCTGGTCGGCGGCGTCGGCGTCGCCAACGCGGTCAAGAGCCACATCGACCGCCGCCGCGACGTCATCGCCGCCCTGAAATCGCTCGGCGCGCCGGCGAGCCGCATCTTCGCGATCTACCTGACGCAGGTGATGATGCTGGCGGCGATCGGCTCGCTGATCGGGCTTGCGGTCGGCGCGGCGCTGCCGTTCATCATCGTCGCCCTGTTCGGCAAGCTGCTGCCGCTGCCGGTGGAGCCGGCGCTGCACGGTGCGGAACTGGCGATGGCGTTCGTTTACGGCCTGTTAACCGCGCTGGCGTTTGGACTCTGGCCGCTGGCGCGAATTCACGACGTGCCGGTCGCGGCGCTGTTTCGCGACACCGTCAGCGAGGAACGTCGCCGCCCGCGCCTGCCCTATCTGATCGGCATGGCGGCGGTGATCGCGCTGCTGATCGCCGTGGTCGTCGCGCTCGCCTACGACAAGCGTATCGCCGTGATCTTCGTCGCCGCGTCCGTCGTGGTGTTCGCGCTGCTGCGGGCGCTGGCCGCCGGGCTGATGGCGCTGGCGCGCCGGCTGCCGCGCCCGCGCGGCACCATGCTGCGGCTCGCGCTCGGCAACATCCACCGGCCCGGCGCGCTGACGCCGTCGATGGTGCTGTCGCTCGGCCTCGGACTGGCGGTGCTGGTGACCATCACCCAGATCGACGGCAACCTGCGGCGGCAGTTCATGGCGGCGCTGCCGGACCATGCGCCGTCGTTCTACTTCATCGACATTCCATCCACCGACGCCGCACGCTTCGACGCCTTCCTCAAGCAACAGGCGCCGAGCGCCACCGTTGAGGACGTGCCGATGCTGCGCGGGCGCATCGTCGCCGCGCGCGGCGTCAAGGCCGAGGACCTCAAGCCGACGCACGACGCCGAATGGGTGCTGCAAAGCGACCGCGGCCTCACCTACACCAGCGAGGTACCGCGCGGCTCCAAGGTGGTGGAGGGCGCATGGTGGCCGCCCGACTACAGCGGCCCGCCGCTGATCTCGTTCGAGAAGAAACTCGCCGACGGACTCGGCCTCAAGATCGGCGACGAGGTGGTGGTGAACGTGCTCGGCCGCAACATCTCCGCCACCATCAGCAACCTGCGCAGCGTCGACTGGCAAAGCCTCGGCATCAATTTCGTGCTGGTGTTCTCGCCCAACGCCTTTCGCGGCGCGCCGCATACCCACATCGCCACGCTGACGCCGACGACGACCAACGCGGAGGCGGACGCCCGCATCATCAAGGCGGTCGCCCAGGCGTTTCCGATGGTGACCAGCGTACGCGTCCGCGAGGCGCTGCAAACCATCGGCGCCGTGGTCACCAATCTGGTGCTGGCGATCCGTGGCGCCAGCGCCATTACGCTGCTGGCGGCGGTCCTGGTGCTCGGCGGCGCGCTGGCCGCGGGTCACCGCCACCGCGTCTATGACGCCGTCATCCTCAAGACGCTGGGCGCGACCCGGGCACGCCTGCTCGGGGCCTACGCACTGGAATACCTGATGATCGGAATGGCGACCGCCCTGTTCGGGGTGCTGGCGGGGTCGGTGGCCGCATGGCTGATCGTCACAAGGCTCATGACCCTCGGCTTCGTCTGGCAGGCCGGCAATGCCGCCGCCGTGGTCGTCGCCGCGCTGGTGGTGACGGTCGGCCTCGGCCTCGCCGGCACGCTCAGCGCGCTGAACCGCAAGCCGGCATCGGTGTTGCGCGGCTTATGACAATATGAAGCAGGCGGCGCGGCATTCGGCCGACAAGGGTTCCCGCGTTAACGAATTGTGCAGCGGCGTTTGTTTACGCTGGCTTTGAGCCTGAAAGCGAGCGACGATCGCGCCGGGCCCTATGCAGCGGAGCGACATTCAGCCGCGCGTGGAAGCTTGCATCGAATGTGTTAGTTTACCACATACAACTTGGGTCAGACGCCGGGTTGATGGCACAGAATTCATGTCCCCGAATTCATGTCATGGATGGCGGCATCTGGGATAGAGTTTCGCGCTGGCGGCGCGAGCCCTTCGCACTTAGCCAGACAACCTAGAGGGTTTCGACAATGTCGGACTTGGACCGTAACTACACTTCACCTTTCGGCCGGGCCGCCGGGCGGGTAGACGCCGCCGCCGTCGATGCCGGGCTGCGCGCATACATGCTGCGCATCTACAACTACATGACGATCGGCCTGGCCATCACCGGCCTCGCCGCGCTCGGCGTCTACATGGCCGCCGTCACCGGCGACGCCTCGGGCGCCGCGGCGAAGGTGGGCAACACCTACCTCACCTCGTTCGGCGTCGCGATGTTCGTGAGCCCACTGAAATGGGTGTTCATGCTGGCGCCGCTGGCGATGGTGTTCGTGATCTCCTTCGGCATCAACCGGCTGAAGCCGGCGACCGCGCAGATGCTGTTCTGGGCGTTCTCGGCGCTGATGGGCATCTCGCTGTCGTCGATCTTCCTAGTGTACACCCACACCTCGATCGTGCGGGTGTTCTTCATCACCGCCGCGTCGTTCGGTGCGCTGAGCCTCTACGGCTACACCACCAAGCGTGACATGACCGGCATGGGCTCGTTCCTGATGATGGGCCTGTTCGGCATCATCATCGCCAGCCTGGTCAACATCTTCGTGGCCTCCTCGATGCTGCAGTTCGTGGTGTCGGTGGTCGGCGTGCTGATCTTCGCGGGTCTCACCGCCTGGGATACCCAGCGGCTGAAGAACGACTACATCTACGGCTACGCCAGCCAGGGCGGCGACGTCGCCGAGCGCGCCGCCATTACCGGGGCGCTGTCGCTCTACCTCAACTTCATCAACCTGTTCACGCTGCTGTTGCAGTTGCTCGGACAGCGCGATTAGGCCATCGGCTCAAGCGAGCCCGATACCGAAGCCCCGGCCTTGCGCCGGGGCTTTTCGTTTGCACCTTTCCTTTTTCCGTCCGCGAAAATAGTCTGCGGACCATGCCATCCCTTGAAATCCGGCCCGCGCGCGAGGCCGATCTGCCCGCCATTACCGCCATCTACGATCGCGAGGTGCGCGACAACACCGCGACGTTCGAACTGACGCCGCCGGATCTCACCGAGATGACGCGCCGCTTCCGCGCGCTGCACGACGGCGGTTTTCCGTATCTCGCCGCGACCATCGGCGACGAGGTGCTCGGCTACGCCTACGCCAGTTCATACCGGCCGCGACCGGCCTATCGCTTCACCGTCGAGAATTCGGTCTATCTCGCACCCGCCGCGCAACGGCGCGGCCTCGGCACGCAGCTTCTGCAGCGGCTGATCGCGGAATGCGAGGCACGCGGCCATCGCCAGATGATCGCGGTGATCGGCGATTCCGCCAACGCCGGATCGATCGGCCTGCATCGCCGCTGCGGCTTCGCGATGATCGGCACGCATCCCGATGTCGGCTTCAAGTTCGGCCGCTGGCTCGACACCGTGATGATGCAGCGCGCGCTCGGTGACGGCGCACGGACGACACCGGCGGGTGGATGATCCGCCGCTGCATTTCAAAGGCCATTCACAATGATTGCTTCGTCATGGCCGGGCTTGTCCCGGCCATCCACGACCTTTCTTGCTGAACGTCCGGGAAAACGTGGATGCCCGGCACAAGGCCGGGCATGACGATGGGTAGTCTTCGTCGCCCATTATACGCGAACAATGGATTCCGCTACACCAGCGCCAGCTTGCGGTCGATCACGAGCAGCACGCGATCAAGATCGTGGCCGCGCCGCAGGATCAGGCCGCCGGCCGAGACCACGCTGTAGGCGCCCTGCTTGCGCGCCAGCCGCGGGTCTTTCTCGATCCGGTAGAGCGGCACTTCGGAGGCGCGGCGGAAGATCGAGAACACCGCCTTGTCTTTCAGGAAGTCGATGGCGTAGTCGCGCCACTCGCCGTCGGCCACCATACGCCCGTAGAGATTCAGGATCCGGTTCAGTTCAAGGCGATTGAACGTGACATTGCCCGGCGGCGGCGCCGCCGTACGCTCCGATCCGCGGCTATCTTCCGGGCCGGACTCCCCCGACGTCAAACTCATCGGCGCCTCCTGTCATGTCGCTGACATGATCGCCCCGACCGTGCCGCGCCGCAAGAGTCCAATGATCGTTACTTCCGTTTCCCGTCGACTCACAGGAACGTTAGCCAAATCATAATACGGCCCAATTTCCGCCCACCGGACGCCGCGCTGACTTGCGACAAGACCATCACTGCGTCGGCCCGGTTCTTTCGGTCCCGGTTTCCTCAGCCCCCAGCCCCCCGGGGTCGTCAGGATCGGGCCTGTACGCAGGGAGTAA
>CAUJJN010000386.1 GCA_963204905.1 Pseudomonadota bacterium
GCGCCGCCGCCGCCCCGCCCCCCCGCACCGCCCCCCGCCGCGCTCGGCCGGTCGCTCAGCTTGACTTCGTGCGGATGCTTGGCGGAAGGCGCATCCGACGCAAAGGCAGGAAGAATTGCGGCAAGCCACAGCGTGGCCGCGAGGAGTCTCGATCTGATCATGAAACCTGTTCCAGAACGGGCGTCGTCTGCCCGTCAGTTCGTCAAGCTGTGAGGATGCACGACAAAGCTCGCGCATCCCGAGGCAACAACGGAAACGCACGCGCCCGCCGGGACGCGCAGGGATCAGGTTCGAGGGGGTTTGAAGAGGCCGAGGTCCGCAAAGGAGATCAGCACTTGAGTTTTGCCATCGCGCGGCGTGAACGGGATAACCGTCGCCGTATCAATGATGACTGCGGTGGGAACGGCGGTAACGTGGGAGAGACAATGGCCACTGTGGCAGAGCGCAGGTCCTGCCGGATGATCCGGGGCCCGAGTATGATCGATGTTGCTCGTCGCCACCGGGACGCCTCCGGCATCAATGAATTGCGGTCCGCATTCGGCGCAATGCATCAGAGAAAACAGCATGCCAACGGCGAGTAACAAAACCAGCGGCAGCCGGCTCAGCCGTCCACCCCATTTCAGTCTCGCTACGTTGCGTCCATTCCTGACCATCGCCGGCGACTAGGCCCTGATCTCAAGGCATTTTCAAGCCCGATGTTGACCGGAGGTACCTATTGCTGAATATCTAGATATGGACTATATCCATATATGGAGAGGATTAGAGATGCGTCCGGATAAAGTCCCCCAACCGAATGCCGCGGTCGAAGGCCTCCACCGGATCGATCATTCACGATTTGCGCCCGCCAACCGGCGTCGTCTGAGCGCCCCGGCACTACGGACGTTTCTGGCAATTGCAGACCTTTGGGGACTGACGGAGGAGCAGCGCCGGCTGATGCTCGGCTATCCTTCGCGCTCGACCTACCACAACTGGTGCAAGCAAGCCCGCGAGCACGGCGCGTTCACGCTCGACGTCGACGTGCTGATACGCATTTCGGCGACGCTGGGCATTCATCAAGCGCTCGGCATTCTTTTTGTGGAGGAACGGCAAGGGATCGATTGGCTGCGAACGCCACATCACGCCGCTGTTTTTGGCGGGCAATCTCCACTCGCCGTCGCGACTTCCGGAACACAGGATGGTTTGCTCACGGTACGCCGCTTTCTTGATGGCGCGCGGGGCGGTCTTTACATGCCTCCGAACGCTGTCGACGAGGCGTTCACACCCTACGATGAATCAGAGATCGTGATGCGGTGACCGACGCCCTCTCCATCCCACCGCGACCAGCTCATCGCCTGATTCCGTCACAGTTTCCGCCGATCGGGTTGTTCGATACGGTTGCGACCCCCGCTGACCTGTCAGCAGTGATGGAACTGGTCGGTTGGACCAACGACCGGCTGGTGACGGAGCGCATCAACCGGCTGCCGCGGAACGAGTGGGTCTACGGCTCTCCCAATGCAAGCATTGTCATGGCAGCGTTTCTTCACGTCGCACCGGGCGGTATGCGCTTCAACGGCCCAGATCTTGGCGCGTGGTATGCCGCCGACAATATCCGCACCGCCGCGGCGGAAGTCGGTCATCATTTGCGGCGCGAGACAGTTGTTCGTGGCGCGGCCGCCATGAGACGACGTTATCGCGCCTACACCGCCACGTTGCTTGGCGACTATCTCGATATCCGTGGGCAACAGGCGTCACGTCCGGAAATCTACGCAAGCGAAAGCTACGCGGCATCGCAGCGGTTCGGCGAGCAGATTCGAACCAGCGGCGGCGCAGGTGTGACCTACGATAGCGTGCGCTTCATCGGCGGCACAAATGTCGTCGCGCACCGACCAAGGAATATCACCGACATCATGCAAACTGATCATTACGAGATCACGGCGCAGGCTGCGTCTCGTACGATCGACGTCCGTAAGCTCACCGCATGACAATAACGCTAGCTGGATACGGCCAAATTCCCAAAGGCCGAAACGCACGCCAGAAACATTGCCAAGCGGGGGAAAAACGCTCTAAAAGTTAAGGCTTAAAATAACGGCTAACAGGCCGGAACCAAGGGGAGGCTTCTTGTCATGAAGGCGCGACGTCTATCCATCCTCGCGGCCGTGGCGGCGTTTTTGCAATCATCGTCGGCCGGGCACGCTCAAGTCTCAGACGACATTGTCAAAATCGGCGTCCTGACCGACATGTCGGGACCGGCCTCAACGCCGAGTGGCCAAGGTTCGGTCACCGCGGCGCAAATGGCCGTGGACGATTTCGGTGGCAAAATTCTCGGCAAGCCGATTTCGGTAATTGTTGGCGATCACCAGTTGAAGCCGGATATCGGCTCGGCCATCGCACGCCGCTGGTACGACGCCGAGCAGGTCGATTTGATCCTGGACGTTCCGGTGTCTGCGGTCGGACTGGCCGTCCAGAGCGTCGCCAACGATCGTCATAAGCTGTTCATCACGCATTCGACCGGCTCGGCCGACTTCCACGGGAAATTCTGTTCGCCGTACGCCATTCAATGGGTGTTCGATACACGGGCACTGGCGGTCGGAACCGCGCAGGAAGTTCTGAAACGCGGGGGCGACAGCTGGTTCTTTATCACCGACGACTACGCCTTCGGACATTCCCTTGAGCGTGACGCCTCCGCAGTTATTACCAAGAACGGCGGCAAGGTGGTCGGTTCGGTTCGGCCACCCTTCGCAACGCCTGATCTCTCTTCGTTCGTGCTGCAGGCGCAAGCCTCCAAGGCGAAAATCATCGGTATCGCCGGCGGACCACCGAACAACACAACGGCAATCAAAACCGGCGGTGAATTTGGTATCTTCAAAGGCGGCCAGCAGATGGCGGCGCTCCTCGCGCTCATCACCGACGTCCATGGACTGGGATTGCCGGTGGCGCAAGGCCTGCTGCTGACGACGTCGTTCTATTGGGACATGGACGACAAGACCCGCGAATGGTCGAAGCGTTATTTCGCCAAGATGAACCGGATGCCCACCATGTGGCAGGCCGGCGTCTATTCATCGGTCATGAATTATCTCAACGCCGTGAAGGAAACAGGCACCGACGATCCGCTGAAGGTCGCCGCGAAGATGCGTGAAAAGCCGATAGAGGATTTCTTCTCGCGAAACGGCAAGCTGCGTGAGGACAACCTGATGGTGCACGACCTCTGGCTGGTACAGGTCAAAACGCCGGAAGAATCCAAATATCCCTGGGACTATTACAAGATCCTGACCAAGATTTCCGGCGAGGAGGCTTTCGGCCCGCCGGATCCGTCGTGCCCACTGGTGAAGAAATAATTCATCGACCAGGAGAAGCCGCTTCAGCGCCAACGGCCATCGAAGCGGCTTCTCATTGGTGCATCCGATAGGACAAAGTACGACATCTCCGTACTCGCGCCGCGCTAGTGAATTGCGGCGTACATGATTTTCTCTTCGGTCGCATCGAGAGCAGAAAACTCCTCCACGACCTTGCCCTGCCGACTGACCAAGATGCGATCGGAGAGCGCAAGGATTTCGGGCAGGTACGACGATACGACGACTACCGCCTTGCCATCATCCGCGAGCTTGTTGATCAAATCATGGATTTCAACGATCGCGCCGACGTCAACGCCGCGCGTCGGCTCGTCGAAGATAATCAGATCGGGCTCCTGGACCAGTGATTTGGCAATCACGACTTTCTGTTGATTGCCACCCGACAGCTCGACCACCTTGGCTTTCGGGCTGATGGCACGAACTTTCAGCCTGGAAATCCAGTCATCGCCGGTCTGATCCGCCTCTCGTCGCGACAGCAGGAAGCGACCGCGGGGAAATTTTGAAAGTAACCCAAGATAGACGTTTCGGGCGATCGACATGGTCTCGAAGAAACCCTCCACCTTCCGGTCCTCGGTGATATAGGCGACGCCATCCGCGACCGCCGGTGCAGGGACCCGATATCGGACCGGCTTGCCTTTCAACAGCACCTCGCCGCCATAGAAGAAATCGCGCTTGAGCACGCCGGCGACGATCTTGAATGTCTCGGTGCGACCGGCGCCGACCAGACCAAACACGCCGGTGATCTGGCCCGCAAAGATCGACAGCGAGTTGTTCTTCACCATCGGTGCCATTTTCAGATTCTGCACCGAGAGAATCCGCTCACCGGACGGCCGTACCGTGGTTTTCCGCTTGCCGTAAAGTGTATTGGACAGGTCTCGACCGACCATGGTCTGTACGATCCGGGCGCGATCGAAATTCGCGGCGTCGTCGGTCACTACATGCTTGCCGTCACGCAGAACCGTGATGCGATCCGCCAGCAGCAAGGCTTCTTCAAGCGCATGTGAAATGAAAATGATCGAGACGCCACGTTTCTTCAGGTCGCGCACCAGATCGAAAAAATAGGCTTTCTCCTCGGGAGTCAGAGTTGCGGTCGGCTCATCGAAGACAATGACCTTGGCCTGATGCAGAACCGCGCGTGCGATTTCCACCATCTGCTTCTTCGCCGCACCGAGCAGCCCCACCGTGGCCGTGGGCGGCACATCGAAATTCAACGACTGAAGAAACTGCTGCGCCGCGATGTAGATGCCGCGCAGACGATTGTAGAATTTCTCCTGTCCAAGAAACAGATTCTGCGCCACCGTCATGGTCGGCACCAGACTGTTCTCCTGGAACACCATTGCGACGCCTAACTGCCGGGCCTCCAGCGGGGTCCTGGGTGAGACCTCGACGCCATTGATAAACAGTTGTCCCGAAGTTAGCGACACCACACCGGACAGCGCTTTCGTGAGTGTCGATTTTCCCGCCCCGTTCTCACCAACCAGTGCGTGAATTTCGCCCCGTCGCAGTTGCAGGTCGACGTCCTTGATCGCCGGTACTCCAGCGTAAAGCTTGGTCGCCTTGCGAAGCTCGACAACATTGTCCGTCATGCACCGAACTCCGCCTCAATGTCATTGAGCGGCAGTCGCAGCAAGCGGCCGGCGCCCTTTGCCAGAACGTAGAGCGCATCGCCAACCTCGGCAGCAGCGACAACCCCATGGTTGCGGCCATCCACCCGGCTGTGCAGCGAATAGCGCGGAGCGCAACCGGCGCTGAGCCGAATGACGAGACCATAAGAGCGCGGCGGTGCCCAGGGTTTGACGACGCCCATGGTCTTGAGATGCGCGCCCTGCATCGGCTCGCGGAATGAATTCCCGGAATTCAGGCGTGGCGCAACCCAGAACTCAGGGTCAATCTCCTGCATCATTCGGCGGCGATAGGCATTCTCGCGCAAGACGAATTCTACAAGCTGGGTACGGCCGGTGAAGGCTGTCAGCCAGAACCCGCCACCAGCTGCCGGGCAAAGCCGCGAGGGATAGACCGGCAAATTGTCCAGCAGCGCAGGGCCTGCCCCCTTCGGTCCGATCGGGACCAATTGATGACGCCAGCTTTCGCTGACAATCGCGCCGTTACCCGAAACTGCCACGCCAAAGGCATAGCGCAGCCCGCTCGCCATCACCTCAATCTGCTTCGATGCGAGGTCGATCGACAGGACCCGGCCGCTGCGGCCCTGGCTCATCAAGTCGTGCGTCCATTGTGAGGCTGGGTGCGACGCCGAGCCATCCGTCGCCAACAGTTTTTCCGACGACACCGCCGTCAACGCATTCACCGCCGTCATATTTCCGCCGCCAACCACGACGTCACTCTCAGCAGTCCCATTCGTTGAGAAGATGCGGATCTCGCGTCCGTCGAGCGCAACCGCCAGGCGGCCGTCAGGCAGCGCACACAACGCCGTCACTTCGTGGTCGAAATGCGCAACCGCCTGCATCGATCCATCAGCATAACGCAACACTGTGCTGCCATCGGCAACATAGAGGTTGCCGCCATGGCTCGCGAGATCGTTTGGCTGCGCCAGTTCGGCAACGACGGCGGCTTCCTCAAGAATCTGGTTCGGCTTTAGCGCGCCGTCGAAGGGCGGCACGGTGATCGCGGCATTGCCGCGGCCAAGAACACGATCGGTGAAATCCCGGAGCGCTGCGATCACGATTGCTTCCCCCAGCGCCTATCGTATTGGACGAAATTGGGATCCGCGTTTTCGAGTTTATAGCGCCCGATCCGGTTGTTCGAGATGCCGCCCAGATAAAGATATCCGCGGTGCTCGCGCATCGATGTGATCATTGGATGATTGACGCCCTTGAGATCCCAGAACGACTCGAGGATTTCACCTTTCTCATTGAATTTGACGACGCAGCCGGTGTTGATGTTCGGGAAAAGCCACTCGTCGATCGGCAATCGCTTGCCCATGCGTTTGCGGAATCCGGGCATCCGCCAGGCAAGATCCAGCGCCGGCGAGCGCATGCCGACCAGCGCGAGCCAGTAGTTGCCGTCGGAGGCAAGATTAATGTTGTCGGGATAACCCGGCAGGTTATCCATCACCACCTCGACCTTGCCCTTGTTCGGGCCGTCGAACCAATAGCGCTTGATCGAGCAGCCGAATGTCTCCGCGAACAGAATCGATTGCCCGTCGCTGGCGATGCAAATTCCGTTCGGGAACTTCAAGCCGCGCAGAACCGTGTGCGTCGTGCCCTTATTCGGATCGTAGCAGATGATGCGGCCGTTACCGCGGGCTTCGAGGCCGTCCACAGGCCATTCGTGCATCTCGTAGCGAACGGTGGCCTCTGAGAAGAATATCCGGCCATCATCGGCGATGTCGAGATCGTCCGCCAGACGAAGACGGCTGTCATCGTTGACCGAATAGAGGCTGCGGTTGGTTTCATCGGTCGCCTTCTCGATCTTGCGATCCGGCGTGACGCGATACAGGCCCATCCCGCCGATACAGCAATAGAGATTGTCCTGCCGATCGAAAGCCATGCCCAACGGCTGGCCACCGATGTGAGCATAGACCTCCATCGTCTGATAATCGGGCGCGAGAAAGCGGATAATATCGCCATGCCGCGATCCGGCATAGAGATTGTCGTGTCGATCGAGGATGACATCCTCCGGCGCCTCGATGCGCCCCTCCCCAATCAAGGTGACGTCACGAAGCTTGTCATTTTGCTCGAACGGTCCGCCCTTGCCGACCTCCGTCGAAGGCGGCGGCGGCAGGAAATGATAGGTCGGACTGACATAGACCTTGCTGATGATGCGGGTGCGGTTCTTCAGCCAGCGGATATCGACGATGGCTGCAATCAGCAGAATGGACGCCAGCACCATCCGGTTGAAACCACCGCGTATACCCAGAGTGGTCAGGCCGTTAGTGACCAGCAGGACGATCAACGTTCCAGCCAACGCCTTCGCGACTGATCCGTTGCCGCCACCAAGCGTGATACCGCCGAGCACCGTCGCGGTCAGCACGGTAACTTCAAGGCCGACGCCGACGTCGCCACCGACGGTTCCCAGACGCGCGGCAAAAAACAGCGCGCCGATCGCCGTCAGCGCACCGCTCGCCACGTAACACAGGGCGATGGTCCGACGCACGGCAATACCCGAATTGTAGGCGGAACGGCGCGACCCGCCGATCGCGGTGATGTGCCAGCCCGGCCGCATCCGCGTCATGAAGATGTGCCCAAAGACCGCCACGACAAGATAGACAAGCGCCACGCTGGGAATGCCGAAGAAGGTCCCCATTCCGAGGAAATCCCAAGAGGGGAAGTCAGGAAGCGCCGACGCAATCTTCACCGAATTGCCGAGCAGCAGCAGATCGTAAGCGGATCGGTAGATGATCAGCGTGATCAGTGTGGTGATGAACGCACGCAATCGCAGATAGCCGATCAGAAAACCATTCACCGCACCGAGGAGCGCGCCGCAAACGATGGTAGCGACCATGACAGCCGGGACCGGCCAGTTCAGGATATTGAGACAATACAGCGCGCAGAAATCGCACAGCGCGAACATCGAACCGACCGACAGATCGATGCCGCCGACGATAACGACAAGCGCCATGCCGAGAACGACGAAGCCGACTTCACCCGCCTGGCGCGCGGTATCCGAAAGCGCGGCCGGCGTAAAGAAATTGTCGATCATCCCGCTCAACGCGAGGGCGACGACAATCAGAACGATGACGGGGATGGCCGTCTCGGTCCAGCGTTTCGAGAGGATTTCGCCGAGCAGATGGTCCGGCCAGTAGCGGGCTTTCAGTCGGACAAGGGTTTCCTGCATTTGCACGTCCCGATAACAGTGGCGGAGACCGCGGATAGAGCGGTATGAATGGCACCCGCGATGGGCGGGCGCCATTCGATGGGGACGCGTCAGCCTACTTCTTGAGATCGCTGAGGTTCCAGCACGCTGTGTCGGATCCTGCATTCTCCTTCGTGATGTTAGTCAGGGTGGTGTAGATCGACCCCTTCGCATCACCCGGCTTCACGCTGGATGACAGCAGCCATTTGATCATACCCGCCATATCGGATGCCTGGGTCGGAACGTCATAGCTGACGTTGAGATCGAAGGCGCCCGACTTGACCAGTTCGCAGGCTCCCTTGCGCTCGCCGCCACCCGAGGTCGCGAGAAAAACCTTGCCGGTCAGGCCGGCTTCTTTCACCGCAGCCGCCGTGCCGATGTCCATGCCGTCCCAGAAGCCGACGATCCCGCACAGATCCGGGTTCTGCTTGAGCACCGTTTGCGTGATGGCCTTGGCCTTTGCCGCATCCCAATCCGCCGCCTGGCTGGAGACAACCTTGATCTCCGGATGTTTAGCGAGAACATTCTCGACACCCTTGAGCGTGTAGGCCGAGGTCGCCGCCGACAATGCGCCCTGCACGATCGCGATCTTGTTGGATTTGCCTTGGCACGCCTTGATCACCGCCTCGGCATTACGCTCGCCGATCTCGATCCAGTTTGCTCCGACGAAAGCGGCGCTCCGATAAACCGAACCCATGTTGACCTGAATGATGTAAATGCCCTCCTTCTCGGCACGCTGCATCAGCTTGGCATAGGTCTGCACGTCGGGATTGTGCACGATGATGGCGGCGGGCTTTTCGGAAATCAGCGTCGTCAGCGCCTGCGCACCCGCGCTGGTGCTCCAGTTGGGATCACGAACGATGACCTTCACACCATAAGGCTCCAGCTCCTTCTTGACGCCGGCGAACCAACCTTCGGTGAGATCGAAATTCATGGCGACCGGCAAATAGCCGACCGTCTTGCCCTCGAGCGCTTTCTTGAACGAAGCCTGGAACGGTTCGTCGAGCCCTTGCTGCGCCAGCGCCGGCACGATCGCAAGCGCAGTGAGGCCAACGCCAGCGGCACTTGCCGTAATAAACTGTCTCATGGTCTTCATGATCGATTTCCTCCCTGGAGTTCTTGTGGCTGCGTTTGTATCAGCTCAAATATCGCCTTGCTGGGCAGTTTCCTCATTGCGTGGATTGAGAAACGAATCAACGACCACCGCCACGAGCAAAACCATGCCCTTGATCAGATTCTGTCCCGAATAGGAGATATCCATGATGGTCATCCCGTTGAGCATGGTCCCGATCAGCAGCGTCCCGATGATGACGTTCAGCACACCGCCGCGCCCGCCGGACAGACCAATGCCGCCAAGGACGACAACGAGAATCACATCGTAGATCAGCGTCGAATTGAAAATACGAGTCGGCATGCTATTGACTGACGCCGCGAGCACGAACCCCGCGAAGCACCCGATCAGCGCTGCGAGCACGTACTGCAAAACGATGATCGGCCGCGACGGAATGCCGGTGACCCGCGCACCAAAGGGATTGTCGCCGATCGCATAGACGTAAGCGCCGATCCGGGTCTGCCGCAACAAAAGTGCCACCACCAGGCAAACAACCGCGAAGGCAATGATCGACACCGGGATACCGAGAACGGTGCCCTGACCGAGATGTTCAAATCCGCTCATGCCGGTGCTCCACTGCACCACGTCGAGCTTGAACAGAACGGCCTGACCGAACCCCGCGAGGAAAATACCCGTCGCCAGTGTTGCAAACAACGATGGAACCTCGGCATAGGCAACCAGCCAGCCGTTGACGAGACCAAACACAAACGCCAGCGCCACAGCCGCGGCCATCGAAACCGGCAGGGAGTGACCGTCCTGAACCATTTGCAGCACCAACCCCGGCGGCACTGCAAGCGCGGCGATCAGCGAGATATCTATTCCGCGCCCGATGACGATGAGCGCCATCGCCAGCCCAAGGATTCCCAGAACAGCAACGTTCTGAAGCAACGTCAGCATATTCTGCGTGGTGGCAAATCCAGGGAGAAATATCGCAAACACAGCAAAAAGCACGGCAAAAATCGCGAACACAACTTCTTGCTGGCCGAGCCGCTTGAGCGTCATCCCATGATCTCTGTATTGTTTTTATGTCGTCCGGAACACCAATCCTGATAAGCTTAATCGTCAGCTCAAGGATCGCATTTTCCCGGCGCAGGTCTCATTTGGATTGGCCGTCGGATCGGCTTGCCACGCACTCGTTCCGTTCTCCCGGACAACAACATCGAACCTCCCGCATTCGCGCGATCGAAACAGATTTTCTGTCGATCATGAGAAGCCAATTATTTCGTAGCGAAGCCCCATTAGTTAATGACAAAAAAATAAGCGAGTCAAACTGGACTCCCGGCTATCAACCATGCCGATAGAACATATGCGTCATGAAAAGATTTGGGCTTTCCCAGTCGTCGCGCCCAATCACGGGCGGTTAATCTCCGCCCGACGCCAACCGGTTCGGCAACCGTTTTTCGATGGTGTATTTGAGCAGCGCGGCGGAGCGGAACACGCCATGCGCAAACTTTCCGTAGGGCATTGTCAGAAACAACGCCATTACCGTGCCGAGATGGATCGCCAGCCATAACGCCATAAATCGCGTATCACGCAGCAACAGAAGCGCGAAGCCCGTCGCACTGATCAGGAACAACAGCGCGATGAAGCCACGATCCATGCCATGCTGCGCGCTGTCGCCATGCTGCGGATCGCGACGGAAATTCAACAACAGCAGACCGGCGGGTCCGATCAACAGTCCGATGCCGCCGAGGCTGCCGAGAATAACCGGCAAACTCGTCCACGGGTACGGCGCGTGCCAGTTGAACAGATAGTGATAAAGCGTCGCCACGCTGGTCGCCGCGAAGCACAGTAGAAAACCATACAGCGTGAATTGATGGTAGCGACGCCTCACCAAGGTGAAACGATCGTCCTCCTCGTTGCACCCCTCTCCGTGTCCACCGCCGAGATACCTCAAGGTTGCCACGTCGGATACCGCTTCCGCCGCCGCCGGCAATCGGCCGGCGTTGATCAGAGGTCGATCTTCGGGGACGGCAAGCCGGGCCGGAGACACCTCACGCCAAAAGCGAACAACACCGATAGCCAATGCAAGAACTGCGAATAGAAAGACGACGCCAAAAACGACGGCGAGGAAATTGTGCGGAAAGATCGCATAGAAATTTCCAGCCAGCGGCTGATGGATCAGGCGCCCGCTCATTGCCACTGCCAACACCAGGAACAGCGAGAGCCCGCCTGCCAGCGCCAATGCGACGCTCAGTCCCGCGCGCCGATAGAGCCCTCCCATCGCGCGAGGCCAAGCGTAATCCTGATAGGTCTGTACCCGCACCTTCGCCATGGCTTGCGGTACGTTGACCGCGAATTCATGCGGCGGAGCGTATTGGCAGGCGTGCAGACAAGCCCCGCAGTTGTGGCAGAGATTAGCGAGGTAATGCACGTCGGCCTTTTCGAATTCCAGCCGGCGCGTCATTGCCGGAAAAACCGCGCAGAAACCTTCGCAGTAGCGGCAGGCGTTGCAGATTTGCATCATCCGCGCAACATCCTGCTCGCTCGCCGTCAGCGTCGTCGCCAGCTTGAGCCCGCCACTGCAGGCAGGCTGCGCATCCATCACAGCCCGATCAGAGCGCGGCGGCATATGCGAATTCCTCCTTGAACTCCCGATGCGCGAAGCCAGCGCTTCGCGCGGCGTTGACGCCGGCAATGCGGCCGAATGCGGTACCGATGCTCATGCCGACACCCGCGGTGTAGCCCTTGCCCAGCACATTGCCGGCCATCATCTCGCCGGCCGCGAACAAATTGGCGCTCGGCACTCCACCGAAATGCACAGCGGCCGTGTGGTCGGTACGCATTCCAAGATAGGTGAACGTAATTCCGGGCCGCAGCGGATAAGCGTAGAACGGCGGCGCGTCGATCGGCAGCGCCCAATGGGTCTTGGCCGGCGAGAGCCCTTCGGTGTGGCAGTCGTCGAGCGTCGTGTGATCGAAGCTACCGACGCGACAAGCGGCGTTGTAGGCACGCAGACTATCCATGAACGGCAAGACATCGAGGCCGATTTTCTGCGCAAGCTCTTCGAGCGTGTTCGCGCACGTTCCCTCAAACACTGGCGGCATGAACCGACCGATGGCTTTGCGGTCGATGATCGACCACGCCGTTTGCCCAGGTTGCTGGGCGACGAGCCGTCCCCAGATGGCGTAACGCTTTGGCCAGAAGTCTTCGCCCTCGTCGTAAAAACGTTGCCCGTCGCGATTCACCACGACGCCCAACGACACGCAATCAATCCGCGTACAGATGCCGCCATCATAGAGCGGCGCGCGGGCATCGATCGCCACGCAATGCGCCTGGGTCGGATCGCCGATGGTGTCCGCCCCGGCATCGATCATGAATTTGAGCAGCACACCCTGATTGTAGCGCGTGCCGCGGATCAGGAAATTCTCCGCCGGCCATTCGCCGCGCTCGTTTTGCCCCCATGCTTCGCGCTGCCATTCGAGATTCGACTCGAAGCCGCCGCAGGCCAATACACAACTCTTCGCCGCAATGCGCTCTCCGGCTTCTGTGATTGCAGCTTCAAAACGGCCATCCACGATTTCAAGCCCGCTCACAGGCGTCTCGTAACGCACACGAACCCCGAGGTTCTGCGCGCTACGATAATAGGCGTTCACCAACGCCTTTCCGCCTCCCATGAAAAAGGCATTGGTCCGGGCGACATGCAGCGCGCCGGAGAGCGGCGGCTGGAAATGGACGCCGTGACGACGCATCCACGGACGACAGCGCGAGGAATGGCGAATGACCAATCGCGCCAGACGTTCGTTGGTGAGGCCACCCGTGACTTTCAGGAGGTCCTGCCAGAATTCATCCTCGGGGTATGCTTCGACCAGCACATCCTGCGGCGCATCGTGCATGCAGCGCAAATTCCGGACATGCATCGAATTGCCGCCGCGCCAGGCGCGCGGGGCTGACTCCAGTAACAGAACCGAAGCGCCAGTCTCGCGCGCCATCAATGCCGCACATAGCGCCGCGTTGCCGCCCCCGATCACCAGAACGTCGGGCTCTGCCGATGCCGCCATCCAGTCTCTTCCATTTCCCGTACGATCGAACCATGTCTTTGATGGCTCACGGAAAATAGAACTTCAAGGGCTTCCTTACGCAATGGAACATGCATTCCCCGGCTAAAGTGCCAGCGGGTCCCAGAGATCACGCCTCCTCTACAAATGGCCAAATACCTTCCCCGCCACGCGTTCCGCTATTCGTCGCATTCCCGGCCATTTCTCCGGCGCGATCACGAGGCGAAAGCCGAGGTTGGCGGGCGGCACTCCGGCGGCACAACCGCCGGTACGCGGATCGCGAATAAAGTCCGTCATGTAAGCGCGATGCGCCCCCTGAACGACGCGGACACCGCAATTGGTGTTGGTCACACGGGCGGCCCCAGAGCGTTCAAGATCATGCCGCACGAAGCAAGTGTCGGTCCATTCCCACACATTGCCGGCGACATCCTGCAATCCGCGTGTGTTGCGGCCGAAGGCGCCGACGGGCTGCGGCGTCAGCAGTTCCGGCCGCTCGCGGCTCGTCTCCGCTTCGTAGCGTGCGATCCAGGCACGCACCGGATCCGCCGCTCCAGTCAGCGGCAACGCGTCATCGCTGGCTTTTTCGGCCGCGGCAAATACCCACTCCTCATCGGTCGGCAGCCGATGGAGCTTGCCGGTGGTCCTGGTCATCCACTGCGCATAGGCCGTCGCATCGCGCCAGCTGACGCCGACCATCGGCATGTCGTCCGCCGCCGCGGCCTGCGGAACGCGCGGACAGCCACCATCGTCGACACAACGGGCATACTCCGCCGCCGTAACCTGACGAGTCATGATGGCGAGAGAGGAGCCGAGTTTAATCCGACGCAGCGGCGCCGCGATCGGCTTTCCGTCACGGGAAAAATCGCCCGCCATGCGATAGGAAAACTTCTCGGCCTTCAGCGCGGCGAACTCCTGCGCCGCCGGCAGGGTATCGCTGGGCGTCACCGCCGTCATCGCGAACGGGCCAACCAATGCGGCGACAGTCAACACCGCCTTGAGTTTCATCGCCAGCAGCATGATTCATCCTCCAGGAAGGCCTTCAAGGATGCGCGGCCCGCGGATGCACCGCGGGCCGCACCTCACTATCGCGTCAACACCGTGGCCGGGGCAGCGCTGGACTTGCCGGTCGGGATTGGTCCCGGAGGCACGACCTGTTTCATGAGGTCGTTGTTCCACTCGCCGTCCACCTTGAAGTGCGCCGTCGCACCAAGCTCGGCCGCCTCGATCAGGTTGTGGTTGACGTAGGCGTAAATGCCCGGCTGCCGGAAGGTGTAGAGCGCAGCTCCCGCAGATCCACCACGAATGAACCAGGTCTCGAGATCCTTCTCCGGCGGGTTGCTGAACTTACCGGTCTCCCAGACGTAATCACCGTGGCCGCCGATCAGATGCGGACGGGTGTCGCGGTTCGCCTCGGAATGCACGATCAGAACCGTTTCTCCGACCTTGGCGGTCATGGCATTCTTGCCGGTGAGCGCGCCGACACGGCCATTGAAGACGACGTGGGTCGGGATCAGCTTGCGCATCACCTCGGTCGTATCGGCGAAGGCTTCACCGGGAGAATCGTAAGATTTGTATTTCCCGTTCTCGTCCTTTGGAATGTAGAGGTCGTTCTCGCCGACGTAGTAGATGCGATCATAGTGCAGCGGTTTGCCCTCGGGATTCTTGAGGCCATCCCGTGGCAAAACCATGATCGTGCCGTGCATCCCGGAGACGACGTGCCAAGGGATCATTCCCTCGGGCGCGCAGTGGTAAACGAACGTCCCGGTGCGGGTCGCCTTGAAACGCAGCACCGTCTGCTCGCCCGGATTGACGTGGGTGAGCGCGCCGCCACCGAGGCCGCCGGTCGCGGCATGGAAGTCGATGTTGTGAGGCATCGTGTTGGTCTCGGGATTGACCAGAGTGAGTTCGACATAGTCGCCCTCATGCACCACCATCATCGGGGCGGGCATCGTACCGTTGAAAGTCATGGCCTGAAGCTTGGTGCCGGCATCGTCGATGACGACCTCTTTCTCCCGGATCGTCAGTTTGAACTCCATGATCTTCGGACCGTCCTTGGCGACCTGATCGTGCGGATGCACGAACGGCGGGGCGACCAGTTCGACGCTCTGGCGCGGCAGCTTGAGATCGTCGGCCAATGCTGGCGCGGTCATCACAAGGGCTGCAACGGCGACGCCCATTAGTGCGGTTCGGCGGGTGATCATGACACTCTCCTCTGTGGTGTCCGTGATTGATGCCGCGAGTATGCCGGAGCGCGCCTTGCGCTCTTTGCGACTTCGCAAAGAAAACAAACATTCAAAATCAATGTTAATACCCGCAAACCGCTGCACGGCGCGTTACTTAACTTGATAACAATTTTCCGGGGGATCGCGGCGCGATCGATGCGCGCGGCGCGAAACGCGAAAGTCAGTGCGGCTCGTTGATATGCTTGCTGCGGATTCGGTGCACCACCCACCAGATCGCCAGGGCCGCCACCGGTACGAAGCCGGCGCTGAGATAAAGGGGATCGACCGACACCACATGCGCTTCATGGGTGGCCTTGGCGAGATAACCGAACAGCCCGACCACATAGTAAGTAATCGCCGCGACGGAGAGTCCTTCCACAGTGGTCTGCAAGCGCAACTGCAGGCGCGTGCGCTCGTTCATCGAACTGAGCAATTGCTGGTTCTGTTGCTGGCGTTCGACATCGACGCGGGTGCGCAACAGGTTGGCGGCGCGCGTCAACTTCTCCGACAGCGCCGCCTGCCGCGCCTCGGTCGCCATGCAGGTGCGCAGCGCAGGCGCCATGCGGCGCGTGAGAAACGACGACCACGTCGGCAGACCACCGACGGCGCGCTCACCAATTCCTTGCAGCCGCTGCGCGACGATCTCGTCATAGGCGCGGCTGGCGCCGAAGCGAAACAGGCTCGCCGCGCCACCGGCCTCGACCTCGGCGGACAGCGCCATCAGCTCGTCGAGCAGGTGATGATTGTCGGAAAGATCGCGCGCGCCGCGCATCGTCTCGGTCACTTCCGCCAGCCGCTTCTCGGCGGCGGCGATCGACGGCGCAAGCCGTTGCGCTTCAGGCAAGCCGAGCAGCGCGAAAGTGCGGTAGGTCTCGATATCGATGATGTGCTGGATCAACGTGCCGGTGCGCTCACCGCTCATGCCGCGATCGGTGACGAGGATGCGGACATAGCCGCCGGCATCGAGCTGGAAGTCGGTGGCGTAGGTTGCGAGCGAATCGCCGGTTTCAGCGGCGGCAAGACTGGCGCGATCGAACAGTTGCTCGGGCACGGTCCGAGCTGGATTTTCCGGCAAA
Source organism: Pseudomonadota bacterium (assembly GCA_963204905.1). Lineage (GTDB taxonomy): Bacteria > Pseudomonadota > Alphaproteobacteria > Rhizobiales > Xanthobacteraceae > 62-47. The sequence continues at coordinate 16,549 of CAUJJN010000386.1, forward strand.
AGATGCAGATCGATGGCGACCAGCACCGGCCCCGGCTGGTTGATCTGCCGCATCGGCGCGGCAAGACTTTCGGCCGAGGGATGGAATGGCGGCATATCGGCTTCTGAAGGAAATTCCCACGTGTAGGTGGTGAATTCAGAATGCTGCTCCCAGCGCAGCACGGTTGCACCGAGCGTCACGCGCAGATGCTTCTCGCCTCGCCGCGGCGCCGCCAGACCGCGCGCGGCGCAGAATTCGGTGAGTTGGGCGCGATCGGCGGCGGCGCGATCGCCCGTGGTGTCGAAAGCGAAATGGAGAATGCGCGTTGGCGCGACGATGGCCGTCACCGGCCGGGCATGAACTTCGCCCAGCACCGCCGTGCGCAACGGATGCGGCTCAAGAACTGCCGCCTTGCTGTCGCCAATTGAAACCGCCGCGCTCATGCTCGCCGTCCACCCTCGCCCCGTGGGTCAAGCCTTAGCACCGGTGCGCCGGATGCGCCAAGGCATCCGTTGGGTGGACGAGCGCGACCGCATGGAAAGGAGGGCTGCCCCCTCATCTGGCACAGCGTCATGCCCATGCTTGTCACGGGCATCGACGTCCTTCCGTCCGTGCACCGTCAAAGACTTGAGGGGCCGGAACAAGCCCAGCCATGACGGAGAAGATTTTCGTCATGGCGAGCGAAGCGAAACAATCCAAAAAACTCCACAGAAGGACTGGATCGCTTCGTCGCTCACGCTCCTCGCAATGACGAGGAGATGACGACGCGAATAGGAATTCGATTTCCTATGGCGTCGTCAGCGGCGACGGCGTCAGCGCCATCACGTCGCGCGACGTGGCCATGGAAACCATGGCGCGACCAGCGCGTTCGGGCGGAACGGCTTCCAGCTTTCCAGCGGCTGCGCGAGACGGTCGGCGATCACCCACAACGCCGGCGCGTGAAAGCCAAGCCCGATATGCGTGGTGATCACTTCGATATTCTCGCGCTTCGGGCCGTCTTCCTCGAGGCACGCCTGCCACGCGACCACCCCGTCGGCGCGCGTATAGATCGACGTCGAGGGCACCGGGATCGGTTGCGCCAGCCGACCGATGCGCTCCGGTGTCGGCGGTTCATATTTCTGCCCGGTGAGCAGGCGCCAGATGGTCTTGACGTTGCTGGCGCCCGGCGCGGCGAAGGGACTACCAAGTGTCACGACCAGACGCACGGCATCGGGCACTTGCCGCGCCACTTCGCGCGCGATGATGCCGCCACGGCTCCATCCGATCAGACTGACCTTCTCGCCGGATTCCGCGTGCAGCTTCATCACCCGCGCGGCGATCGATGCGAGATCGGAATCCGGCGCACGCACGTTGCGTCCACGCCCCCAGCCCTCAACCTTGTAGCCGAGACGCTCGAGAAAGCCGCGAATGGCCACCGTGGAGGTATCATCGGCGCCGAGGCCGGGCAACACCATCACCGGATGCGGCTGCCCGCGCGGCGCAGTAGCGAGAAACGGCGCGGCCGCAAGCAACGCCGGGATATCCAGCAGGCCTCGTCCCTCGGTCGCCAACAGGGCAAGCGACGGCGCTTTCACCGTCTTGCTGTCTCGCGCCATCGATTGCCCCCTGACTATTCCGCCGGCTGCGGCTGGTGATCCGCCGCGCGACAATGGTCCGCGATCGCCTCGACCAGGGTCGGCACAAGGCCGGGCGCAATATCGTGACCCATGCCGGGCACCACGGTCAGTTTCGAACCGGAAACATGCTTCGCCGTGTCTTGTCCGGCCTCGACCGGCACCAGCGGATCGTCGGCCCCGTGCAACACCAGCGTCGGCACGGTGATGGTTTTCAGCAGCTCAACGCGGCTGCCGGAGGCCAGCACCGCCATCAGTTGCCGCCCCACCCCGACCGGGTAATACGAGCGATCGGCGGATTGCGCGATCTTGACGCGAAGCTCCGCGTCGGAGGTCGGGAAGCCCGGGCTGCCGATGACGCGATAGACCTTCATGCCGTGAGCAATGATCGCCTCGCGGTCGCCGGCATCGGGGCGCGGCGCGAGCAGCGCGGCAATGGCTTCAGGCTTGCCTGGCGGCAGGCCGGGATCGCCACTCGACGACATGATCGACACCAGACTTCGCGTGCGGTCGGGATACTTCGCCGCGACCACCTGCGCGATCATGCCGCCCATCGACGCGCCGACGATGTGGGCGCGATCAATGCCCAGCTTGTCCATCAGACCGACGGCATCGGCCGCCATGTCATTGAGCGTGTAAGGCGCGTCAACCGGCTGTCCGGCGAGTGCGCGGGTGAAGCCGGCGACGACATCCACCGGACCAACGCTGTCGAACTTGGTGGACAGGCCGATATCGCGATTGTCGAACCGGACCACACGGAAGCCGCGCGCGGCGAGCGCTTCGCAGAACGGCACCGGCCACGCGATCATCTGGGTGCCCAGACCCATGATCAAGAGAATGGCCGGCGCTTTCGCATCGCCGAACTCGTCATAAGCAATCTCGATCCCGTTGGCGGCAACTGTAGACATCAGCGGTTCACTCCTCAATTTTGTCGGACCCGGATATTGTCCTGTCCTGAAACGATGGGCCAGCCCGCCTCCCGGAAGGTCAAGCAGGTTTCGAAAGGCATCCTTCCAAAACCTCGGGGCCGCCCCGAAGGGCGACCCCTTTGATCGATAGGTGAGCCAGGCGCCATCAATGTGCCGGAGCCGGCATGGGCCCCCGCGCGGTCACCGTCGGCCGGATCGCGAGCAGCAGCAGCAGGCCGGACAGGATGTAGAGCCCCATCACGAAATACATGCTGTAGATGTTGTCGCCGGTGTTCTTGACGATGAAGCCGTTGATGGACGGGCTCACCGCCGGACCGAGATTGCCCAGGCTGCTGATCAACGCCAGGCCACCGGCGGCCGCACCGACGGACAGGTATTCGCTGATCAACGCGAAGAACAGCGGCGTCGCGGATGCGATGCCGATCACGGCGAACGACAGCGCAATGATCGAACCCACCAGATTGCCTTGCAGCAGCGTGGTGATGAACAGGCCGACGGCGGCGATCGCAACGCAGGCCGCGAAGTGCCAGCGGCGCTCATGCCACTTGTCCGAATGCCGGCCGATCAGGATCATTCCGATGACGCCGACGGCGTTGGGAATGGCGGCGTAGACGCCGATCAGGAACAGATCCTTGACGCCCCAGCTCTGAATCAGAGTCGGCAGCCAGAACACCATCGTATAGGTCGCGCCGAGCAGCAGGAAATACACCAGCGACAGGACATAGACCTTCGGATCGCGCAGGCACTGGCCGAACGAACCGGCGGGCTCACCTTTCACGTCCTTGACGTCGTTCTTCATGCGCTCGGCATGCAGCGCCTTTTCGTCGCTGGTCAGCCAGTCGGCCTGGGCCGGCTTATCCTGCAGCAGGAAATAGACGAGGAACCCGAGGACAATCGCCGGCAGACCCTGCACCAGGAACAGCCACTGCCAGCCGTGCATCCCGGCAATCCCGTCGAAATACTTCAGGATGCTGCCGCACAGCGGCCCCGCGATGACCGACACGATGGTGGTGGCCGACATGAAGATGGCGATCACCTGGCCGCGCCGCATCGACGGATACCAGTACGTGAAGTACAGGATGACGCCCGGAAAGAAGCCGGCCTCGAACGCGCCGAGCAGGAACCGCACGACGTAGAACTGCGTCGGCGTCGATACGAACATCATCGCGGATGCCGCAGCGCCCCATAGCACCATGATGCGCAGCAGCGTCTTGCGCGCGCCAATCTTCTCCAGCAGCAGGTTGCTCGGCACTTCGAACAGGAAATAACCGATGAAGAAGATGCCGGCGCCAAGGCCATACACCGCATCGCTGAACGGCAGCGTCTGCTTCATCTGCAGCTGCGCGTAACCGATGTTGATGCGGTCGAGATAGGCGACCATATAGGCGATCAACAGCAGTGGAATAAGCCGCCAGTTGATCTTGGAAAAAAGCGCGTTGAGCGGTGCGCTCTCGGCCACCACCTGTCGTGAATTGCTTGTCGTAGGATGCATAGTCGTTTCCTCCACCCGATTGCCTGCTCAAGAAACCTGTGCTTCCGCCCCCGGAAGCGCGATGTCGAAATCCCCATCGGCGCGGCTGGCCGCCACACGCGGCCAATTCAAGCCAAGGGCTCCCATTCGCCGGACCGACGGGTCCGGCGTTGACCGCTCAATGAGTCGTAAAGTCAGTCCTGAACGCGTTCCGGATCGCTTCGAGCGGCGACCGTGACCGCGTCGCGTCTACGCTTCTCCCGCCGCCTCCGGCTTGATGGTCGATGCCGCTTTCGCCTTCCCCGAAGACATCGCCGGTTGCGCCGTCGACGCTTGCGCCGCAGGCGTCTCGGTTACCGGCGGCAATGCTTCGATCTCCTGCAACGCCTTTTTCAGATTCTCGATGAGTTCGTAGGATTCGTCTTGCGACAGCACCCGCCGGCAGGCGGTGAGCCCGAACTCCAGCATTCCGGCATAGCTTTGCACCGTGATGTTCAGCGCGGCGCCGTGATAAGGGATCGAAACCGGGAAGTAATGCGCCATCTGCGCGCCGGCCATGAACAAAGGCATCGGCGGGCCGGGCACGTTGGAGATCATGACGTTGCCGGCGGCCGGAACGCGGCTCGCCAGGTTGGAGCGGCCGAGCAGCGAGGCCAGCCCGGTCATCAGCCATGGCGCGCCCGTGATCGGCACGTTCATCCCCAGCACCGGCTTGAGTTCGCGCACCACCGCCTTCGCCGCTTCCGACGACGCGTGGATCGCCTTGAAGCGATCCGGCAGTTTCTTGATGTCGGTGGCAAGATCGACGCGAACCGCCGACACCTGATTGTTCATCGCGCTATCGCCTTCGGCGCGCAGACTGACGGGCACCATCGCGATCAGCGGCTCCTTCGGCAGCAGGTTGCGTTCCTTCAGAAAGCGATGCAGGGCGATGCTGCACATCGCCATCACGATGGTATTGACCGTTCCGCCGACCCGCTTGCCCAGTTCCTTGATGTCCGCGAGCGGCACCGACAGCGTTGAATAGGAGCGCTGGTTGGTGATCGAGTCGTTGAAGATGGTCTTGGGCGCGAGGCCCAGATTCAACTGACGCTCACCCTGCGGCACGCGCTGGCTGGCGATCACGCCGGCAGCGGTGCTGAAGGCCTTGGCCGCAGTCGGCAGCGCCTCGGCGATCTTGCGATACTGCTGCGCCGCGTTGGTCGCGGCGGCTTGCAGCAATTCCGTGACGCCCAGTTGATATTGCCCCGCCGTGCGCTTGCGACGAGGCGGCGGCACCTCGCGAATTTTCGGCGAAGTGTCGTACAGCACTTTCGCCAGCTCGACGCCGGCCTTGCCGTCGACGCCGGAGTGATGAGCTTTGGTGTAAAACGCCATCTGGCCGTTCTCGAGGCCGTCGATGACATACATTTCCCAGAGCGGGCGGCTGCGGTCGAGGAGCGTCGAATGCAGCCGCGCAATCAGTTGTTCAAGCTGAGCCATGGTGCCGGGGCGGCGCAACGTCACGGTGCGGATATGATAGTCGAGATCGATGTCGTCATCCTCGATCCACACCGGCTCCGCCAGTTCGAACGGCATCGGCGCCAGCTTGCGCGTCAGCACCGAGGCGAGGTGCAACCGCTTGCCGAGCATCGCCTTGACGTCCTCGTAGTAGTCGCCGTCATAACCTTCCGGTAGGTCGAGCAGCACCAGGCTGCCGACATGCATCGGCGTTTCCGGCGTTTCGAAATGCAGGAATGATGCGTCCATGCTGCTGAGTTGGTCCATCGCCGTGCCTCCCTGATGCAGACGTGACGTCTGCCTGTTTCCGCCTCGTCTCCCACGTCGCCAACGGAGGTGGCGTTGTCGTGGAACCGGATGCGGACCGCCGCACCCGGCATTCTCCCAATCGCGCGTCGGGCGCGGCTACGAAGCCGTCGCCTTCTTCGCTTCCTCGTCGTAGAGATCTTTCTTCGAAATCTTGCCCACTGCGGTTTTCGGCAACTCGCCGCGGATATCCAGCGCCTGGATCATCTCGTGCTTGCCGAGCCTGTCCTTGAGAAAGGTCTGAAGCTCTTTCAGCGTGAACGCCTCCGCGCCGGCCTTCAGCGTGATGAAGGCCTTGGGCGACTGACCGCGATATTCATCGGCAATGCCGATCACCGCCACTTCCGCGACCGACGGGTGCTGATAGACCGCTTCCTCCAGCACGCGCGGGTAGACGTTGTACCCGCCGCACAGCAGCATGTCCTTGGTGCGGTCAACGATGTAAACGTAACCGTCCTGATCCATGTAACCGACATCGCCGGTGCGCATGAAACCGTCGGCGGTCATGATTTCAGCGGTGGCGTCGGGCTTTTTCCAGTAACCCTTCATCACGTTCGGACCCTTGATGCACAATTCCCCGGTCTGACCGATCGGCACGTAGGTCGTGTTGTCACCGATATCGAGAAACTTGATGGTGATGCCGGGGCTCGGAACGCCGCAGGAGCCGGCGCGCGGTTCGTTGGTCACCGGCGTGAACGTCCCCGTCGGCGACGTTTCCGTCATGCCCCAGCCTTCAGCGAGCCGGCATCCGGTCAACTTCTCGAAGCTGCGCTGAACTTCCAGCGGCAGCGGCGCGCCGCCGGAGTTGCACCACTTCAATGATCGCAGATCGACCTTGCCCGCCTCGGGATGATTGAGCACCGCAACGAACATCGTCGGGACGCCGGGGAACGCCGTGATCTTCTTCTCCGCGAGGTCCTTGACCACGTCATTGATATCGAACCGAACGTGCTGAACGAGTTCGGCCCCGATACGGACGCCCAGCAGCATGTTGACGGTCAGGGCATAGATATGGAACGGCGGTAGCACCGCCAGCACGCGCTCCGTGCCCTCCTCCAACGTCGGCGGTTCGGTCCGCGTCGTTTCGATACACTGATTGGTGGCGGCTGTCAGATTGGCATGGGTCAGCATCGCCCCTTTCGGCAAACCAGTGGTGCCGCCGGTGTATTGCAACAGGGCGATCGCATCGGACAGATCGGCGATCGAATAGGCGCGGTAGATGCCATCGTTGTCGAGCAGCGACCTGAAAGTGACGTGCCTGTCGTCGTTCGGCACAGTCGCCAGTTGCTTGGTCGCCTGCATCTGGGCGTGAACCGCCTCCGGATTTCCGGACATTTCGGCGACGTTGCCGACGATCAGCTTCTTCAGACGCGTCGAATCAAGCATCGGCGCCATCTGCGGATAGAGCGAGGCCACATCGAGCGTGATGAGAAAATCGGTCTGGCTGTCCTCGATCTTGTGTTCGAGCACTTTTGCGGCGTCGAGCGGCGAATAATTGACCACCGTGCCGCCCGCTTTCAGAGCGCCGAACAAGGCGACGAGGTAATGCGGCGTATTCGCCAGATACAGGCCGACGTGGATTCCCGGCCCGACGCCGAGCTTTTGCAACCCGGTCGCCGCACGATTGGCGAGATCCTCAAGTTCGGCATAGGAAATGCGCCGGCCCATGAAATTGAGCGCGGTATGGTTGGGCCAGCGCGCCGCCGCATCCTCGAGAATTTGCTGAACGGGGGTGATCGAAATGTCCCTGTCCCATTTGACCCCAGGCGGATACGACTTGATCCAGGGCAAGCCACCAGGCGATGCGTCGTTCATCTGAAATCCTCCCCGTTTCTTCTGTTCTA
>CAUJJN010000387.1 GCA_963204905.1 Pseudomonadota bacterium
AAGGCGTGGGGCGGGCGGTAAAATCTGTCGTCATTGCGAGCGAAGCGAAGCAATCCAGTCTTTCTTCAAGAGTCTGGATTGCTTCGGAGCTCACGCTCCTCGCAATGACGGAAGCGGCGAATAGCCCCAGCCTTACGCCGCGCCCTTGAGCGGCAGCACGCCGCGGCGGATCTGGTCTTCCTCGATCGACTCGAACAGCGCCTTGAAGTTGCCTTCGCCGAAGCCGTCGTCGCCCTTGCGCTGGATGAACTCGAAGAAGATCGGCCCGATGGCGTTGGCGGAGAAAATCTGCAGCAGCACCTTGGTGTGGCCGCCGTCGACCACACCCTCGCCGTCGATCAGGATGCCGTTCTTCTGCAACCGCGCGATGTCCTCGCCGTGCTTCGGCAGCCGCGCGTCGATCTTTTCGAAATAGGTCTCCGGGGGCGAAGGCATGAACGGCAGGCCATCGGCCCGCAGCCGCTCGATGGTCTGGTAGATGTCGCGAACACCGCAGGCGATGTGCTGGATGCCCTCGCCGCGATAGGTGTTCAGATATTCCTCGATCTGCCCGGCGTCGCCGGCATCCTCGTTGATCGGAATCCGGATTTTGCCGTCGGGGCTGGTCAGCGCCCGCGAGAACAGGCCTGAGGCGCGGCCCTCGATATCGAAAAAGCGAATCTGGCGGAAGTTGAACAGCTTCTCGTAGAAGCCCGTCCAGACATCCATGCGGCCGCGATGCACGTTGTGGGTGAGATGATCGAGATAGAACAGCCCCGCGCCGCGCGGGCGCGGATCGCGTTCGCCGAGCCACTCGAACTCGGCGTCATAGGCCGAGCCCTTCGCGCCGTAGCGTTCGACGAAATACAGAAGGCTGCCGCCGATGCCCCTGATCGCCGGCACGTCGAGCGCCTTGCCAGAGGCGTCGACCTCCGCGGGCTCCGCGCCGAGAGCAATCGCGCGGTCATAAGCCTGCTGCGCATCAACGACACGGAACGCCATCGACGGCGCGCAGGGGCCATGCGCCGCGACGAAGTCGAAACCGTGGGTGCCGGGTGCCTCGTTGACCAGATAGTTGATGTCGCCCTGACGATAGACCGTGATCGCCTTGGTCCGGTGCCGCGCCACCGGGACAAAGCCCATCAGTCTGAACAGCGCGTGCAGCTCTTGCGGATTCGGGTGGGCGTATTCGACAAACTCGAAGCCGTCGGTGCCCATCGGATTGTCGGGGGAAATGACGGCGGGCGGCGCATCGTGCGGGAACGGACCCATCTTCAAACCTCCTTGGCGAAACTCTTATGACGAATTTCGACCATTATCCGCCGATTATTGCGCAAAAAGCGTGCAATCGAGGAGAGTTTGCGAAAGAATACGCACAAACCCTGCATCTTTCGGAGATAAATGCATGATCGATGTGGACGGCTTCGACCTGAAAATGCTGGCGGCGCTGCAAGACGACGGCCGGCTGACCAACCAGCAGCTCGCCGATGCGGTGGGGCTGTCGGCCTCGCAATGCTCGCGCCGGCGCACCCGGCTGGAGGAGGACGGCCTCATCGCCGGCTATCACGCCGACCTCGCCGCCGAGCGGCTCGGCTTCAACGTGGTCGCCTTCGTGCACATCACGCTGGCGACCCACTCGCCCGACAACGCCAAGCACTTCCGCGATCTGGTGCGGCGGGTCGACGACGTGCAGGAAGCCTACTCGCTGACCGGGGACGCGGACTATCTGCTAAAAATCATCCTGCGCGATTTGAAGAGCCTTTCGGACATCGTCAACAACGTGCTGATGCCGCACCCCAGCGTCGCGCATGTGCGCTCGTCGATCGTGCTCGATTGCCTGAAGGCGACGACGAAGCTGCCGTTGCGGAATGTGCGGGCGGGTTAGACTCTCTTCGTGATGCCCGGGCTTGTCCCGGCCATGACGGAAATATATTCCCCGTCATTGCGAGGAGCGTAGCGACGAAGCAATCCAGTCCTTCCGTTGGGGCTTTCTGGATTGCTTCGCTTCGCTCGCAATGACGGCGGCAGATATGACGTCGCGAAAACGCCCTAACCCTTCGCCGGCAAAATCGTGCCCTCGACTTCGCCGAAGCCGACGCGGTAGCCATCGCCCTGACACCAGCCGCGAATGGAGAGCGAATCGCCATCCTCGAAGAAGGTGCGCTTGACGCCACCGGGCAGGTCAATCGGCTCGCTGCCGTTCCACGAGATTTCGAGCAAGCTGCCGCGCTGGTCCTTCTCGGGTCCGGAGATGGTCCCGGAGCCGAGCAGGTCGCCGACGTTCATCGCGCAGCCACCCGACGCATGATGCACGAGCTGCTGCACCGAGGACCAGTACATGTACTTGAAATTGGTGCGGGCGATCCGCGCGTAATCCTTTGCTCCATTGGCGCGCAGGTCGACATCGAGATTGAGGTCGTAATTGTTGGCGTCCGTCTGCTGCAAGTACGGCAGCGGCACGGGATCCTGCGTCGGACCCGGCACGCGGAACGGCTCCAGCGCCTCGCGCGTCACCACCCATGGGCTGATCGAGGTGCCGAACGCTTTCGCCTGGAACGGGCCGAGCGGCACGTATTCCCATTGTTGAATGTCACGCGCGCTCCAGTCGTTGAGCAGCACGAAGCCGAAGATCATCTCGCTCGCCTGCGCTTCGGTGAGCATGTGGCCCATCCGCGACGCGCCGCCGATCACGACGCCCATCTCCAGTTCGAAATCCAGCCGCTTGCACGGGCCGAACGTCGGTACGTCCGCCGACGGCGGCTTCAACTGGCCCTGCGGCCGGATGATCGGCGTGCCGCTGACGACGACGGTGGAGGCGCGGCCGTTATAGGCGATCGGGACATGCAGCCAGTTCGGCTGCAAGGCGTTGTCCTTGCCGCGGAACATGATGCCGACATTGGTGGCGTGTTCCTTCGACGAATAGAAATCGGTGTAGCCTGAAACCGCGAACGGCATATGCAGCTGCACCTCCTTGCGCGGCAGCAGCGCCCGCTTGCGCAAGGCAGCGTTGTCGCGCAGCGTCGGTGTGTCGTGGCGCAGGAGTTCGCTGATCCGCGCCCGCGTGGCGGTCCACACTTGCGGGCCGAGCCCCATGAAGGCGTTGAGCCCGCCTTGCGCGAACACGCCGTCCCCGGCCTTCAGCAGTCCCTCGGATTCCAGCGCCGCGAGATCGAGCACGAAGTCGCCGATGGCGACGCCGACGCGCTTCTGAGATGAAGTCGGCGTCGAGAACACGCCGTAGGGCAGGTTCTGAATCGGAAAATCCGAGTCGGGCGCGACGTCGATGAAGGATTTCAGCTTCGGATCGTTGGGGTGGGACATGACGATTGCCTTTCAATCCTTGAAACAACCAACCACCGTCATTCCGGGATGCGCCCTCCGGGTGCAGGCCCGGAATCCATACTCCTGGCAGTGGTTATGGATACCGGGCTCGCCCGCAAACGGCGGGCGCCCCGGAATGACGGAACATAAGTATCCTACACCTCAGCCAGAAAGCTCACGGCTTGTTCGGATCGAACATCTTGTCCAGTCCGTCCCAGCAGTCGGCATAGTTGTCCTGCAAGGTGCCGGAGGTCGCCGCATGCTTCGTCACACGCTGCGGGAAGCGGGTTTCGAACATGAAGGCCATGGTGCCGGTCAGCTTCACCGGCTTCAACTCACCGTTGGAGGCATGATCGAATGCCTCGCGGTCCGGGCCGTGCGGCAGCATCATGTTGTGCAGGCTGAATCCGCCCGGCACGAAGCCCTGCGGCTTGGCATCATAAACACCGTAGATCAGCCCCATGAACTCGCTCATGATGTTCATGTGATACCACGGCGGGCGGAAGGTGTTGTCGGCCACCATCCAGCGCTCCGGGAAAATGACGAAATCGATGTTGGCGGTGCCGGCGGTTTCCGAGGGCGAGGTCAACACCGTGAAGATCGACGGATCCGGATGATCGAAACCGATGGCGCCGACCGGCGAGAAGGTGCGCAGGTCATACTTGTACGGCGCGTAGTTGCCGTGCCACGCTACCACATCGATGGGCGAATGCGGCAACTTCGTCATGTAAAGCGCACCGCCCCACTTGACGTAAAGCTCGGTCGGCGTGTCCTTGTCCTCATAGGCCGCGACCGGCGTGAGGAAATCGCGCGAATTGGCGAGGCAATTGGCACCGATCGGTCCGCGCTCCGGCAAGGTGAAGGCGCCGCCGTAGTTCTCGCACAGATAGCCGCGCGCCGGGCCGTTCGGAATCTCGACGCGGAATTTGACGCCACGCGGGATCACCGCGATCTCGCCGGGCTCGATGTCGATGCGGCCGAATTCGGTGACGAACCGCAGGTTGCCCTGTTGCGCCACGAACATCATCTCGCCATCGGCATTGTAGAAGTGCTGGTCCACCATCGACTTGGTGATGAGATAGACATGCGCCGCCATGCCGGCCTGGGTGTTGGCATCGCCGGCCGTGGTCATGGTCTGCACGCCCTGGATGAACGTCAGTTCCTCTTTCGGCATCGGCGTCGGGTCCCAGCGCAGCTGGGAGATCGGCATGTCGTCCTCGAAGCACGGCGCGGTGCGCCACAGCATCGGGTCGATTTTGGTGAAGCGGCCGGAATGCTTCACCGAGGGACGAATGCGATAGAGCCACGAGCGCTCGTTCGAGCCGCGCGGCGCGGTGAACGGCGAGCCCGACAGTTGCTCGGCGTAAAGCCCGTAAGCGCAACGCTGCGGCGAGTTGCGGCCGACCGGCAGCGCGCCGGGCAGCGCCTCGGTTTCGAACGAATTGCCGAAGCCGGACATGTAGCCCGGCGTCACGCCGGCGGTGCCTTGTTTCAAACTGTTTGGTGCGGTGTTGATGTTCATTGGAGTCTCCCATCGAACTCAAGCGCAGTGTGATCCGCCAAGTTCGTCATTGCGAGCAAAGCGAAGCAATCCAGAGCCCACCCTACCCTCCCCCGCACGCGGGAGAGGGAAAAGAGGGGAAATTGCTTCGTCGCTGCGCTCCTCGCAATGACGAATAACGTAAGCCCTGTACGTCAGCCTTGCAGCGCGGCCCACATCTCGCGGTCGCGCTTGTCGGTCCAGATCACCGGATCGTCGATGCCCGATGCCTCGTCAAAGGCGCGCGAGACGTTGAACGGCAGGCAGTGCTCGTAGATGGCGAAGCTCGAGAATTTCGGGTCCATCACTTCGCGGGTCGCCGCCATCGTGTCCTTGAGGTTGCGCCCCTTGGCGACGGAGATTTCCGCCGCGCCATACAGGGTCGAAACGAAATCGCGCGTCATCGCGATCGCCTCACGCGTGATGTCGAGCCCCTTCAGCGCATCGCCGCGTCCCGGCGCGATCGCCTTCGGATTGAATTCGCGGATCTCGTTCAGCGTCATCGGCCACTCACGCAAGTGCGCGTCGCCGCAATAGCAGGCGGAGTGATATTCGATCAGGTCGCCGGAAAACATCACTTCGGCATCGGGCACCCAGGCGACGATATCGCCCGAGGTATGTCCGGCACCGAGTTGCATCAGCCTCACCTCACGCTTGCCGAGCCAGATCGACATCTCGCCCTCGAAGGTCAGCGTCGGCCAGGTCAGGCCGGGAATGCTGGCGGCGTCCTGAAACAGCCGCGGAAAGCGGCCGTATTCGGAATCCCAATCCTGCTGGCCACGTTCCTCGATCAGGCGGTGGGTTTCCTGCGAGGCGATGACGCCCTGCGCCTTGTAAGCCGACGCGCCGAGCACGCGCACCGCATGATAATGCGACAGCACGACATACTTGATCGGCTTGTCGGTGACGGTTTTCACGCGCTCGATCACCTTGTTGGCCATCGCCGGCGTCGCCTGCGCGTCGAACACGATGCAACCGTCGTCGCCGACGATCACCGCGGAGTTCGGATCGCCCTCGGCGGTGAAAGCGTAAAGATCGGTGCCGATCTCGGAGAAGGTGACCTTTTTCTCGGCAAGATCGGTGGTGGAAGCGAAACCCTTGGCCATGCGTTCAAACTCTCTCGTTCGGTTCAGGTACAGTCTTTAAGGACGTCATTGCGAGCAAAGCGAAGCAATCCAGTCTTTCTTGCTTGGGTCTGGATTGCTTCGTCGCTTCGCTTCTCGCAATGACGGTCTCTAGCGTCGTTACATTATTCATGCCGGCTGCACGTCCGCGACGATGCGGCGGCGGCCGAGTGCGACGGCTTCGCGCAACACCTCGATGTCACCGATGTGATTGGCGAGAATCAGCACCAGGGCGGCGTCGAACGCAGCGCTCTGCTCCTCGTCGAGGCCGCGATGCGCCTCGACGATGGCGCGGAATGCATCGTCGGGCTTGGCGAAATTGGACGCGGTCGATAGCGGCATGTCTACCTCACGTGATCGCACTGGCACGGTTCATCGCGGCCTTGAGGGCGTCGCGGGTCAGCGCGCGGAACCGCGCGGCCACGTAACCATCGGGGCGCAGCAGATAGGCCGTTCCGGGCTGAGCGTCGTAACGCGCCTGCGCGGTGCCGGTGGCGTCGTTGAAGCCACCCTCGCCGATCCGGATCGTCTTCACGGCCTCTGGGAACGCCGATGCGCCGTCATTGGCGAATTGCACCACAGTGAAATCCTTGCCAAGCGCGGTGAATGCGTCGGTGAGGAACGTGCCCGCGCCATCGTTCGTCTCCAGAGGCGCATCGAAGATCGACATGCCGGGTGACGGCCCACCGTTCCAGCTATCAACGTCGGGCGTCGACAGCGGCGTCTCGTAACGTGACGGTGTCGACAGCCGCCCGCCGTTGACCATGCGCTTGCCGAACTCGGTTTCCTTGGCGAGCGACAGCACCGCGCGCCGCAACCGCGCTTCCTGCCTGGTCGCCGGCGCCATGAAATCGGTCGAACGAGTCGATTCGCGGATGTTCTCGTCCGCCGCGAGGCTGCGCTCGACGTGATAGCTCTCCAGCAGCGCCTCCGGCGATGCGCCTTTCAGCACCCGCGCCAGCTTCCACGCGAGGTTCTCCGCATCCTCAAGCCCGGAATTGGCGCCGCGCGCGCCGAACGGCGACACCTGATGCGCGGAATCGCCGGCAAACAACACGCGGCCGTGGGTGAAACGGTCCATCCGCCGGCACTGGAATTTGTAGACCGACACCCATTCGAAATCGAACTGGTCATGTCCCAGCATCCGCGCGATGCGAGGCCGCACGTTCTCGGGGCGGCGCTCCACCGTCGCGTCATGCTCGGGGCTGAGTTGCAGGTCGATGCGCCAGACGTCGTCGGGCTGCCGGTGCAGCAGCGCGGACCGGCCGGCATGAAACGGCGGATCGAACCAGAACCAGCGCTCAGTCGGAAACTCCGCCGTCATCTTCACGTCGGCAATCAGGAACTGGTCCTCGAACACCTGACCATGGAAATCCGCGCCGACCATGCCGCGTAGCGACGAGCGCGCGCCGTCGGCGGCCACCACGTAATCGGCGGCAACGCGATAGGGACCATCCGGCGTCTCGATGGTCAGCAGCACATGATCGTTGCGCTGCTCCAGCCCCGTCACCTTGTTGCGCCAGCGCAGATCGACCGCGGGCAAGTCACGGATCAAATCGACCAGATAGGCTTCGGCGTAGTACTGCTGGAGGTTGATGAAGGCCGGCATCTTGTGGCCGTCTTCGGGCAGCAAGTTGAACTGGTAGAGCTGCTGCTCGCCATGGAAGATCTTCCCGACGCTCCAGACCACGCCCTTGTCCACCATGCGCCCGCCGACACCAAGGCGATCCCAGTATTCCAGCGACCGCTTGGAGAAACAGATGGCGCGCGAGCCCTCGCCGATACGATCGGCGTCATCCACCAGCACCACCGACTGGCCGCGCTGCGCCAGATCGATCGCCAGCGACAGCCCCACCGGTCCGGCGCCGACCACCACGACGGCATGGTGCGCGGGGTCCGCAGTGCCGCGCTCCTGATCCGGATGGCGGCGATAACCGAATTGGGTGATATGGTGAGTCATGCCGATCCGTATACGCCCTCAGGACCAATCCGCAGGGGCACCGGCCGAAACGGCCACCCCGCCCGAATTGGCTGTTGCTCCGATCCCTGTCGCGAGATAGTCTCACTTGCAACTATCTAAACGGTATGCCGCCCCGTTCGTCAACTGAAACTTTGGAGCCGTTCTTGGCCAAGCTCGACCTGTTCAAGTTCGTGCCATTCCGGCTGAACCGGCTCGGCGCCGAGGTCTCCGCCGCGCTATCGAGCGAGTATCGCGCCCGCTATGGCCTCGACATTCCGGAGTGGCGGGTGATGGCGACGCTCGGCTTCCGAAACGAAGCCTGCAGCGCGCAATACATCGCGCAATGCACCCGCACCCATAAATCGACGATCAGCCGCGCGGTGACGTCGCTGCTGGAGCACGGCCTCATCGAACGCGTGGAAAACATGCAGGATCGCCGCGAGTTCCGCCTGGCGATGACCAGCAAGGGGCAGGCGCTATACGAGGAGCTGATCCCCCGCCTGCTGCGCCGCGAAGAGGAAATCCTCTCCTGCCTCACCGCCCAGGAACGCAAGGAATTCGCGCGGCTGCTCGGCAAAATCGAGGACAGCCTCGATCTGGTGCAGGCCAGCCGCCCGATGAGCGAGGTCGACGCGTATTAGGGGTTAGCTCCACCGTCATTGCGAGCGACGCGAAGCAATCCAGGGGCCACAAAGCAAGGACTGGATTGCTTCGTCGCTTCGCTTCTCGCAATGACGGAGGTTAGCGAATTGACACGCTGTTCAAGCTCCCGTCTTCGCGAATGAGTGCGACGGCGCAACATGCAGCGCGAAAGCGTCGGCTTTCTCGCTGACACGCGGATAGATTTCGCAAACCAGCGGATCGTGTCCGGGAATGACGCGATCGGGATGCCCCGCCAGCCGTTCCGCGGTGGCCCAGCCCTCCATCATGTCGCCGACGTTATAGACGATCGGGAAAGGGCTGCGGCGATGCAGATTGGCGTAGTAGTGCGCGGCATCGGAGGCCAGCACCACCGGCCCGCGCGCGGTCGGCACCCGGACGATCTGCAAGCCGTCGGAGTGACCGCCGACGTGGTGCAGCGTCACGCCCGGGGCGATCTCGCCCTCGCCCTGATGGAATGTCACGCGGTCGCTATAGACATGGCGGACCATCAAGGTCACGTCCTCGACGGAGAACGGATGCCGCAGCATGCCGTGGCACATGCAGCGCCCGGTGGCGTAGCTCATCTCGCGATCCTGTAGATGAAACCGCGCGTTGGGGAAGCGATCGAGATTGCCGGCATGGTCGTAATGCAGATGCGTCACCACCACGTCGCCGATGCTCTCCGGGCTGACACCGAAGGCGTGCAACGCATCGGCCGGATTGATCGTCAGCGTGCGGCTGCGCTCTTTCGCGGCGACCTCGTTGAAGCCGGTATCCACGAGAATAGAGCGGCCACCGCCACGCACCAGCCAGACGAAATAGTCGAGGTCCGACGCCGTGGTCTCGTGCGGATCGGGGCTCAGGAAATTCATCTGCGGCGTGCGCGGGGCCATCGTCGCGTAGCGGATGGCGAAGATTTCGTAAGTCTGTGACACGGATGGTCCTCTGGTTGCGTTTCTTGCGCCCATACAGACCAGTGCGGTGGCAAATGTCAAAGCCCGCCGAGACGCAGGCCGCGCCTGTCTTTGAACCTAGCCGATCCGACCCGCGTCTTATCGGGGCGAGCCGCTCTACGGTCCGCGCTTCTGGGCAACGTCAGGTCCAATGTGATCAAAATCACATTCCTCCCGGAAAGCGCGGATCATAGTAACGGCCATCAAAACCTTTCAATCGAACGGAGATGAAGATGATGAGCCGGCGGAAATATCTGGGCACCACCCTTGCCCTCGCCATCCTGGCTGGCGGCTTTGTCGTGTCGCCCACTTTGCAATCGGCCGTAGCCGGCGAATTGTCGGCGCAGCAGATCATCGACGGTCTGAAGCCGAAGACCCGCAGCCTGAGCGGATCGACGCGCGCAAGCCTCAGCGACGCCGACACCGCGTTTATCCAGCGCGTGCGCGGCCAGAGCCGTTCGCTGTCGCTCGGCGATCGCCAGCAGATGGCCGAGATCGCCGCCAAGCGGCCGAAGGTCGATGTCGAGATCAATTTCGACTTCAATTCGTCGGAGCTGGCTGCAGGCGCCGAACCGCAACTCAACAACCTCGGCAAGGCGCTCACCAGTCCCGAATTGCAGGGCTCGGTGGTGATGCTGGGCGGCCATACCGACGCGAAGGGCACCGACGACTACAATCAGAAGCTGTCGGAGCGGCGCGCGGAAACGGTCAAGCGTTTTCTGGTCGACAATTACAAGGTCTCGCCGGATCTGCTGGTCACCTCCGGCTTCGGCAAGGGTGGATTGAAGAACTCCGCCGATCCCTATGCCGCGGAGAACCGCCGCGTCGAGATCGTCAACGTGGTCGAGAAAGAGCACGCGGCCAAATAACCGCCCGCTCTCGCGGCAGGCGATCTGCCGTTACAGGCTGCCGCGCTGCGGTCGATTGCCCCAGCGCGGACGCGAAGGGCCTCCACATCAAGAGGGGCTATTTGAAAATACGGGAGCGTGGGGTACGGTCGTGGATCTGTTGTTGAATTCACTTTTCATATTTCCGCGGACCATCGCCTCATGAGATTGCGTATTGCCCTGGTCGCCGCCCTGTCGATGCTGGCGACACCCCTATTCCCGGTCATCGCGGCCCATGCCGCCGGGGAACGCCTCGCCCTTGTCATCGGCAATGCGAAGTATCCCGACAACGAAACCCCGCTCAAAGAACCGGTCAACGATGCCCGCGACGTCGCCGATGAATTGAAGCGCGACGGCTTCGAGGTGGAAATCGGCGAGAACCTGACCGGTGACGCCATGCGCCGGGCCCTGGAAAAATTCTACGGCCGGATCAAGCCGGGCTCCGCCACGCTGATCTTCTTCAGCGGCTTCGGCATCCAGTCGGCCCGGCAGAGCTACATCCTGCCGGTCGATGCGCAGATATGGACCGAGGCCGACGTCCGCCGCGACGGCTTCAGCCTCGAAACCATCCTCGGCGAGATCAACAGCCGGGGTGCGGGCGTGAAGATCGCGCTGCTCGACGCCTCGCGTCGCAACCCGTTCGAGCGCCGCTTCCGCAGCTTCTCGGCAGGCTTGGCTCCGGTGATTGCGCCCAGCGGCACGCTGGTGATGTATTCCGCGGCGCTGAGTTCCGTGGTGACGGATTCCGGGGCTGACCGCAGCCTCTTTGTCGGTGAACTGCTGAAGGAAATCCGCGTTCCCGATCTCACCGCCGAGGAAACACTGAACCGCACCCGCGTCGGCGTCACCCGCGCCTCGCGCAGCGAACAGGTGCCGTGGATTTCGTCCTCGCTGGCGGAAGACTTTGCGTTCGTCGCCGGCGGCAAGGTCGCCAAGCTCGATCCCAAGGCGGTGCCGCCGCCGGTCGTTCCCGAAGTCAAGCAGGTCAATCCGCCGCCGGTCGCCGAGCCGACCAAACCGCCGGTCCAGACCAAAGCGGAGCCGGGGAAACCGTCGGAAGTCAAACCGGGGGAGGTAAAACCTGCGGAGGTCAGACCCTCCGAGAGCAAGCCTGCTGTAACCGCTGCCCCGCCCCGCCCCGAAACGAGCGTGGCATCGCTGGCCCATGAGCCGACGGTGGTGGCGCTGAATGCCAAGATTGCCGCCAACCCGAAGGACGTCAATTCGCTTTACCGGCGCGGGCAGGTCTATGCCAGCAAAGGGGCCTACAGCGCCGCCATCAAGGACTTCGACGAGACGCTGAAGCTCAACCCCACCGACGTCGAGGCGCTCAATAATCGCTGCTGGACCCGAACCGTCGTCGGTGAGCTTTCGAATGCACTGAAAGATTGCAACGAGGCCCTGCGGCTGCGTCCCGGCTTCGTCGACGCGCTCGACAGCCGAGGCCTGCTCTATCTCAAGAGCGGCAAGGCCAAGGACGCCATCGTTGATTTCGATTCCGCCCTGAAAGCCAATCCGCGCCTCACCTCCTCACTTTACGGCCGCGGTCTCGCCAAGCAGCGCAGCGGCGCAGCGGCCGCCGGCGAACTCGACATCGCCAACGCCAAGGCGATGGACCCGAACATCGTCAAGGAGTTTGAGGGCTACGGCGTGAACTGAGTTGACTTTCGCGAGGCAGCGGCCGACCGGTCGATCGTTCCCTCGTGTATTTTGAAGCCCGGTGTGGCGGGTTTGACGTTCGTATTGTTGGGGAAGGATTTCATTATGAAAACCGTATTGAAGCAGCACGGCCGTAAGACGCTTCGTTCACTGGTGACCGCCGGCGTGCTGATGACGATGGGCGCAGGCATCGCAAGCGCCGCCGAAGTCTCCGAAGGGCAGATCCTGCAAGCGCTGACGCCGAAGAAGCCGCTGACGCGCAGCCTCTCGATGACGCCGCCGCCGGAAGCCACGACCTCGCCGACCGATACCCGTTTCATCGATACGCTGCGCAACCGCGCCACGCGCTCGCTGTCCTCCGGCGAGCGGCAGCAGATTGCCACCATCGCGGACCAGCGACCCGGCATCGATCTCGAAATCAACTTTGACTACAATTCCGCGACCATCGGCGAAAACGCCAGGTCGGCGGTCGAGGCGCTGGGACGCGCGCTCACCAATCCCGACCTCAAGGGCTCGACCTTCCTGCTCGCCGGCTACACCGATGCCGCCGGCAGCGACAGCTACAATCAATCACTGTCGGAGCGCCGCGCCGACGCGGTCAAGACCTACCTCGTCGAGAAGTTCAGAATCGCTGGCAACGATCTGGTCACGGTCGGCTACGGTGAGACCCGGTTGAAAAAGCCCGACGCGCCGCTTGATGCCGCCAACCGCCGCGTGCAGGTGGTCAACATGCAGACCAAGACCGCGGCGAAATAACGCCACCGCCTCGCAGATCCATTCTCACCGACAGGCAACGCCGTTCATGATCGAACCTCACCGCCAGCCGTCCGTGGCGCCCGACATTGCCGCTGCGCCACAACGGTCGTCGGGGAATTTCGGCAAGCTGTCGTCCGCCCTGGCGCTCGCCGCGCTGCTTGGCAGCGCCGCGATCCCGCCGCTTCAGGCCGCCGAGACACCCAACAATAACGGCGTCACCGTCAGCGTGGTGAAGGCCAAGCAGGCTTGCTTCTCCGACATGGTCCGCGTCACCGGCTTCGTGGTGCCGAAGCAGGAGGCCGTGGTGAACGTCGACACCGAAGGGTCGAAGGTCACCGAACTGCTGGTGCATGAAGGCGACATCGTCACCGCCAATCAGGAATTGGCCAAGCTGACGCCATCGCCGGCCGGCGGCTCGCGCAACCCCATCTCGTTACGTGCGCCGACGGCCGGCCTCGTTACCAAGGTCCATACGATCGTCGGCGCGCCCGCCTCGCCGCAGGCCGAACCGATGTTCCAAATCGCCATCGACAACGTGCTCGAATTCGACGTCGAGGTGCCCGGCATCCACATGCCCAAACTCAGCGTCGGCGCCACCGCGCGGATCAGCCGCGACGGTCAGCCGGA
>CAUJJN010000388.1 GCA_963204905.1 Pseudomonadota bacterium
AGGAATCGCCGCGCGTCCGAGCGATATCGACGTGATTTGGTTGTATGGATACGGCTGGCCGATCTATCGCGGCGGCCCGATGTTCTACGCCGACCAGGTCGGACTCAAGCACGTCGCGGACCGGCTGTCGTACTACGCCAATGAGACCAACGATCCGTCGCTGGAGCCCGCGCCGCTGCTGAAGAAACTCGCTGCGGAAGGCAAGACCTTCGCCTCGCTCGCCGCACCGAACAAGGCGGCGTGAACGGAATGATTGCGAGCGCAGTGTCGTGCGCTTCCCTTCCCCTTGCGGGGAGGGGTTGGGGATGGGGGTCTCACGAGCACAAAGCTTGTGGCCTACCCCCCTCCCTGACCCTCCCCCACCAAAAGGGCGTTTACGTCCGACTTCGACGGGCTATGGGGGGAGGGAACGGATGCGCTGTCTTTGCTTTCAAGCAACGGAAGTCGTTTCGATGACTCACCCCGGCGAGCAGTTTTATCCGGAAGGCGTGCGATGGGATGCTCCGATCGCGCGCGGCACCTTGCCCGACCTGCTCGCCACGGCGGTCGCGGACTACGGTTCGCGGCCGGCGCTCGAATTTCGCGATCGTCCCATCAGCTTCATCGACTTGCAGGCGCGCGTCGATCAGGTCGCGGCGGCGCTTCTGCGTGATGGCATCGGCAAGGGCCGTTCGGTGGCGCTGTTTCTTGGCAATTCGCCGGACCATCCGATCAATTTCTTCGGCGCGTTGAAGGCCGGCGCGCGGCTCGTGCATCTGTCGCCGCTCGACGGCGAGATCGCGCTCTCGCACAAGCTCACCGACAGCGGCGCGCGGGTGCTGGTCACCAGCAATCTTTCCGCGCTGCTGCCGATGGCGCTGCGGTTTCTCGCCAAGGGCCTGCTCGACAAGCTGATCGTTTGCGAGGACGACGACTGGGGCGCGGTCGGCACCCCGCAGACCGCGTTGCCGGACGATTCCCGCGCGATGACGTTCAGGCAATTCATCGCCGGCGCCACGCCGCCCGCGCAATGGCCCGCCATCGACGTCGAGGACGTGGCGCTGCTGCAATACACCGGCGGCACCACCGGCCTGCCGAAAGGCGCGATGCTGAGCCATCGCAATCTCACCTCGGCCGTTTCAATTTACGATATCTGGGGCGCCAGGGCGCGCGCCGAGCGCAACACCGTCGAGCGCGTGATCTGCGTGCTGCCGCTGTTCCATATCTATGCGCTGACGGTGATCCTGCTCGGCTGCATCCGTTACGGCAACCTGATCTCGTTGCATCAGCGCTTCGATGTCGGCGCGGTGTTGCGCGATATCGAGACCAAGCGCGCCACCATCTTTCCCGGCGTGCCGACGATGTGGATCGCGCTGGCCAACGATCCTTCTCTGGAAAGCCGCGATCTGTCCTCGCTCGCTGCCGCAGGTTCTGGCGGCGCGCCGCTGCCGGTCGAGGTGGCGAAGGTGTTCGAGCGCAAGACCGGGCTGACGCTCAAGAGCGGCTGGGGCATGACCGAAACCTGTTCGCCCGGCACCGGCCACCCCCCGACGGGACCCGACAAGCCTGGCTCCATCGGCCTGATGCTGCCGGGCATTGAACTCGACGTGGTGGCGCTTGACGACCCCGCGCGGGTGCTGCCGCCGAACCAGACCGGCGAAATCCGCATCAAGGGGCCGAACGTCACGCGCGGCTACTGGAACAGGCCGGAGGAAACCGCTGACGCCTTCGTCGGCGATCGCTTCCTGACCGGCGACATCGGTTACATGGACGACGACGGCTATTTCTACCTGGTCGACCGCAAGAAGGACATGATCATCTCCGGCGGCTTCAATGTCTATCCGCAGATGATCGAGCAGGCGATCTATACTCATCCCGCCGTGCACGAGGTTCTGGTGATCGGCGTGGCGGACGACTATCGCGGCGAGGCCGCCAAGGCGTTCGTCAAGCTGAAGCCGGACGCCGACGCATTTACCCTGGACGAATTACGGACGTTTTTGACCGGCAAGCTCGGCAAGCATGAGTTGCCGGCGGCGCTGGACTTCGTCGACGAACTGCCGCGCACCGCGGTGGGCAAGTTGTCCCGCCATGAATTGCGCCGTCAGCAACCATCACCCACACTTCAACATCCACCGAAACAAGCAACAGGAGGTCGTTCATGACCGAAGCCGTTATCGTTTCCACCGCCCGCACCCCGATCGGCAAGGCCTATCGCGGCGCGCTCAACAACACCGAAGGCGCGACCCTGCTCGGCCACGCCATCGAGCATGCGGTGAAGCGCGCCAAGCTCGATCCCAAGGAGATCGAGGACGTGGTGATGGGCGCCGCCATGCAGCAGGGCACGACCGGCGGCAACATCGCCCGCAAGGCCGCGCTGCGCGCCGGCCTGCCGGTCACGGTCGGCGGCACCACCATCGATCGCCAGTGCGCCTCCGGCCTGCAGGCGATCGCGCTGGCGGCGCGCTCCGTGCTGTTCGACGGCGTCGAGATCGCTGTCGGCGGCGGCGGTGAATCGATCAGCCTGGTTCAGAACGACCACATCAACACGTTCCATGCGGTCGATTCGCAACTGGTGAAGATGCACAAGGACATCTACATGCCGATGCTCGACACCGCCGAGACGGTGGCGAAGCGCTACGGCATTTCGCGCGAGCGTCAGGACGAGTATTCGCTGGAGAGCCAGCGCCGCACCGCGGCGGCGCAGCAGGGCGGCAAGTTCAATGACGAACTGGCGCCGATCGCCACCAAGATGGCGGTGGTGAACAAGGATACCAAGGAAGTCTCGTTCAAGGACGTGACGCTGTCGCAGGATGAAGGCCCGCGTCCGGAAACCACGGCGGAAGGCCTCGCCTCGCTGAAGCCGGTGCGCGAAGGCGGCTGCATCACCGCCGGCAATGCCAGCCAACTCTCGGACGGCGCCAGCGCTACCGTCATCATGAGCGATAAGCTCGCCGCGCAGAAGGGCCTCAAGCCGCTCGGTATCTTCCGCGGCTTCGTCTCGGCCGGCTGTGAGCCGGACGAGATGGGCATCGGCCCCGTGTTCGCGGTGCCGCGTTTGCTCAAGCGTCACGGCCTCAAGGTCGAAGACATCGACCTGTGGGAGCTGAACGAAGCCTTCGCGGTGCAGGTGCTGTATTGCCGCGACAAGCTCGGCATCGATCCGGAGAAGCTCAACGTCAACGGCGGCGCGATTTCGGTCGGCCATCCCTACGGTATGTCGGGCGCGCGCCTCGCCGGCCACGCGCTGATCGAAGGCCGCCGCCGCAAGGCGAAGTACGCGGTCGTCACCATGTGCGTCGGCGGTGGCATGGGCTCGGCCGGTTTGTTCGAGATCGTGCAGTAAGTCGCTTGCTTCGTCATTGCGAGCGGAGCGAAGCAATCCAGACCGAAAATGAAGAACTGGATTGCTTCGTCGCCTCGCGCCTCGCGATAACGCCGTGAAATCTGATCGTATTTGAGGAGCCCATCATGGATCTCAGTCTCACCCCGGAAGAACAGGCATTCCGCGAGGAAGTCCGCGCGTTTTTCCGCGACAACGTTCCGGCCGCCATCAAGAAGAAGCTGTCGGAGAACCGCCACACCACCAAGGAAGACATGGTGGAGTGGACGCGCATCCTGCACAAGAAGGGTTGGGCGGTGCCGCATTGGCCGAAGGAGTACGGCGGCACGGACTGGACG
>CAUJJN010000389.1 GCA_963204905.1 Pseudomonadota bacterium
AGATCGCGGAAGCCGCCCCCCAGCTTGACCAGCAGGGGATCACAGTCGTCGCAGATGCGCTTGATCTCGTCGCGCTTCTCCAGCAAGCGCAATCGCGCCGCGTGGGGATCGGATACGCCCACCGCCTGAACCTGCGCGATCATCAAGGCGCCTGATACCGAGGTGGTAAATCCACCGGCGTAATTCTGACGCGCGGCGTTGCAGACCGCCGCGACCACCGAGGATTCCTCGGTCGCCATCGGCACCAGAACATCCTCGCCATCGATCCGCAGATTGGTGGCGATGCCGATCGGCACGTTCATCGTGGCGATGACGTTCTCGATCATCTTGTCGGCCAGCTGCACCGGCAGGTTGCCCATGTTGGCGAGGTGATCGACGGTCGGCTGGTCCAGCCCGGCGAATGCCGCGACGAGATCGAGCCGTTCGGCCGGGGTCTTGCGATGAAAACCAGCGATACGCGCGCTGCGGTTGCGGCCATGTCCGGAGATCGTCATTCCTCACCTTTTCCATCATCAGGCCTGTCTATCGGCCTTCGTTGGTTGAACCGTACGCGCGGATGGGTACAGTGCAAGGAACGCTTTGTGCATTTTGGGGAAGCCCCGTACCAACAGGCCCATGGGTACAGTTGAGCAGCCAGAGATTCGTGTTTCGCGATCGCGCGTCGAAAGCATCTTTGATGCGATCGTCGGCCGGATCGAGCGCGGACTGATCCGTCCCGGCGAACGATTGCCGTCGATCCGCGTCGCGGCCAAGACGTTCGGCGTCTCCAAGAACACGACGGTCGATGCTTACGAGCGCCTCGTTGCGTCTGGACAGGTGGAAAGCCGACCCGGCTCCGGTTTCTATGTTTCAGCGCATCGCCCCCGGCGCGCCGAGCAGAAGTCGCCGAACAAGGTGGGGGCGGTCGATATCGTCTGGCTGCTGCGCGAACAGCTCGACAAGCGCTACGAAGTGCGGATCGGTGACGGCAGGCCGCCAGCGGCATGGATGGAGGGCTCGGAGGTCGGCGCGCATCTACGGCCGGTGACACGGCCCGGCAAGCGCCATCTGCCGGAAAGCTACGGCAGCCCCTACGGATTGATGCTTTTACGCCAGCGCATTGCGCTGACGCTGGCCGAGCGGTCGATTGTCGTCGATCCAACGCAAGTGCTGTTGACCCAGGGTGCGAACGACGCGCTCGACATGATCGTGCGGCATTTCATCGAGCCGGGGGACCCTGTGCTGGTCGACAATCCCGGCTACTATCCGCTGTTCGGCAAACTGCGGCTGGCCAAGGCGAAGCTTCATGGCGTCCGGCGTCATGCCGACGGCCCCGATCCTGACGAACTTGCGCGCCTCGCCATCGCCACCGGTGCGAAGCTGTTCTTCACGCAGTCGCTCGCGCACAATCCGACCGGTTGCTCGATCACACTGCCGGTTGCGTATCGGCTGATGCAGGTCGCGACCCAGCACAATCTCCGGATCGTCGATACCGATCCATTCGCCGATATTCTGCCGGCCGGCAGTCCACGCCTGGGCGCCCTCGATCAACTTGATCGCGTGATCTATGTCGGTACCTTCGCCAAGACGCTGTCGGCCAGCCTGCGTTCCGGTTACATCGCCGCCGATACGGATACGATCGGCGCGCTGGCCGATCTGAAGATGATTACGCGCGCCAACAGTTCCGGCTATGTCGAGCAGATCATCTACGACCTGATCACCAGCGGACGCTATCGCGGCCACCTCAAACGTCTCGGCGGACGGATCGAGGTCGCTACCGCCGCAGCCCATCACAGCCTGGCAAAACTCGGACTGCAGGTCTTCGGTCATCCCGGCGGCGGATTCTATATGTGGTGCGAGTTGCCGCCTCATATCGACGACAAGCATCTGTCGAAGATCGCCGCCGCGCAAAGCATCCTGCTCGCGCCAGGCTCGGCCTTCAATCCGGAAGCAGTACCCAAGCCGCCAGCCATACGCATCAACATCGCCTATGCGGGCGACGCACGCTTTGCCCGTTTCATGCGCGAGAACGACGCGACATTCCCGAGCCTCAAATAGCTATTCCGCCGCCTCACGCACCGTGACGCCCTGCTCGACATCCAGTTGCAGGATGTCGTTGAGACGATTGAAGGCCCCGCACAAGGCGATCCGCCATGTCAGTTCGACGATCTGCGCTTCACTGAAGTGCTGTTTGAGGCGCTCGAAGATTTCGTCGCGGGTACGATTCCAGTTGGTGGTGACCGCGATCGAATATTCGACAACCAGCTTGTCGAGATCGTCGAGTTCGGGGTGGTCCTTATAGTCAAGCAACCGCGCGGCGCCCTCCTCTGAGACGCCCTGCACCGCCAGTTTCGGTGCGTGATGGGACACGCAGTAGGTACACTGGTTGAGCAGCGAGACGGTGACCAGCGCCAGTTCCAGATGACGTTTCTTGATCACGCCCTCATCGGCCAGCGCCACCAGCATCGACCAGGTATGATCGAAGATCGGCGGCCGATGCGCCATCACGCCGGCCTGATTTTCGAACGGCCCATAGGTGGTCATACGGTCCCACAACGGCTGCAACGCCGCCGGCAGATCGGCCCTGGTCTTGATCGAAATACGGCTCATTGCAGCACTCCATGCTCGCTATTCATGTCTGCCGGCAGCTTGGCGGCCAATCAGCAATTCTGCTCAAAACCACCGAGCACAGCGGTGAGATTGGCGCCGAGGATATCCGAGAGATAGCCCCCTTCCTGCACGAAGACGGTCGGCAGGCCGATCGATGCTATCGCAGCGCCGATGCGATGGAAACCGCCGGTGGTCACAGCAAGTCCTGCCAATGGATCGTGTTCGGAAGCATCGAGCCCGAGCGCCACGACCAACGCACCCGGCGCGAACGCCGTCAGCATCGCCTTCGCGCGCACCAGCGCCGCGAGGAAACCGTCGTCGCCGGTGCCCAGCGGCAACGGAATGTTGAGATTGGCGCCCAGTCCCGCACCGATACCGCGTTCGTGAACGTGGCCCCAGACGAACGGATAGAACCGGGCCGGATCGGCGTGAATCGAGATTGTCAGCACGTCGCCGCGTTCATAGAAGATGCCTTGTGTGCCGTTGCCGTGATGCACATCAACATCGAGAATCGCGACACGCTCGTGCCGCTGCCGCAAATGCGCGGCCGCGATAGCGGAATTGTTGAGAAAGCAGAAACCGCCGGCCATATCGGCGAAAGCGTGGTGTCCCGGCGGTCGGCATAACGCGTAGCTTGCCCACTCGCCGTCCATGACCAGTTGCGCGGCCGTAACCGCGATATCGGTAGCGGCACACGCGCCTTTCCAGGTGCCGGGACCGATCGGGCATGCGGTGTCGGTGGTGTGCCAGCCCAATTTGCCGATGATATGCGTCGGATAGGTCGCCGCGAGGCGAACCGGATGAATGTTGGCGATCATTTCCGGGCCGGAATCACCGAGCGCCGACCACGCATCCCACGCCTCGGCAAGAAAAGCGAGATAGTCCGCGCTATGCACCCGCGCTCGCGGTCCCTGCCCGAACTCCTGCGGCGCGATCAGCGTATGTCCGCCTGCCTCGACGCCCGCCAGCAGGCGATCGGCGCGTTCCGGCTGCTCGGTGGTGCGTTTCACCACACCGCGCACCAGAAAGAACTGCGGATCGTGGCTGCGATGACCTTCGCTGTAGGCAGCTTTCAAGGGAGACTTCCAATGCGGAACCGAGGGGTCGTCGGCAAACAGCAACGTGTAGCTGCGAGAATGTCGGGGCAGGTTAGACCGAAAACGCGACCGGAGCTATCACGCGCCGCAATAGCGTACGCAATGCTCCCGATGTGGCAAAGATTATCGTACAACCGCGCTTACGATCGGCAAAGCCCGTCCGGCACTCGCGTATCGAAGCACGGATGCGAAAGCTTTCGTATCACGCGCCGGATTTCCGCTCGGTCTGCAACACCTCAAACCCTTCGAACCTGGGGTGCCCGAGATACAGACTTTCGCCGGTCTTGTTGTCGGCGCGGGCGTGGGCTCGCCGAAACGCCTCGGATTTGGTCCAGGCCTCGAAGGATGCCCGATCCGCCCACACGGTATGCGACGCATAAAGCGTGTGATCTTCCGCGACCGGCCCCTTCACCAGATGAAATTCGACGAATCCGGGCATCTCTCCAAGATACGACTCGCGGCTGGCCCACAACGTCTCAAACGCCTGCTCGGCTCCCGGTTTGACCTGAAACCGGTTCATGGCGATGAACATCAAACATTCTCCTGCTGGAACATCTTTCTCCGCCGCAATCATAGAGGCGATGACGCACCAACGCGAGTGCGGCTTGGCGCTGCATGGGGACGGCCGACCGCACGCAAGATTTGAAACACGATCCGTTCGACGAAGCTCAACGCCGCTCCGCCGGCTGCTGCGCGCGGCGTAAGCTCACCCCGGACCGCAGGACAGGCTGCGCGACGGCATGCTGACAGGCATGCCTCCCCTTCAAGCCACCTCGTCCGTGATGGGAGCTGTTGCCTATTCGCGATCCTCGATCGCGCGCAACACGACGGCGCCAGCCTGAGCGCTGCTGGCGATTTCCAGGAACAATAGCGCCATCTCCTCGAACACCGGGCGGTCCTGCTCACCCTCAGTCATCTGGTCGAGTTCCGACAACAACGTGAGGATCGCGGCAATACGATCTTTGTGGTCGCGCGCGTAAGTGAGACCTTGACGCGACAGCCGCCGGCGCTCCAGTGCGCTGAATCTGTCAAGTGCAGCGGCGAGCGTATCCCGGCACCGACAATCGAGATCGGAAAACAGCAAAGTCCGACGTAGCCGCTCGATCAGGTTGGTAGCACTCCCGATCGTCGGCGTGACCTCCGGCGCGACAGCTGCAACATTCGCTGGATAGTCGCGCATTGGCAGTTCTCCATTGCGGCGCGATGTGCCGGAGATTCTCTACACAGCGCGGCTGTAGGTCCTGTTCGACCGCATCAGATATGCGTCGAAGGCTGCGGCAACGCTGCGAACCAGCAACCGGGCGTCATCGGCGATTTCAATCCGCGAGCCATTAAAGCGAATCACGCCATCGTCAGCGAGCGTTTGCAGGCGCGCCATCACAGGCGCGAGGCTCACGGTGGAAGCGCCGCGGCGGGTGCAGACCTCTTCGATGTCGACAGCGAGATCGCACATGACACGCTCGATCAGCTCGGCACGCAACGCATCGTCCTCGGTCAGACGATATCCCTTCACCGTCGCCAGCTCGCCCTGCTTGACGCGCTCCGCGTAGCGACCGATCACCACTTCGTTTTGCACGTAACCCTGTGGCAGACGGCCGATGGCGGAGGCGCCGAAGCCGATCAATGCCTCGCACACGTCCGTGGTGTAGCCCTGAAAATTACGCCGCAACCGACTTTCGGCCTGAGCCCGCGCCATCGCGTCATCGGCCCGCGCGAAGTGATCAAACCCGATCCGGAGATAGCCGGCCGCCACCAGCGTTCGTGCGATCGCTTCGGCTTGCTCGCGCCGTTCGGCTCCGCCTGGAAGAGCGGCCTCGTCGATCTTTCGCTGATGTTTCTTGAAATCAGGGATGTGGGCATAGCCAAACACGGAGAGGCGGTCCGGCCGCATGGCAAGACAGTCATTCACAGTGGCAATGCAGGACTCGACCGTTTGCAGCGGAAGCCCGTAGATCAGATCAAAATTGATGCCGCGAATGCCGTTCGCGCGCAGGCCATCCACCGCGGCGGCAGTACATTCAACGCTCTGAACGCGGTTGATCGCCTTCTGAACGCGGGGATCGAAACTCTGGACGCCGAGGCTCGCACGGGTGAAGCCGCTCTGGCCGAGCGCCTCCGTCATCTCCGGCGTCAACGTTCTTGGATCAATCTCGACAGCAAGCTCGGCATCGGTGGCAATATCGAACAGCCGCCGTAGCGACGCCGTCAGCGAACGCAGCACCTCCGGTGCAACGATAGTCGGCGTTCCGCCGCCGAAGTGGATATGATGCACGCCAAGCGGCGCGGTGATCTTGCGCGCGACCAATTCGATCTCACGTCGCATGACATCGACATAGTCGTCGATCGGCTCATTCTTCTGCGTGATGGTGGTGTGGCAGCCGCAGTACGAACACATCGAACGGCAGAACGGCACATGAAAATACAGCGATGTCTTTGCGGAGGCTGGGACGCTCGCGAGCCAATGCTCGTAGGATGTGGCCGCGACCGCGTTCGAGAATTGGGGAGCGGTCGGATAGCTCGTATAGCGCGGCAACCGTTCGTCGTAACGAGTTCCTGACAAATCACTCACCCGGCGCCTCCTTTGAGCGGCATCGGCCTCCGGCCGCCGCCAATCTGAAAACATCCCGTCGAACCAGCCGTCGTGCCGCGAGGAGCTTCGTTTCGGCCATCAGCTTCACGGGATGATAAACGATGTCATTCTGGTCTCACTTTGCAGCGAGATTCTTGTTCCAGATCAAACATCACGCACCCTCCACAGCGAACCAAGCGCGCCACGACCGAGACGGACGAGCATTTTACGCCTCGACAGCGTCGAGTGCCATTTGGAGACATCCTCGACTTGGGCCGTGTCGACACCACCGTTATTTTGACGGCTCCAACGATTTCAGGAACTGAATGAAATCAGCGACCTGATCAGGCTCGAACTGAAACTGCGGCATGCTGGGGTGTCCGGTGGTGATGCCCTCGCCGAGCGCCTCCTCGAGATCCTCGACCGGATACCGCAAATGCAAATCTCGGAATGGCGGCGCCAGAGAGAACGGGCTGGGACTGACCTTGTCGATGGCATGGCATTTCATGCAGTAGAGTTTCGCAAGTTGTTGTCCCTGCCGTGCGTTCGCGGCCAAAGACGGCGAAGCTGCCGCCAACGCCAAAAGCAACGTCAGCCCAATTATGATTTTTGATCGCAAGATGTTTTGTCCTCTGCCGTGTGGCACACTTACACTGCCAAAGATTCCCGTTCTGCGACGCTGTTGTGCCAGCGTATCCGTCAACGAACCACGAGAATGGGCACTTTGGATGTTGCGACCGCCCGAGCGGTTTGGCTTCCGAGCATGACCTGACTCACGCCGGTGTGGCCATGAGACGCCATCACTATCAGACTGCAGCCGCGTTGCTCGGCGGTTTCCACCAACGCACTGGCTGGCAAACGCCAGGAAACGTGCACGGTATCGATCGGCACATCCAGCGCCTCGGCGCTTTGCCTGATACGCGTCAGTATACGCTCCGCGACTGCTGCCTGAGCCCTGTCATACGCTGCAATTTCATCCTGACTGGGCGACCATAGATCGGACGCGAAAGCAAACTGGCCGCCGAGAGGCTCAGTGACTGTCACGGCCGTGACTTTGCTGCTATGCAGTTTCGCCAGGCTCAAGCCGTGCTCCACGCCGACCTGCGCCAGGTCGGAGCCGTCACTCGATATCAAGATGTGCTCGTACACCAAATTCCCCATCAATCGATCGCGCAGCTTCTGAATAGCCGCGAACTCTTGATATCAGCCTTGGTGCATTGCTGTTTGCTGAACCGCAAATTGGCGACGTCCGGCATCGCCTATTCGTCGACCAGCCGCCAAGCACACCGGATGTCGCGACTATTCACTGCCGCAAGCGACTCCAGGTGGCCCCCAGAAGCCAATGGCCGGGACAAGCCCAGCCATGACAGTCGATCGATCGAGGGAAGCGAAGCCGCTTTAGAACGTCAGATTGTCTTTGACAAGGATCCAGCGGCCATTCTTGACCTGCTGAACCTGGGTCACGGTGCTAGCCAGGTGGTCGGTCTTGGAGAATTTCGTCGGCGGTGAATTGAAGATGTCCTGGAACACGTCGCCGGACTCGAGAGCTTCCAGCATCTTCGCCCCGGTAAGATCTTTCCCGGCCTTCTTCGCATAGTGCGCGAAGGTCATCATGGCGTTGTAGCCGATGATGGCCTGAGTGTTGGCCGAGTTGCCGAACTCCTTCTTGTAGGTCGCGAGCCAATCCTTCACCTTGCCCTGAGCTGTATCCTCATAGGGAATTTCGAACCCCGCCGCGGCATACAGTCCCTCGACGGCTTCCTTGCCGAGCGCCGGCACCTCGAGCACGTTGGTCGGCGTGGCGCCGAGGAAATCGACGTTCCAGCCGAGCTTCTTGGCTTCACCCATTGCGCCGATGGTTTCGCGAAT
>CAUJJN010000390.1 GCA_963204905.1 Pseudomonadota bacterium
CTGCTGCCGGAAGGCAAAGCCGAACTCGACAAGCTCGCCGACGCGTTGAAGGATCTCGACAAGAAGATCCCGACCGAACTCGCCTGGGTGTTGCGCGTCGATGGCCATACCGATGTGCGGCCGATCAATAGCCCGCAGTTCAAATCGAACTGGGAATTGTCGGCGGCGCGCGCGATCTCGGTGGTGCAATATCTGGTGTCGCTCGGCGTGCCGCCGCAGCGCCTCGTCGCCGCGGGCTTCGGCGAATTCCAGCCGCTCGACACCGCCGCCACGGAAGAGGCCTATAAGCGCAACCGCCGCATCGAACTGAAGCTGACGGAAAGATAGTGGGCGAATTATTGCGCAGTTTTCTACCTCGTCATGGCCGGTCAAAGCCGTTCGAAGAACGTTGCCGCTTCGCTCGCCTATGTCCCGGCCATCCACGCCCTACAATATACCTTGAGAAAAGAACGTGGATGCCCGGGACAAGCCCGGACATGACGGCGGTGTTCTGATGACAGCCTCGTTTCAATTGCGCCCCTATCGCGAGAGCGACGAAGACGCCGCCATCGCGCTATGGCAACGCACATGGCAACTGGCCTATCCGTCGATCGACTTCGCCGCGCGTGTGGCGTGGTGGCGCGAACGCTGGCGCAACGAACTCGTTCCCGCCGCGCAAATCGTCGTCGCCGAAGAAGCCTCCGCAATGCTCGGCTTCGTCACGATCGATAAGACCGGTTATCTCGACCAGATCGTGGTCGCGCCGGAGCAATGGGGATCGAAGCTGGCGGCGGCCCTGCTCGACGAAGCCAAACGATTGTCGCCCACGATCGTCACGCTGCTGGTGAACAAGGACAACGCCCGCGCCATCCGTTTCTACGAGCGCAACGGTTTTGCCCACGCCGGCGAGGACGTGAATCCGACCTCGGGCCGTCCCGTGCTGCGGATGGCGTGGACGCCTTGAATTCAGACGTCATTGCCGGGCTCGACCCGGCAATCCATCATCGCAAGAATTTTCGAAGAAGCTGGATGCCGGATCAAGTCCGGGCATGACGCAGCATCTGGTGTTACGCCCGTTCGAACTGCAATCGCGCCAGCCGCGCATACAGTCCGTTCGCCGCGACCAGCGACGCGTGGGTGCCCTGTTCGACGATGCGGCCCTGATCCATCACCAGAATGCGGTCGCACGACAGCACGGTGGCGAGACGATGCGCGATCACCAGCGTGGTGCGATGGCGCATCAGTTCCTCCAACGCGGTCTGCACCAGCGTCTCGGATTCGGCGTCGAGCGACGACGTCGCTTCATCCAGCAGCAACAGCGGGGCGTCGCGCAGGATCGCGCGGGCGATGGCGATGCGCTGGCGCTGACCTCCGGACAACGTGACGCCGCGTTCGCCGAGCGGCGTATCGAACCCGTCGGGCAGTCGCCTGATGAATTCGCTGGCGTGCGCGAGATCGGCGGCGCGCTCGACCTCGGCGTCGCTGGCGTTGAGGCGACCAAAACGGATGTTGTCTCGCGCGCTCGCGGCGAACACCACGGACTCCTGCGGCACCAGCGCGATGCGCTGCCGCACCGCCTGCGGCGATACCGACCTGATAGGCACGCCGTCATAGGAAATCTCGCCGGAAGCGGGATCGTAGAACCGCAGCAGCAGATGAAACAGCGTGCTCTTTCCGGCGCCGGATGGGCCGACGATGGCGACCTTCTCGCCGGCGCGCACCGAGAAGGAAATGCCGTCGACGACATTGGCCTGCGGCCGCGTCGGGTAGGCGAAACGCACATCGTTGAACGCGACGTCTCCGCGTGCCGGCTCCGGCAACAGCCGCGCCACCGGCGGTGCGACGATGGCCGGCTTGACGTTGAGAATCTCGAACAACCGCTCGGCCGCGCCGGAGGCCGACGATACTTCGCCCCACACCTCGCTGAGCTGGCCGAGACCCGCCGCCGCGAAAGCCGCGTAGAGCACGAACTGACCGAGACGGCCGGGGGTCATGTCGCCGAGCAGCACGTCGCGCGAGCCGACCCAGAGGATCATCACGACGCTGGCGAAGACGATGAAAATGATGATGGCGGTCAGCGTCGCGCGCGCCTGCGTCGAACGTCGCGCCGCCTCATAAGCGGTTTCGACTTCGCCGCTGAACCGCGTCGACGCCATCCGCTCGTTAGTGAAGGCCTGCACGGTGCGGATCGCGCTCACAAGCTCGGTGGCGTAGGCGGTGGCGTCCGCCAGCGAATCCTGCGCATTGCGTGACAGCCGCCGCACCCAACGGCCGAATGCGACCAGCGGCAGCACGATCAACGGAATCGCCGCCAGCACGAAACCGGACAGACGTGGACTGGTGACCACCATCATCGAGGCCGCGCCGACGAACAGCACGAAATTGCGCAACGCGATCGAGACCGACGAGCCGACCGCGGATTTGATCTGCGTGGTATCGGCGGTCAGCCGCGAAATCAGTTCGCCGCTGCGCGCGGAATCGAAGAAGCGCGGCGACAGCGAGGTGAGATGCGCGAACACGTCGCCGCGCAGATCGGCGACGATGCGATCACCCAACGTCGTCACCAGATAGAAGCGTAACGCACTGGCGCCGGCGAGCACCGCGACCACGGCGAGCATCACGCTGAAGTAGCTGTTGATCAGCGCGATGCCTTCGGGACTGAAGCCGAAGTCGATCATGCGGCGCACCGCGATCGGCACCGCAAGCGTGGTCAATGCGGCGGCGACCAGCGCGATCAGCGCGAGGAAAGCCCGGCCGCGATAGCGCGCGACATAGGGCGCGAGCGCCAGCAGCGGACGCAGTCCCTTGCGGCGCTCGCTCGCCGGCTCGCCGGCATCGGCCACAACCTGTTCCAGGAAGTCGGCCTCGGCGACCGTTTCCGTCGGGGCGGGATCGTGCGGCAGCGCCACCGCCGTCGCCTGCCGCTGTTCGTTCCGTCGCAATACCGGACTCATCTCGCCTCGCAGTCGCAGCCCCGTGGGGCTTTATAACAGCTCCGGGGAAGCCCAAGCTCCATAAGCCGAGCCGCCCCCGCTGGCAAATCGCGCGGGCGCTTGTCTCAGCATCCGGGGTGCGTTATAGAGCGCCGCAAATCCCGTACTTTGATCAATCGCAATGAAGGCGCCGGGCGCGCCAGAGGTATGCCATGAAAGCCGAAATTCACCCGGATTATCATAACATTACGGTCGTTATGACCGACGGGACCGAATACCAGACGCGCTCCACCTGGGGCAAGGAAGGCGACAAGCTGAACCTCGACATCGACCCGAAGTCGCATCCGGCCTGGACCGGCGGCACCCAGCAGCTCCTCGACCGCGGCGGCCGCGTCTCGCGCTTCCAGAAGAAGTTCTCCGGGTTCCTCAAGAAGGACTGAGGCATCGCCTCGCCGCCGGCAATGGCCGACCGGCAACCCGCGATACACATGTCCGCGATAGACATACAAAAAGGCCCCGGTTCGCGCCGGGGCCTTTTTGCATGGAAATGGGAGGCTGCGGAACGGGCCTTGTGGAGGCGTCATTGCCGGGCTTGACCCGGCAATCCATCATTTTCAGAGAGATGGATGCGCGGATCAAGTCCGTGCATGACCGCAATTGGGTCCGTTAGAAGCGTCAGCCGGTCTGGCGCTCGAAGGCGGCGCGCAGCCGGTTGAGCTGCGGCGCCAGCGGATTGCCGATGGTCACGGGACGCTCCGTCAACGGCGAATGGATGGTAGCGTCGAGGCGGCGCACCTTGGCCTGCAACATCACCGAGCGAGCGATCAGGGCCTGCAGCTGCTCCGGCAGCTTGCTCAGCATGTCATCCGCGCCGGGTTCGGCGGCGGTCAGCTTGACCTTGGTCTTTTCGCGATTGGCCTGGGTCAGCGTCATCTCGCCTTCCTTGACCGCGCGGTGCAGCAGGAGCCAGGAAGCCAATTGCATCAGCCGCGTCGTCAGGCGCATGCTTTCGGTGGCGTAGGTCAGACTGACCGGACGATCGAGTGCCTTGGCCTCGCTACGGCCGGGGCCGTCGAGATAGGCCGCGGTTTCCTCGACAAGGTCCATGCCTTCGCGAAACAGGGTGCCGAACGCCGGAGAATTGGTCAGGCGCTCGCTGAACTGGACGAGACCCGCTTCGCTTTGGGAACGATCCGACATCGCCTAACGCCTCACGCTACTGATTACGCTCATCGTGCCGCTCCGCCGCCGTTGGACGATCAGGCCGTTCGCCTCACCGGTTGCTTAGCGCGCGGGTGCGATTCGTTCTGCCGCTTCACCGGCATCTCGCCGAATGATCCAAAGCGCGGTGGGTTTATGGTGAACAAATCATTACGCCGGGCGGCGCAGGAGTCCAGCGGGCGCGCGGACAAAGCAGAAATATGGTTTCCAAGCGCGCGGACGGGGAACCTGTCGCGTCATGACACAAAAAAAAGCCGCCGAAGACCGGCGGCTTGAAGTGGTTTAACAGGGAGGCGTCAAACAGAGTGGACAGGAGCCACTCGGTGTCCAAACGAGGACAACTCCAGTCATAAACCAGAAGCCTTAACCGATCGTAAATGAAGGGTTTTGTTTAAGGTTCGTTTGCCATGTCGGCCAATGGCCGACGCCGGTTTCGGATGCGGCAAAAGGAGGTGTCCCGCATTGGGCCAGTGGCCCAGGGCTGATTGATTTTATTTTCGTCATTGCGA